>JAAYHM010000036.1 GCA_012735405.1 Tissierellia bacterium | reverse complement strand
GAAGGACAAAAATCAAAGGGATGAATGCGGATGCGTGGAAAGCATAGACATTGGAGCCTACAATACCTGCAAACACGGCTGTCTGTATTGCTATGCAAACTATAGCAAGCTGGCAGTTATAAACAACCTAAAGCAATATGGTGTAAATTCACGACTATTGTGCGGTGAAGTAGATGATGATACTAAGATTACTAAGAGAGATATGGTAGTCTATAGGAATAAACCTCATCAAACTTCATTTTTTGATTAGGAAAAAATTAAATGGCTTGTTATGATGTAGGCAATAAAAGATTGCTGCTATTTTATGAAATATAATATAAACTTATATTTGGGTATAAATTAACTGGAGATTTGCTGCCAAGGATAACACCTTAAAAGGGGGCAAGATTATGCAGGGAGGGAAGTTTTTAAAGGAGATCAAAAGGGCCTGGAAAAAATTCATTGAGGAAGATATAATCCAGGAAGATTTGGTAAGGCCTGTAATCTATAAGTCTTGGCAAAGATGTAAGGAATATGGGGTAGATATTAAAAATGGTCTTGGCAGGAGGGCAGACCCTGAAAAGCTTGAGCAAATAATGAACAAAAACAAGGAGCTCCTAAGGGTAGCCCGTCCCATAATGGAAAATCTTCATAGCTTTGTTTACGGTTCCGGTTTTGTAATCATATTAACTGATGATGAAGGCTACATAATAGAATCCATAGGAGATGAGAATATTAAGGAAGAGGTTGAAAGGATGCGATTTACTATAGGCTCCCTATGGACAGAGGAAGAAGTTGGTACCAATGCCATAGGCCTTTGCATTAAAGAGAACAAGCCAATTCAGGTAGTTGGGGCTGAACACTACTGTGAAAGCCATCATCCCTGGACCTGTTCAGCAGCACCTATCCACGATGACAAGGCAAATCTTATAGGAGTATTAAACATGTCCGGCAGCTGTCACAAGGCCCACAAACACACCCTAGGCATTGTAGTTGCAGCTGCTTATTCCATAGAAAATGAACTTTCCCTAATAAAATCCCATGAACTGATAACCACCACAGTAAATTCTATTTCCGACGGCATGATAATAGTGGATAAAAATTATAAGATAAATAGAGCTAACCATGTAGCCCAAAGAATTTTAAAGGTAGGAGAGGATAGGATTATTGGCAGGGATATAAGAAGCCTACTGAAGGATGTAGTATTTGAGGATATCCTATCTTTAAAGTCATCCTGCTTGGAAAAGACAGACTGCGACTTTATAGTTAATGGCAACAGGATTACCTGTAATGTGAAAATAACCCCTGTAAAGACTGATAGTCAACTGATAGGCATGGTTATAATGTTTAGAGAAATGAAATACTTGCACAATACAATTAATATAGTAACAGGCAATAAGGCCAGCTACACCTTTGATGATATATTAACCACTGACCCTAGAATGAAAAGGATCATAAAGGATGCTAAGAAGTTTGCAAGAACAAGGGGCTGTGTTCTAATAGAAGGTGAAAGCGGCACTGGCAAGGAACTCTTTGCCCATGCCATACACAACTATAGCAACAGAAAGGATGGACCCTTTGTAGCTGTAAACTGCGCCTCCATACCCAGGGATTTGGTGGAAAGTGAACTGTTTGGATATGAAAGGGGCGCCTTTACTGGAGCTGTTAAGGAGGGCAAGCCTGGCAAATTTGAGCTGGCCAATGGAGGTACTATTTTCCTGGATGAAATTGGAGAAGTTCCTCTAGATTTACAAGCCAAGCTGTTAAGGGTCCTTGACAGCTACACAATTACCAGGATTGGGGGCAAATATGAAAAGAAGCTGGATGTCAGGGTGGTATGTGCTACAAACAGGAACCTATTTGAAGAGGTTAAGAGGAAAAATTTCAGGGAAGACCTGTACTATCGCTTAAATGTATTTAAGGTAAGCATACCTCCTTTAAGGAAAAGGAAGGGGGATATTAAATTATACATAAATCACTTTGTAAATAGGCTGAACAAAACTAACTTTAGCAACAAGAGGGTGGCTCCTTCCTTTATAGCCTATGCTGAAAAGTATGATTGGAGGGGCAATGTCAGGGAGCTGGAAAATGTTGTTGAAAGGGCCTACTATCTGTGTGATGAGGATGTGATTACTGAAAAATACCTGCCAGATGAAATACGCTACTATACACTATTTGAATACAAGGATGATTTGGATAGCATACCCATGTCAATTGAAGAAGCAGAGAAACAGGCTATAATTAATGCCCTAATACATAGCAGGGGGCATGTGATTGAGGCAGGTAAAAAACTTAATATGAGCAAGTCTACCATATATAGAAAGATAAATAAATACTACATAGATGTGAATCAGTTTCGCTAAGAAAATTCCCATTATTGGGACTATAATTCCCAACAATGGGAATTTTTTATGTGTTTTATTAGTTTTATTCTGAAGCTTAATCTAGTGAACAAGACAAATAACAAGACTATTCAGAATAATAAAACATATTGGCATGGGACTTGCAATATACATTTACTGAAGAGTAAATGAAAGGAGGGAGCCCTATTAAAAGGTTCATATTAGAGTTTGGAATGGGAGTTGATTTTCACGGGCAAGACGTAAACAGAGCAGCAGAAAAGGCTGTATTAGATGCCATATCCAGAAGTTGCCTATGTGGCCTCCAGGAGATATTGGATATTGATGATTTTAATGAGCAGGTGGCAGTTAATGTGACTTTATCGGTATCAAGGCCTGAGGAGATTGATGAGGATAGGATTAAAAAATGCCTTCCCATAGGCAAGAAGAAGGTAACTGCAGTTAAGGGAGGACTTCAAATACCCGGCCTTTATATTCCAGAATTTGGGGACAAGGACAATAGCATTGAGGCAGCACTTGCCTGTGTGGAAGTAGAAATACTTTAAGGGGGGATCTTGATTGGATTTATCAAATGAAAAACTTATCCAAATGTATAGGACCATGAAGAGAATCAGAGAGTTTGAAACTAAGGCGGCAGAACTGTTTGCTGAAGGAAGGATACCAGGCTTTGTCCATCTCTACATTGGAGAGGAGGCAGTTGCAACTGGAGTATGTGCCAATCTTAAGGATTCAGACTATATAACCAGTACCCACAGAGGGCATGGCCATATTATAGCCAAGGGCGGAGACCTAAAGTATATGTTTGCTGAGCTCTTTGGCAGGGAGACAGGATATTGTAAAGGCAAGGGAGGCTCCATGCACATAGCAGATGCTGACCGGGGAATTTTAGGAGCTAATGGTATAGTTGGGGCAGGCCACAATATTGCTGTAGGAGCAGGTTTAAGCGCTAAATACAGAGATACAGATCAGGTATGTGTTTGCTTCTTTGGTGACGGCTCTACCAACCAGGGAACCTTCCATGAAGCCTTAAATATGGCAAGTATTTGGAAACTACCGGTAATATTTGTCTGTGAAAACAACCTATATGGTATTTCCATGCACCAATCCAGGCATCAGGCTATTCAGGATGTAGCGGACAGGGCAGTAGCCTATAATATGCCAGGGGTGGTTGTAGATGGAAATGATGTACTGGCTGTATATGAGGCAGCAAAGGAAGCTGTAGATAGGGCTAGAAATGGTCAGGGACCTACTCTAATAGAGTGCAAAACTTACAGGCATAGGGGACACTTTGAAGGGGACCCAACAGTTTACAGAGATGAAGAGGAAGTTAAGGAATGGCTGCAAAAAGATCCTATTCCAAGACTGGTTGAGTTTATGCTGGACAATAATGTGGTAACTGAAGAGGAAATTAAGAAGATAGATGAGGAAATAGCAGCTGAAATAAAAGAGGCTATTAAATTTGCAGAAGAAAGTCCATTCCCTCCTGTAGAAGCGGCTGTTGAAGACATATATACCGATATAGTAGAGGAGGTAAGGTCATGATGAAGACTATTACTTATTCAGAGGCTATTAGAGAAGGTATGCGAAAAAGAATGAGGGAGAATCCAAATGTATTCATACTAGGGGAGGACGTAGGAGAATTTGGAGGTTGTTTTGGGGTTACGGGAGATTTAGTTAAGGAATTTGGAGAGAAACGTGTTAGGGATACTCCCATATCTGAAGGGGCCATAGTTGGATGTGCAGTGGGAGCAGCATCTACAGGCCTTAGGCCCATAGCTGAGCTTATGTTTATAGATTTTGTAACTGTAGGAATGGACCAGCTGGTAAATCAAGCAGCCAAGATGAGATATATGTTTGGAGGAAAGATAAGCCTACCTATGGTAGTAAGGATGCCTACAGGAGCAGGTTCAAGGGCAGCTGCTCAGCACTCCCAGTCCTTAGAAGCATGGTTAACCCATGTGCCAGGCCTCAAGGTAGTATATCCTTCAACTCCACAGGATGCCTATGGACTCATATTAAGTGCCATTGATGATGACAACCCTGTGGTGTTTCTTGAGCACAAGCTACTCTATGCCATGTCTGGAGAGGTGGATTTGGATATTGAACCCATACCACTGGGACTGGCAGATGTAAAGAGGGAAGGAGAAGATGTAACCATAATTGCTACAGCTAAAATGGTCCATGAAGCTCTAGCAGCTGCTGAAGAATTGGCTAAGGAAGGAATAGAGGCAGAGGTTGTAGATCCCAGAAGCCTCTTCCCCCTAGATAAGGAAACCATCTTTAAATCAGTAGAAAAAACCAATAGGGTAGTAATAGCTACAGAGGAGACCAAGAGGGGAAGCTATGCTGGAGAGCTTGCTGCAATAATAGCTGAAGAGTGTTTTGATTATCTGGATGCACCTATAACAAGGGTTTGCTGCCTGGATACACCCATTCCATTTTCACCAGTCCTTGAAGACTATGTAGTACCTGATTCTAAGGATATAATTGATGCAGTCAAGAAGCTCTTATAAGAGAGGCAACTTCATGTTGCCTCTTCTATAAGGTTATGAGGTGAGAAGATGAAATCTATAGGAATAATAGCCAATCCAGCATCTGGCAAGGATATACGAAGATTGGTATCCCATGCAACAGTTGTAGATAACAATGAAAAGGTGAATATAGTAAAGAGGATTATACTTTCAGCCCAGGGCTGTGGGGTGGATAGGATATATATAATGCCGGATACCTTCTTAATTGGATACAAGGCTATAGAAGATCTGAAAATATCAAGGGAGCTGAAGATAGATGTAGAGATACTTAATATGAATATTAAGGGCAATGTAATGGATACTATTCAGGCTACAAAAATAATGGAAGAAAAGGGAGTAAAATGCCTGGTAGTATTGGGAGGAGATGGTACCAATAGGGCTGTGGCCAAGTCTATTACTACTACTCCCTTAATTGGAGTATCAACAGGTACCAACAATGTATACCCACAGATGATAGAGGGAACAGTTGTAGGCATGGCTGCTGGGATCATGGCTACAGGAATATGCAGTATAGATGATTGCTGTAGTAAGGATAAGAGGGTGGAAATATTTAGGGATGGCCAACTGATAGATATAGCCTTAGTGGACTGTGTTATCTCCAGGCAGAAGTATGTAGGTTCAAAGGCCATATGGAATATGGAGGATATAGATATGGTAATAGTATCCAGGGCTCATCCTGCATCCATTGGTTTTTCCACCATTGTAGGCACCAGCCTTATAGTGAGAACGGATGATGACTTTGGGGCCTTAATCCAGGTAAATACAGGCAGCCATAGGGTAAAAGCCCCAGTTGCAGCAGGTACCATAAGGGAGATTTCAGTAGGTGAGGTAAGGAGCCTTAAACTAGATGAAGCATTTTACTTTAAACCAGGCTACAATGGGATAATGGCTTTAGATGGGGAAAGGGAAGTTCCCTTTAAGGTGGGTGAGGAATACCAGATTAAGGTTACACGCAATGGCCCTTATAGGGTTATCATAGATAAAACCTTGGAGCTTGCACAAAGAAATGGATTTTTTAAAAGATAAATTTTAAGGGAGGCATTTGATATGGCGAGTAAGGTAATAATGCCAAAACTTGGCTTGACCATGAAGGAAGGTAAAATAGTTAAATGGTATAAGAAGGAGAATGAAGAGGTTAAAAAAGGAGAAAAGCTCTTTAGTATAGAAACAGACAAGCTTACCAACGATGTGGAGGCCAAGGAGGCTGGAGTCTTAAGAAAGATAATCCGCCAGGCGGGAGAGCTAGTTCCCTGCATGGAGCCAGTAGCAATTATAGGAGATGCAAATGAGGATATATCCAGACTGTTAAATGAAGTTGGAGCGGGTGAAGTTCAGGAAGAAAAGGTAAGACCTGCTGAAGCTGTGGCAGCTGAAGGCAAGAAGGCTGAAGGCAAAAAGGAAAAAAGAGTTAAAATATCTCCAGCAGCCAAAAAATTGGCTTTGGAACACAATATAGACCTGACAGAACTAGTAGGCAGCGGGCCCAATGGAAGAATAGTGCTGGATGATGTAAAGGCATATCTGGAGAAGAGGGATAAGGTTAAGACTACTCCAGCAGCAGCCAAGCTTGCAGATGAGCTGGGTGTAGACCTAAGTCAGATTGAAAAGGATGACAGGATCAGGAAGGAAGATGTCTATCAATACTATAGGGATAGAAGGTTGGCTGAAATAGCAGAAGCTGAAGACAAAAGAATAGAAATGACCACCATGAGAAAGATAATTGCTGAGAGAATGACTGATAGCTGGACTAAGGCACCAGTAGTCCATTTTAACATTAGGGTAGACACTACCAGAATGAAGGAACTAAGACAGCAATTAAAAGCAGTGGTCAATATAACCTATACAGACATAATAGTGGCCATAACATCAAGGGTATTACTCCAGTTCCCCCTTCTTAACGGAACGGTGGATGGGGAAGAGATTATTTTAAGAAATTATGTAAACATGGGGGTTGCAGTGGCCCTGGAAGATGGCCTACTGGTACCAGTAGTTAAATACAGCCATATGAAGGGACTTAAGGAAATTTCAGATGAGATTAAGGATCTATCCTACAGGGCAAGAAACAACCAGCTTAATCCAGACGAGATAACTGGAGGAACCTTCACCATAACAAACTTGGGCATGTTTGGGGTAGAGTCCTTTACTCCAATAATCAACCAGCCAGAATCAGCCATCCTAGGTGTAAATGCCATAGTAGACACACCGGTAGTGGAAGATGGAAATATTGTAATTAAGCCTATGATGAACCTATCTCTTACTGCAGATCATAGGATAGTAGATGGTGCAGTAGCTGCTCAATTCCTGGCCAAACTGAAGGAATACTTGGAAAATCCAGCTTTGCTTCTACTATAAGGGGGTAATAAAATATGAAGGTAGCAATCTTAGGAGGAGGGCCAGCAGGATATGTGTCTGCTGTCAGATTAGCCCAGCTGGGAGCAGAGGTTACCTTGATAGAAGAGGAGCACATAGGAGGAACCTGCTTAAATGAAGGCTGTATACCTGCCAAGGTCCTTCTTCACACTACAGAATTATATAGTCGCTTAAGTAAGGATGCAATGGCCTTGGGTCTGGAGATAGAGGAGCTTAAGCTAAACTGGACCATGGTACAGGAAAGAAAGAATATGGCTGTATTCCAGCTGGTAGATGGGGTAAAGACTTTACTGGAGACCAATAAGGTAAATGTAATTCAGGGAAAGGGAAGATTTTTAACCAGATATGAGCTGGAAGTGATAACAGATACCAATGAAAGGGTAGTTGTACCCTTTGATAAAGCCATAATAGCCACAGGCTCAAGGCCAATTAGGGTTCCCATTCCTGGGGCAGATTTAGATGGGGTAATAACCAGCAAAGAAGCCCTGTCTTTGGATTCAGTTCCTGAAAGCATATGTATAATAGGCGGAGGAGTAATTGGAGTAGAATTTGCTAATATATTTTCAAATGCAGGGGCCAAGGTTACCATAGTAGAACTGCTTCCCAATATATTGGTTAATATGGATGAAGATGTTGTGAACTGCTTAAAGGCTGAATTTGCTGAGGCTGGAGTGGATGTACATGTGGATTCCAGGGTGGAAAAAATCGAAGCAGAAGGGGATAGGCTGAAGCTTGTAGTATTTACTCCAGATGGAGAAAAGGAGATAAGGGCGGACAAGGTGTTGATGGCTACTGGAAGAAGGCCAAATAGCGAGGACTTAGGCTTAGAAAGAATAGGGGTTAAAACAGATAAGGGGGCCATAGTTGTAGATGATTCAATGAAAACTAGTGTGGAAAATATATATGCCATAGGAGACTGTAATGGAAAAGTACTGTTGGCTCACGTGGCTTCTGTCCAGGGAATTGTTGCAGCAGAGAATATAATGGGCAAATACACTCCTGTTGATTTTAGAACCATACCCCATTGTGTATATACAAAACCGGAAATTGCATCTGTAGGACTTACAGAAAAGGATACATTAGCTAAGGGCTATAGAATAAAAACCAGTAAATTCCCACTATATGCCAATGGTAAATCTGTCATAATGGGAGAGGTAAACGGACTGGTAAAATTTATAGTAGATGCGGATACAGATGAAATATTAGGCCTAAGTATGGCAGGCAACAATGCCACTGAGCTAATCCATGTGGGTGCCTTGGCCATCAGACTTGAAGCTACAGTAGATGAAATACTGACAACCATATATGCCCATCCTACTGTAAGCGAAGCAATACAGGAGGCAGCCCATGGAGTCAATGGCCACCCAATACACCTGCCAGTAGCAGAATAGGGATACGAGTACTCGTATCCCTATATTAATTAATCTAATTTGCAGTTTCTGTGGGTTTCTCATAGAAGAAATCATTAATAGAATTTATAATTTCTGCTGTTCTTTCTGCTGGTTTAGTAACACTGCACACTACTATATAAACTACAAATGCCACAATCATTCCCCAAAATCCTGGTAGAAAACCTAAGGGGGATTTGATTACAAAGGTTGTTAGCAACATTGCAACTTCACCCAGGATGATGCTCCATAAAGCTCCTTCTTTTGTTGCCTTCTTCCAGTAAAGGGCGCCAATTACTGCTGGTACCAATGCAGCCACCCCACCATTTGAGAGGGCTAATATATCTCCCAGTAAGCCTGGTCTTAGCAGGGCTATTATAATTGATATGACTCCAAGTACCAGTATAGCTACCTTTGCTACCCTATATTGTTCATTATCGCTGGCATCCTTTTTTATATATTCCTTATATACGTCAGTAGAAATCATGGTTGCTACTGCGTGTAATTGAGAGTCTCCTGTAGACATGGAGGCTGCTAAAGCTCCGGATATTACTAAGGAAGCAAATACAATTGGGGTAAATTGTAATAGCATTTCAGGAAATATTATATCGGGATTTTCCATATTAGGGAATATTATATGTCCTATGAATGCTACAGCAGGTGTGAATACATATATGGAGGTAAGATATATTGATGAGAACACTGCTGACCACTTTAATACCCTTAAATCTCTTCCAGCAAAGAATCTTAATGTTATATGAGGAAATACCATCATTCCTAAAGTTATGAGGGCCAATCTTGATACCCAGTCAGCATAGGTCACTGTACCATGGGGGCCAGGCAGGGTAAAGTGCTCAGGTATAACTTTAAAGGCTTCCACATAGGCATATCCAACAGATGGGAAATTGGCTTTAATGACTACATAGGATCCTACTACCAGTCCTATCCACATGAATATGCCTTGTGCAGCATCGGTAATAGCAACTCCCTTCATTCCACCTAACCACACAAGTATTATCATAATTAAGAGGAATATAATTGCACCTACTTCATAGCTAAGGAGTCCATCGCTCATAACATCGAATATATAGGCAGAACCAATAGCTTGCATGGCCACATAGGGTAGTGTGAATACTAGTGTTATAACTGTAGCAAGTAAACCTATTTTATTATCCTGATAAACATCGTTTAAGAATTGTGGCAGAGATATATAACCATACTTTTTCCCCAGGAACCAGAATCTTCTGCCTAATATCCAGAACAGCACCCCTGGAAATACTGTCCATATACCATTTACCCACCAGCCTATACCATTCTTATATGCATAACCTGCTGCTCCTAAGAAGGCATATGAACTGTGATAGGTAGCACTAAAGGTTAGTGTTAGCAATAATATGCCTAAGGAACTCCCAGCTGTGGCAAAGTCCTTAATATTTTTCTTATCTTGGAGGGAAGCATAGTAGGCTAATCCTAGTAGAGATAAGGTATAAATTATTAAAATAATTAGTTTTGTACTCAAAAGGATCACCTCCTATAATCCTTTTTCCAGTTATTAATTTTTATTGCCCCAACTAAGAAGGCTGCAATTG
>JAAYHM010000035.1 GCA_012735405.1 Tissierellia bacterium | reverse complement strand
GAATGCTCTTCATTTTTTGCAAGTATTGAAATACCTGCTGCTGCTACCTTACCTTGTGCTATAGCTGATAGCCATCCTACTATACCTACTGGTATACAAGAGAATAGTATATACATACCATTAGCTACACTCATGTTTACATCAAGTTTACCTAATACTAAAAGAGCAATAACAAAGCCGTAAAGTCCTTGTGTACCAGGTAGCAATTGAAGAACTAAGGATCTACCAAACTTCTCAGGCTCTTCTATAATAAGTCCTGATGCTGCCTGACCTACAATTCCTATACCTTTTGCAGAACCAATACCTGATAGCATTGCTATTGCAATACCAAGTGCTGCAAAAACTACTCCACCATTGTTTACTAATAATTCAGAAAATGTCATTCTTATTACCTCCTATACTATTTTAAGTTAATATATTTTGGTTTGCTTCTAAATATATTAAATGCTTTGCCACCACCCTCATAGAATTTGCCAAAGAATTCTACGTAGGTAAGCCTTATGGTGTGGACATAAGCACCTAATAAACTTAAGAATATATTAAAGATCTGACCTACAACAAATACTACAATTCCACCTAATATACCTACAAATCCTGAGTCAAATAGCATACCAGCAATCATATTAACTGCTGATGCAATAAAGCCTCCTGATAATCCTAGAGCCATAAGCCTTGAATAGGATACAAAGTCTCCTACATAGCCAGAAATACCATATAGTTCATATAATCCTGATGCCAGCTTTCCTCCAACACTTTTTGCACTTCTTCCATTGGTTAAGACTATACCTGCTGCACCAATTATCAGTACTGCCTTGGATATGGTTTTCACAATAGCTGGTAGTGGCACAACCATTGTTAGTAGGAAGACTATACCTCCTGAAAGTGCCATATACCAAAAACCTACATCATAAAGGGCTTCCAGATACTTGCCATCCCTAATACGCATATAGGCATTGATTCCTAATCCAAAGTACAAGTGGATTAAACCAAAGGCAATGGATACTATCAATAGTCTTTGATATTCAGTTGCAGGGTCTATCAGTCCTGGAATTGGAATCAGCCCCCCTAAAACTGAACCATAAATTAAGCCCCATGCAATAGTTGAATATCCTAGATAGTAGAAAAATCTGATGAATTTTTCCTGAGACTCTGATAAATTTGCAACCTTAAGTGCAACAAAGCACCCTATAACCATCAGTAAACCATATCCTGCATCAGCTACCATCATTCCAAAGAAGGCTAGATAAAATGGTGCTAAAAGTGGTGTTGGGTCAACTTCATTGTATTTTGGCAAGGCATACATATGGGTTAAGGATTCAAAGGTTTCTACAAACTTTGAATTCTTTAACAGTATTGGCACATTAGGATCATCTTCTTCTGCATCATGTACTTCCAGGTAGTAGGCATTTTTTTGAGTTTTCTGTATTATTTTAGTAAATTCATCTACTTTTTCTGTTGGAACATAACCTTCAATTACATTTACCTTTTCTGTCTTTAAGAAGTTTTCATTAGCTGCAACCCTAAGCTTTTTGTTCATTAAATATTCATATAGTACCTCTAATTCAGGAACATATACAGCTAATTCCTTAACCTTTTCAATTGTCTTCTCCTTTTCAGCCTTTAAGGCTTTTAATCTTTCTTCAATAGTATTTAACTCTTCCTTTGGAGTGCCTTCTCCTTCCAGTACTATATTGGAGAATGCATTAATCCTTAGTATTTCGTTAAGCTTCTCTCCTTCATCCTTTGAAGTCAAAGCAAAAATGTATAAGTTCTTGTTATCTTCCTTTACTACCTCAAAGTAAACATATTCTAGTTCTAATAGTTCTTCTTCAAGCTTATCCTTCATTTTGGCAGGAAGTATTCCTGTAAATACCTGAGCCTGCTTTAAAGAATAAAGGTCCTTAAGTGGGTATTCTAGTCCTTGCCAGTTTTTTAGCTCTTCCTTTCTGGTATTTAGCCTACCAGCTTCTTCATCATATTTTGAAATTTCACCGGCTAAGCTTCTTAGCTTGTCATAAACTGGGTGGTAATCAAATTCCAGAGCCTTCTTTTCCAGCTCCTCAAAGGCAAGGGTTGTCTTCCCTTCTATCATTCCTTTGATTCCAGTACTTCTTTCATAATACTGGGATAACAGGTCTAGTCCGTATCTTACCTTAGATATTTCTTCATTAACTTCCACAATGCTTTCAGGAACAGATACAGCTTCTAGTCCTTCCTCTATTAGTTCTTCCTCTTCTTCGAGATTTACAAAGTGGACATATTCAAATTTTTGAAGCTCATGGAGAAGGTCTTCCATTTCAGAGTCAAAAGCAAATAAGCTGAATTTACTCATCTTAACTATTGCCATTTATATTCACAATCCTCTCAATAATAATATTGACAGCCTTATTTAAATCATCATCACTTAAGGCTAATAATTTTTCTGACTCCTTCATGCCCTTTTCAATTATGGGCTTGGCTACCGCCTCTCCTTCTTCTAAGGCCTTTTGTTTAATTTTTTCAGCCTCTTTCTCAGCCTCTTCAATAATCTGGCTGTACTTTTCTTCGGCTAAGACTTTGGCTTCCTGTTTTAGATTGCTGGAAGTTTCCTTAGCCTCTTGCAAGATCTTATTTGCTTCATCTTCTGCTTCCTTCACTGCCTTAATAGCCTCTTTTACCACCTAATCACCACCTTTTATATTATAATTATGGACTGCTTAAATATAGAAATTCCTTGCTAAAACCTTTGCATGAATGATGTTGATTAAATATTCAATCTATTGCAACTTAAAATATAAAAATATTCTTACATGGTATAGTATACCATAATAAAAGTCAATAATCAAATAAATAACAATAAAATTTTATAATTAGTATCCCCAAGTTTATACAAAAAATACCTGGTATTCATTTTATAGAAACTCTATATAAAAGTGGCATAACTGCCATGTTTTAGATAAAAAGTTAATTTTTTAACATTTACTTGCAAAGGTGAAGTACCATTGATTTACTACTGAATGCCTAATAAATTTTAATATAAAAGCCTTTAAAACTAGGCCAAGATTGTGAATCATTTCTCAATAAAAAACCTCATAAATACTCCCAAGGCTTTGAATAAAATTTATATACATTATACCACTAAAGTACTGCCTGCTTCAATAGCAAATAAGGCTTAAGATATTACATAAAAAGGAATTTGTCCGGAATAGCCCTGTATATGTCTAATATTGTCATCGTTTTCCCAAAATGATATAATTAATCATAAATATTCAAATAGAAAGGAAAAGGTTGGTTGATATGGACAAAAGATATTTGAAAAATTTGGGAATAGAACTGCCAAGGCTTGGCTTTGGTTGCATGAGATTTCCTACCACTAAAAATGATGAAATTGACTATGAGGAGGCAGAAAAACTGATTGACTATGCTATGTCAAAGGGACTAAACTACTTTGACACAGCCTATATGTATCACAATGGGGACTCAGAAGTATTTTTAGGCAAGGTCCTGTCTAAATACCCTAGAGAGTCCTATTATTTAACTACCAAGCTTCCCATTTGGCTGGTGGAAAGTGAAGAGGATGCAGAAAGGCTTTTTAATGAACAGCTGGAAAGATTGCAAACAGACTATTTTGACTTTTACTTCCTCCATGCCATGAATGCTGAAAGAAAGGAAATAATGGACAAGTTTAATCTATATGAGTTTTTATTGAGGAAGAAGGAGGAAGGCAAGGTAAAACATATAGGCTTTTCCTTCCATGATTCCAAGGAGGTACTGGAGGACCTTGTAGCTGGTCGCAGCTGGGATGTGGCCCAACTTCAGATCAACTACTGGGACTGGGATGAAATTGATGCCAAAAGCCTGTATGAGGTTTTGGAAAGACACAATATACCCTGCTTTGTCATGGAACCAGTCAGGGGAGGATTTTTATCATCCTTTGCACCTCAGGTGGAAAGGCATATGAAGGAGTACTCCTCCAATTCTATTTCATCCTGGGCCATAAGGTGGGTAGCAGGACTGGAAAATGTGGCTGTTGTACTAAGTGGCATGTCAAATATGGAGCAGCTTAAGGACAATATATCCACCCTGACAGACTTTAAGCCCTTAAATGATGAAGAGCTGGATATAATAGACAGGGTTGTTGAAGAGCTTAGAAGTATAAATCCAATACCCTGTACAGCATGCAGATATTGTATGGACTGTGCCTTTGGAGTGGACATACCCAAGGTATTTAAGATATACAATGACTACAAGAAGACAGAAAACAAGGAAATCACCCGCAGGAACTACTTTGACTTCCTCAAGGAGGAGAACAGGGCTGACAAGTGTGCAAAGTGTGAAGCCTGCATCACCAAATGCCCGCAGCATATAGACATACCCGGGGAACTGGAAAAAATACATAAGGAACTAATGGCTTT
>JAAYHM010000208.1 GCA_012735405.1 Tissierellia bacterium | reverse complement strand
TGGTTCCTTTGCCATTAGCAACTATCTTGATGCAAGGGCTGTAACGCAGCAGCTTGATGAACTCATACAAAAGCCCATTTATACTATAAAGCCTGAGGCACTTAAGAGGTATGAAAGGGAATACTTTGATAAAAAATGTGTCAAGTCTAAAGCCTTAATTGGCAAAGCAAAAGAAATAATACCAGGTGGAGTACAGCACAATCTTGCCTTTAACCATCCCTTCCCACTAGTATTCACCAAAGCAGAAGGTGCATATCTATATGATATTGATGGAAACAAATACTTTGATTTTCTGCAGGCAGGAGGACCTACAGTATTAGGCTCCAATCCTGTATCAGTCAGGGAAAAGGTAATTGATCTACTAAACAATGGTGGGCCTTCAACTGGACTTTTCCATGAATACGAATATAAGCTTGCTAAAAAAATAAGCGATAGTGTGCCCAGTGTTGAAATGTTTAGGATGTTCAATTCAGGTACGGAGGCCTGTATGGCTGCAATTCGTGTTGCCCGTCTTGCTACAGGTAAAAAGAACATTATAAAGATGGGGGGAGCCTATCATGGCTGGAGTGACCAGTTGGCCTATGGAATTCGAATACCTGGTTCAAAGTGGACCCAGGCCCATGGTGTTCCCCGTTTCATATTTAGGCATATACAGGAGTTTTTCCCCAATGATCTAAATGATTTGGAAAGAAAACTTAAGGCCAATAGGCTTAGGGGGGGAACTGCTGCTGTAATGATTGAACCACTGGGTCCGGAAAGTGGTACGAGACCTGTAGACTATGATTTCAATAAGGGTGTGGAGTACCTTTGCCGTAAATACGATGCCCTACTTATATTTGATGAGGTAGTCACTGGTTTTCGTATAGGTATGGCAGGGGCACAGGGCTATTTTGACGTTTCACCTGATTTAACCGTATTTGGGAAGGCAATTGCAGGAGGATATCCTGGTGCAGGAGGGCTAGGTGGCAAAAGGGAAATTATGAAGTATTTAGCTGCCGGAATACAGACTGGGGATAAGGTTAAAAAAGCCCTTGTTGGAGGTACAATGGCAGCAACTCCCATTAGCTGTGTGGCTGGTTACTATACATTGGAGGAAATTGAAAAAACCAATGCCTGTGAAAAAGCAGGAAGGATGGGAGATTTATTGACTAAAGGGCTACAGAAGCTTATTAAGAAGTATGACCTTCCCTTTGTGGCATATAATCAGGGTTCAATTTGTCATCTTCAAACAGTTGGAACAATGCACTTTGCAATTAACTGGAAGAAGCCCTGGACTATTCCAAATATAATTAAGGAAACCTCTATACGCAAGAAGGAAATGGAGCATATGGGCGCGGCTTACATGGCAGAAGGCCTGGTTACTTTAGCCGGAAGCAGGCTCTACACAAGTGCTGCCTATGATGAGGATATGATAAATGAGGCCCTTGAGGGTTTCGACAGGGTATTTGCCAATGTAGGAATTAAAGAATTTGATTGATTTAAGGAGGCTTTCTCATGGAGATACAGAAAGCAAAGGAGCAGGTTATATTAGCTGGTAAGATGCTTATTGAAAAGGGCTTGATTGCAAGAACATGGGGGAATGTAAGCTGCCGCATAAACCAGGATCAATTTGTCATTACCCCTAGTGGCAAAGCTTATGAAAGCTTAACCCCAGATGATATAGTACTGGTCAACATTAAGGATTTAAGCTATGAAGGGGATGTGAAGCCTTCTTCCGAAAAGGGAATACATATGGAAGTGTACAAGCATCTTCCTGACATTAATTTTGTAATCCATACCCATCAGGTGAATGCTTCTGTAGTCAGTACATTGGGAGTAGATGTTGTTCCCTTGTCCTCCAAGCATTCGGCTATAGGTTCCTGTATTCCCATTGCAGGCTATGCCTTGCCGGGTACAAAAAAGCTTAGGAAAAACATTAGCTACACCCTAGATAGTTTTCATAGCAAGGCAGTCCTTATGGCTAAACATGGGGCCCTATGCTTTGGCAGGGATTTGGAAGAAAGCTTTATGATAGCAAATATGGTGGAGGAGGCCTGTGAAGCCTTTTTGCTGGATTATTGCAATCAAGTTTACAATAAATCCTGTACCAGCCTAGATGAGATTAATGGCTTGTATCTGAAAAAATATCAAACAGATGAACCTACTGCTATCAACATTGATGCCTATGTGAGTGAAAGGGTAGG
>JAAYHM010000207.1 GCA_012735405.1 Tissierellia bacterium | reverse complement strand
AGGGGGTAATATGATGGAAAACAATTATATAATTGACTTAAAGTCTATTTCAAAGGAATATGATGGAGTTAGGGTACTTGACAATATTAATTTATATGTTAGAAAAAATGAATTTATAACTCTTTTAGGACCTAGTGGATGTGGTAAAACAACCACACTTAGAATTATTGGAGGATTTGAACAACCAACAGAAGGTAGGGTTATTTTTGAAGGGAAAGACATTACAAATGTACCCCCTTATAAAAGGCAAATAAATACTGTTTTTCAAAAATATGCACTATTTCCCCATATGAATGTATTTGAAAATATTGCCTTTGGACTTAAAATAAAAAAACTGCCTAAGAATGAAATAGAAAAAAGGGTAAAAGAAATGCTAAGGCTTGTAAATCTTCAAGGTTTTGAAAACCGTTCTATACAATCATTAAGTGGTGGACAGCAACAAAGGGTTGCTATAGCTAGGGCCTTAGTAAATGAGCCAAAGGTTTTGTTACTTGATGAACCTTTAGGTGCATTGGATTTAAAGCTTAGGAAAGAGATGCAGACTGAACTTAAAAATATGCAACAGAGAGTTGGTATAACTTTTATATATGTTACTCATGACCAAGAGGAAGCCCTAACTATGTCTGATACTGTAGTTGTCATGGATAAGGGAGTTATACAACAAATTGGAACACCTGAAGACATATATAATGAACCTAAAAATGCCTTTGTTGCAAAATTTATTGGAGAAAGCAATATAATAGATGGAATAATGCATGAAGATTTTGTTGTTGAATTTGCAGGAGAAGTATTTAAATGTATAGATAAAGGTTTTAGCAAAAAAGAAACAATTGAAGTAGTTATAAGGCCAGAAGATTTAGAAATAACTATCCCTGAAGAAGGAAAATTAAAGGGAATTGTTAAGTCAGTAACCTTTAAAGGTGTTCATTATGAAATAATAGTAAATGATGGTAACAGGGACTGGAAGATACACTCAACAATTATGAAACCTGTTGGAACAGAAATTGGCATGAATATAGCACCAGAAAATATTCATGTAATGAAGAAGGTGAATGAAAAATGAAAATGAAGGCCCTTTCCTATCCATATATTGTCTGGATTGCTATATTCATAGTAGTACCCCTGGTGTTAGTATTCCTATATGCCATTACTGCAAATGGTGGGAATTTAACAGATGCAAGGGTTACACTTGACAATTTTAGGAAATTTATGGATCCCAAATATTTGGATGTATTATGGATATCCGTAAAATTAGCCTTGCAATCAACAGTTATTACATTAGTTGTTGGATATCCTATTGCAATGATAATTGCTAAAGAGAAGCCCTCTAAAAGGAATATAATGATTTTTTTGTTTGTAATACCTATGTGGATGAATTTTCTTTTAAGGACTTATGCTTGGTTAACATTGCTAGGTAAAAATGGGGTTATAAATTTTATAGTTACATCCTTAGGTTTTAAGCCATTGGATTTATTATATCATGATGGCGCAGTGCTGCTAGGTATGGTGTATAATTTTTTACCTTTTATGGTATTGCCTATTTATTCTGTTCTTGTGAAGATTGATAAAAGTTTAATCGAAGCAGCAGAAGATTTAGGTGCCAATAAGTTTCAAATATTTACTAAAATAACAATGCCCTTGAGTATACCAGGTGTTATAACAGGAATTACTATGGTATTTATGCCTGCTGTAAGTACTTTTGTAATTTCTAGACTTCTAGGCGGAGGACAGTATATGCTAATTGGTAACCTTATAGAGCAGCAATTTTTATGGGTGGGAGATTGGCATTTTGGCTCTGCAATATCAATTATAATGATGATATTTATACTAATTACAATGGCTTTAACTTCTAAGTTTGATTCTGAAAAAGAAGGGAGTAGAGGTCTATGGTAAGCAGAGTATT
>JAAYHM010000206.1 GCA_012735405.1 Tissierellia bacterium | reverse complement strand
TCAGGTGTTAATCTCATTTGCTGTTCAACATTCCTGTATTTCCTCCAAAGCACACCTACCTTCATATTATACCCCCTTTGATATGTTATTTTTTTAACATTCACTATAAGTGCTTTAAAATCCTGTATTTGTTTTATTCAGTTTTCCTATATATTTGGGCTCAAGACTAGACTCAAGGATTTGACTTGAGAAAAAGTTAAATGTAAGATATGGTTAGAAGAAAATACACGGGTACAATTTATATTATATCACATTAGAAAAATATGTAAAGTCCCTGTGAACTACTCAGCAATTGAATTACCCAGGATTGCCGCTATATTTTCAAATTCATAAATGTGGGAATATGGGAAGTTTTTGAATATAATAAAATTTCATTTATACTCCTATCATAGAAATAAAAGCTTTCATTACAAAATACAATACATTCATCAATATTATGGCTTTTTAAAATATATACATTATCATAAATTTTTTCATAGGTTCCTTCATCCAATAGCTGAAACTGCTTATATCTATAAAATTTTCCTTCCATGAAAACAAAGTATTCTGGATCATGGATATGCTGATTTTCTAATATGTAAGTACCATTTATATTTTTGATTGTTAATATTTTATCTAATTCTCCTTTAAGTTTAAAATTATAATAGAATGATATTAATAACAGAATAATAAGTATAACAGGCATTTTATTTTTGGATATAAAGTCCTTCATATAAAATCCTCCCATAAATAAAAATTTGAATTGTTATAATTAAAGAAGCAATTTATACAAATACTTCCTAATTATGATTATACCTTATTGCAAATTATATGGATACAGGTTTGTAATACTAAAAAATAGGAGGTTAACCTAAAAGTTAACCTCCTATTTTTTTATAATATATATTTGCTTTTTCTTCTCTTCCTTCTCCTTCTTATAGTCCTTATGATGAAGACAATTGTCACAATTAAAACTAATATTATACCGTAAAGCATAAGGGCAATTTTATTTGGGTTCTTTAACAAGCTTATTATATTCTTGCTATTGTCTACTACCTTTCTTCCCTGGGGCTCTGAATAATAATCTGGAACCTGGGGGACCCCATCTACTTTATCAAAGGATTTAAGATAATAGGCCAGTGCCCACCATTCCTTAACTTCATGACCATCTGCCATTATTACATGATCATCAAAGTTTTCTATAGGATTTCCATCCTTATCCTTTGGCACAATGGACATTAGCCCAAAGGACTTATCTCCTACAATTGAAAGCATCTGGGCTGAATATAGGCCGGCAACAACCCTATATAGCTTATCATCCTCTATTTCCTCCCTTGCCCCATCTTCTCCTACCAGATATACATCTATTACCTTGTTGAATATAAGCCTATTAGGATTAAAGGTAAAGTTTAAGCCGGATATATATAATTGGGCCACATCCATAATAGGTGCTATAGAAGCATCTACTTCTGCCACCGTCTTTAGTTCCTTCCCTGTTAAATATACAGAAATTAATGGATAGCCAGATACCTTGTCAGGTCCCACCCCTAAGCTACTTACATTAAAAACATCAGAAACTGTAATGTATCCCTTTACAAAGGAAGCCCTAATAGTTCCCTTTGGAACTACTGCTGCCCTAATAGGTTCATAGTCCTCGCCTTCTATGGCCCTAACTGTATATATAAAAGAATCGCTAATTAAATTTCCTAAAGTATTTTCACCATGAATTTTGCCTAATTGGGAATGGGGTGGAAAATTAAAGGGTGAGTAGGCCAGCACTTCATCAAAGGCCATATTAAATCTATCTAAATACCTATCCTGCACCAATTCCTTAAAATAGTCTACATATTGGCCTATTTCTTCATCTTCAGGCAAAGTATCATCAATAGGCACCAGTTCATACCTGTTTAAGCTCCACCTTCCATCACTGCCTTTAGAAACTCCCATTACTCCTAAGTGCATTCCCCTGCTGCCAGCAGAACCTATTATTGTATTCCCAACTATAATTGCTTCTTCAAGAACTGTATGGGTGTGGCCACTTATAATAATGTCTATTTCAGGCACCTCTTCAGCCAGTATTTCATCTTCTGATTCTTTTTTATTTTCACTGGTACCAGAATGGGATAGGCATATTATAAGCTCTGCCCCTTCTTCTTTTAATTGTTGAACCACCTTTTTGGCACTTTCAATTTGGTCTGTAAATTCTACCAGGGCCGTGGGAGCAAAAGCATCTGCCTCTTTCCCCATAAGACCAAATATGCCTATTTTAACACCTTTTCTTTCAATAAGTATATATTCCTTAACTCCATAGTATTCCATGGCATCCTTTAATTTTTTCACTTCTTCGTCCATTTGCCCATTTTCATCTACAGGAAAGTCCACATTGGAGGCTACAATTTCAGGCAATGGGTCACTACTATTTTTGGCACTTACCAAGCTGTCTGCCAAACCTTCTGTTCTAAAGTCAAACTCATGGTTTCCAAAGGTTGTAGCATCATAGCCCATTATTCCCAGCATTCTTAAGGCTGGTGACTCGGTAGTAAATATGGTTTGAAATAGAGTACCCATTGAAAAGTCTCCTGCATCTAAAAGCAATAGGTCAGAATCCTTTTCTCTCTCCCTTTTAATAGCTGAGTAAAGCCTTTTATATCCCCCTAAATTCTTAGTTACCCCATCTTCAAATAAATCAAAGGGCATAAGATTATCATGTAAATCATGGGTAAAAAGGATTGTTATTTCCTCTGCTGCTGAATGGGATGGAAAAGTTAAAATAATAAATAAAATAAAAAATAGAATAATAAACCTATTTATCCTTTTCATAATAACCCTCCAGCCAAATTTAATAATTTTCTAAAAACCATTGTATTAATTTGGAGCCTATACTAAAGGATTTTTTGTATATTTTTAAAACTTCCTCCCTGGAAAACCAAGCTGCATGGGAAATTTCTACTCCATCAGGGTTT
>JAAYHM010000205.1 GCA_012735405.1 Tissierellia bacterium | reverse complement strand
TTACTAGTGCTTCCTCTTCCATCTGTCATATATACTAAAGCCATTTTACTACCAAGCTTTTTCCCTTTAAGTAGGGTCCCTCCAAGGCCAATTGTTTCATCATCTACATGAGGCGAAAAGACCAATATCCTATCTGAACTATCTATTATATTGTCAATTTCATATTTATCCCTTTTTAAATTTTTTCTGTAAAAACTGTTTACATATATCCCATTTGCTATTTTTATAGGATATTTAAGAAGTATCTTTACAATTTTTTTTGCCACTATGTCACATCCCTCTTTTATTATCTAATTTCATAGTCTCCCTTAACTAAATAAACAGAGTCTGTAATGGCAAATACCCCTCTGCCATCATCCCTGGGCACTATTAGTAGGTGGTTCAAGGGTACTTCTTCACCATTTGTTAAATCCTTTCCCTGGGTTATATCAGATAGTCCATTCTGGCCTGCTGCCACTATCTTTGCCCTTCCTCTGCCATTACCAGTTCCTCCCCTTAGTATTATTTCCGTTCCACCCTTGCCAATAAGGAATTGGCCGGCCTTTAACTCCACTACTTCAAAGCTGGCTGCTGCAGTTGGGCTTGTAGTTTCTTTTTCTTCCTTAAGTTCTTTAAGCTTTGTATCTATATAATCCTTCAGTTCCTCCATTTTCTTTTCAAAATAGCTTAATGAAACCAATGGGTCATCTATTGTGCCTGCATCAGAAAAAGCAATGCTTGTCCCAAGCAATATTGGAATAAAACATAAAACTAATAAAGATTTTTTAATTTTCTTCATTTACTTCTCCTCCTCTGTTTTTGTTAAAAGTAATCTGCCTTAAATATAGGAATATCCAGGTCTTCACCAAAATCTGCTGCATTGTTAAATGAAACCACTGTTGCTCTATTTTTTAAAAAATTATTTATAAATCCTTTTTTATCTATGTATTTAAATAAAATTGGAGAATCTGCCCTTTCAAATTGGTTCTTATATTTACTGTTAAATCTACCTAATACATAATATATATTATCTTTTCTTCTATAAAGTAAATAGGACTCACCATCTATTTCACAGTATGAATATTCATTAATGGGGGATTTTATAAATCTCCAATTTAAATATTTATCCTCAATATATTTATATTCATCCTTTAATTTTCTCTTGTTTAAGACAGGTTTTAAATAGAAATATTTGTTTATATTCCAACCTAGTTTTATATTTCCTGGCCTTGAATTTTCATTTGGAAAATTATATATGAAAGCACCTTTTGTATTATTTAAGGCCTTAAGGGTCATTTTTGTAAATATGCCTAAACCTCTATATTCCTTTAAAACTGCCGTATCACAGGGTTGGAAGCATTTAAATCCATCTATGTCATTTCTCCAAAAAGCTCTTATCCCTACAGCCTTATTCTTATGATAGGCAAGTACTATATATGAATCACCGTATATATTATCAATATACTTCCAGTTAAACCAGTCCAATGTATAGTTTTTATTAAAGACTGTATTGAATACTCCAATAAAGTCTTCCTTTTCAGAAGTAGAAAAATTGCTTGTTGCTTTACCTATATATACTATTTCTTCCTTGTTGATCAACTATTTTACACCCTCTTTCATGAACTTCCATTCTTCATTGATTATACTATAGTTTATCTTAATTTTGAAGCAAATAAAAATAGAAAAAAAATAAGCATATTTTAATGCTTATTTTTTATAAATCTATAAGTCCTAAACTTATTTTTAAACACTCATCTACTTTAGCCATCATCTCATCATTAAATCTTCCAATTTTTTCACGAAGTCTTTTCTTATCAATGGTTCTAATCTGTTCCAATAATACTACAGAATCCTTTGGAAGACCATATTCGGAAGCCTTTATCTCTACGTGGGTAGGTAATTTAGCTTTATTTATTTGAGAGGTAATGGCTGCTATGATAATAGTGGGGCTATACTTGTTCCCTATGTCGTTCTGAATAACAAGAACAGGTCTTACACCACCCTGTTCTGAACCAACTACGGGACTTAAATCAGCATAGTACACATCCCCTCTTTTTACGTTCACATTTTTTCACACCCAGTCAAATTTATTTCATACATGCATAATTCCTTCATATCCTGGTCAAAACCAATTTCTGCTAAGGCTAAATTTATATTGCTCATTTCTAAATACCCATCTTTAAGCTTTTGAGATACTTCCAGCTTTCTTTTTTCACGTAAATAAAATTTCATCGCCTCTTTCACAAATTCACTTCTATTTTTCTTTTCCATTGCAACTATAAAATCTACTTCCTTCAAAAGACTATCTGGCAGACTCACCATGATTTTTTTAGTTTCAGCCATATATTTGCACCCCCAAGAAAAGTCTTTCCTGACATGGACCATAAGAAAATAAAATGACATATACCTTGATTATATATTCTTTACATTAATTGTGTCAATATATGTCTTCCTTTATACAATTTTTTACCTATTTAAATAATCATCAACAGCAATTATTTTGCCACCTTGTACATAAACTCTTGGCACCCTCCTTGATACCATGCACAATATTTCATAACTTATGGTACCAAGCATATTGGCTATATCATCTGCATTTAATGAGCCTTTTTCATAGCCGAATATAACTACTTCATCACCAATATTTAAATCATCTATTTCAGTAACATCCAGCATGCATTGGTCCATGCATATTCTTCCTACAACTGGTACTTTTTTTCCTTTTACAGATACTTCTACCTTAGATGATAACATTCTTGTAAATCCATCTGCATAACCTATTGGAATAGTTGCAATTTTAGATTCCCTTTCTGTAACAAAAATTTGTCCATAACTTATGCCAGTGTTCTTTGGCACTCTCTTTATGTGTGATACTCTAGCCTTTAGGCTCATGGCTGGTATAAGATTTACCCTGTCCTTATAAACCTCTTCTGAAGGGTAATATCCATATAGCATAATACCTGCCCTTACCATGTTTAAATTAAAATCTGGAAGATCTATAATGGCAGCACTATTGGCCACATGTTTTATTGGTATTGAAAGGCCTTTTTCCTCTAGTTTATTTATTACGGACATGAATCTATCATATTGTAAATTGGTATACCTTTTATCCTTCTCATCTGCCGTTGCAAAATGGGTAAATATGCCTTCCACCTTAATATTAGCCAGTTTTGAAATTTCTATAATGTCATTTATAGCTTCATCCGTTGGTAAAAATCCTATTCTTCCCATACCGCTATCAATTTTTATATGAAGCAAACCTGTTTTGTTTAATTTTTCTGCTGCCTGTGAAAAGGCCCTGGCACTTTCTAAATTGTATATAGCCTGTGTTATGTCATGTTCAATTACTAAGGGATATTGACTAGTTGGAGTGTATCCTAATATCAATATGGGTACATCTATACCTGCCTTTCTTAATTCAATTGCTTCAGACAGTGTGGCAACAGCCAGTCTGTCTGCACCATTTTCCAGAAAGGTTTTTGCCGCATATATGGAGCCATGGCCATATGCATTTGCCTTAACCACGGCAGTTATTAAAGTCCCCTCTTTAACAGTTCTTTTAACCTCTCTCATATTGTGTGCTAAATTATCCAAGTTTATTTCAGCCCATACGGGTCTTACCTCATCCAATGTAATCATATATTAACACCCCTGTTTGATATTTTAATTACAATATAATTCTAATTCATATATTCTACTTTTTATATAAATTTCCTCCTTTTTTGTTAAACTTTTTTTAATTTATTGAATTTTATCTCCATGACCCAAAGCAATTATGCTATCTGGAATATTATCTAATATGTCCCTGGCTATCATCCCATATTCACCTTTTTTACATTTTGCCATATCCCCGGCTAAGCCATGTAAATATACTCCTAACATTGCTGCATTATGGGAGCTTATACCCTGGCCTAAAAGGCTTGCAATCATCCCCGTTAATACATCTCCACTGCCTGCTGTTGCCATGCCTGGATTACCGGTGGTATTTATATATACTTCCTTATTTGGGCTTGCTACCACGGTGCCTGTACCTTTTAGTACAACTGTAATATTATATCTATTCGATATGTCTCTAGAATATTCTATACGTTTCTTTTGTATTTCTTTTATCCCTATTCCTATTAGCCTTGAAAACTCACCAGGGTGGGGAGTTATAATGGTAGGGGCCTTCCTTTCCTGGAGTAGTTCCAAGCCTATTTCTGATAGACAATTTAGCCCGTCAGCATCAAGTACAACAGTTTTTTTATAATTTAATAATATTTCCTTAACTACTTTAACCAAATCACTATTAAGCCCAATACCAGGTCCTAGAGCTATTACATCCATATCCTCTATTGTTTTCAGTATTTCATCTATTGAATTAAAAACAAAATAGCCACACCCTCCATCCTGTACAGGCTTGATTATGGCTTCTATTAATTTTATGGATAATATATCGCTAATACTGCTAGGACATATACAATATACCAAGCCACTACCAGTTCTTAAGGCTGCCATAGTAGCCAGATAGGCTGCACCAGTCATTCCCCTTTGCCCGGCTACAATTCCTACCCTGCCATAGTTTCCTTTATGAGAATCCTTCATTCTTTCAGGAAGTATATTTTTTATAGTTTCAGGGACCAATATATCTTCTTTATTTTTAAAGACCTCTCCAACGGCAAAGGCTATAGCATATTCCCTTTCATGGGATATGGAAATTTGAATATATTTAATATTAAGTTCTTTGGATATTTCCTCTCCCTTATCATGTAACAATACACAAGGCCTTCCCCTTTTGTCATGAACAATTTCTATATGTTTAAAATTTACTTTTCCAATACCTGTTCCTAATAATTTGGATATGGCCTCCTTTGCTGCAAACAGTCCTGCAACAGTTTGAGGACTATTGTTCCTTTCATCAATATACTCTATTTCCTTTTTGGTAAATACCCTATTTAAAAAAACATTTTTATTTTTATTCATAAGATCCTCTATTCTAGAAACTTTAACTATATCCACCCCGTTTAGTATACTCATAAGGACTCTCCTTTACTCCAATATTTCCTCATCCAGCTTTTCTATTTCATCCCTGCCCAATATGCCATGCAAAAAGGAATAGGCTGAATTTATCCATTCTTCATAGTCATATTTTTCGTTAATTAAAAGCCTTGCCCTTTCCCTTATAAATTCTAATTCTTCAACTATCTTTTTTAATTTCTTTTCCTTCTTTTTAATATCTCTATAGCCATAATATACTGTAGCCTTTAATAAGTTAAAATTTAAATCTCTTATTTCCTTGTAAATGTTTTCCAACTCAAAACTTAGCTCATCCAGTCTTTCATTAATGCTTTCAATCTTATCTTTATACTTGTCTAATAGATTTACATTTTCAACTTTATTTTCATTATTTATAGAATTTGATATACCTAATATCATCTTCATGGCAAAATTCTTGTCTTTTTTTAACTTAGCTTCTTCCCTCTCCAGTTGATTCTTTTTGTTTATGGCTTCAATCAACTTTTCCTTTGTATTAATTATGTCTTTATTATCAATATTACCGAAAAGTTTTTTCCACTCCTTGTCATATACCAACAAAGGTATTTTATTTTTAATGATTATACTTTCATCTATTTCTATATTCCTAAATGGCATTGTACCATCTCCTTATGTTTCCTTAACAAAAAATTAACCCATAAGGGTTAATTTATCTGTTTATAAGGTCCTTTGACAACTTTTCTGCATTATATATTATTTTTTCTACATCTAAGGTTTTAATTTCCCTATTTTCCATTACAATATTTCCATCTATTATGACAGTATCTACATCAGAGCCTTGGGCTGAATAGGCTAATAGGGAAATTAAATTGTGCAATGGATATAAATGGGGTTTATCTAAATCTATTAATATTATGTCTGCCTTTTTGTTTACTTGTATAGAACCTATTTCATCATCCCATTGTAAAGCCTTGGCACCGTTAATTGTAGCCATTTTTAATGCGTCTATTGCCTTTACAGATATGGCATCCAGGTTTACACCCTTATTTAAGATGGAAGCCAGATGTATTTCCTCAAACATATTTAGATTATTATTGCTTGCAGAACCATCTGTTCCCAGTGCTACATTAACACCTGCCTTTAGCATCCTGTCTACTGGTGCAAAACCACTGGCAAGCTTTAGATTACTACTAGGATTGTTTACTGGGCTTACATTGTTATCCTTAAGTATCCTTATATCCTCATCATCAACATGGACACAGTGGGCAGCTATGGTAGGTTGCTTGAATAAGCCCAAATCATAAACATGCTTTATTGGAGATTTTCCATAAAGCTTATAGCTATCCTCTACTTCCTTTTTAGTCTCAGATAGGTGTATGTGTATAGGAGCATTTAACTCTACTGCTAAATCAAGTAACTCCTTTAAATAATCAGGACTACAGGTGTAAGGTGCATGGGGGGCTACTGCAACTCTAATTCTTCCTTCCCCTTGGCCATTCCATTCCCTGTATAGGCTTCTAGTGTCTTCAATTTTTTCTTTTTCCTTACCCTCTTCTTCTATAACACCGCGGCTAAGAACTCCCCTCATACCCGATTCAAGAAGGCCTTTTCCTACTTCCTCCATGAAAAAATACATATCCAAAAAGGTAGTAGTACCAGATTGTATCATTTCAACCATACTTAAAAGGGAACCCCAATATACATCCTCAGCTCTTAACTTTGCTTCCTGGGGCCATATTTTTTTGCTTAGCCAATCATGAAGTGGCAAATCATCAGCATAATTTCTAAAAAGTGACATTCCAATATGGGTGTGGGCATTTATAAGGCCTGGCATGGCAAGCTTTTTATTGCCATCTATTACCCTGTCTGCCTTTACATCTTCCTTTATTTCACCTATATGGGCTATTTTATCCCCCTTAATATATATATTTGTATTATCTATTATTTCATTTTTCCCATCCATTGGAAGGAGGGTTACATTCTTTATAAGTAAATTCATTAAATCACCCCATCATATAAAGTCTATTATCTACATTATACCATATTTAACCTCTGTCTATTGACTTCAGGAAGGCTTCTATTTTATTTAACAGCATAGTTTCATCCTTTGATTCTATTGCAATTTTCTCTATGGGACATAAGCCTGTTTTTTTCATGTTCTTTATATAAGGGCAGGATCTTTGGTAGGTAAAGGGAATATTTGCTTCCTTTAATACATCCATGGCGGTTTCTGACATTAGCAAGGCATATATTTCCTCAACCTCCATCATTCTACATAACATGGCTGCACCTTTTCCAATAACCTTATCAGCTATGGAGCTTCCTTTTGCCTTGTCAAATAGGCTTGTAGCCACATAGTACATTGGTCTTATGCTTTTATCGTAACTTTTATATATAACTTGGGAGTTTTTTACTACTACCAAGCTTAAATTTTCTTCATCAAGTAATTTCTTCGCTATATCTATATCCTTCATATCCATTCATCTCCAATTGACACTTGTTGTTTTATCTTTATACCAAAAATTCAATAGCCCTAACCACTTCTATATAATCCTCTGTTTGGAAACTCACATCCTTAGGACCAATTTGTTTTATATTGGGGTAATTTAAGGCTTTCATAAGATCTATATTTTCTCTGTAGCTTATTTCAAGCTGAAAGGATTTTGGTAGTTCTATTTTATATAGTGAAAAGTCCTTCTTTAAGCTTTCCTCCACCCCACTTTTTATTAATTCTATAGCTAACTTGGGATGTATGCTAATAGTAGCAGCTCCAATACCCTCTTTAACTGGTATAGTTACTATATTAGAATTTATCCTGTTTGCTTCATCACAAAGACCTAAATCTCCACTTAAAAACACAACTGGCACATTTAGATAAGCAGCAATATATGTATGAAATAAAAATTCACTTAAAGGCTGTCCATTTAGTTTTATATAATTAACCTTACTAACATGCATAGTATGGGATAATGGATTTGTATCAGTTCCACTTGCAGAGTGATATCCTATAAATAACAGGGCATCAAAGGTACTATCTAGACCTTCAACCATAGAATACATATGGCCAGTCCATCCTCTAATAAGTTTAGTGTTTTTAGGTAGTTGATTGTGGTCTATATTCCTTCCGCTATCATGAGCATCTTTAACCCATATTTCATCTACACCTGCATTGATGGCTCCCTCACAAGCAGCCTTAACTTCTAAAGTCATTTGCTGAGCATATTTTTCATACTCTTCCTTACCCTTTATAGTTTCATCCCAATGGGTAACTCCAGTAACACCTTCAATATCAGCACTTATATATATTTTCACAGCCACTCCTCCCTTCCTTATGTATAATTATATCAATATATTATTAAATCTTATATACAAATTTAAATCTTTATAGTATATTTAGATTAGATTTTATAAAATCCTAGGAGGAATTTATGTGAAAGCAGCAGAGGAAAATCATCTACTTTCAGGTAATCTAAAGAAGAATCTGATTAAATTAGCTATACCTACCAGTGTAGGCTATGCCTTGCAATCTATGTATGACATGGTAGATATTTATTGGATAGGTAAAATTTCTGGTACTGCAGTAGCAGGAGTTACTATCTTTTCCACCATATTTTGGATAGTTATTGTACTTAATGAAATTATAGGTTCCAGCTCCATATCCCTAATAACCCAAAGCTATGGAAAAAATGATATGGAAAGGACTAAAAGGGTAATTGAGCAAACCTTAACCTTTAAAATGTTAGTAGCTATTATTGCTGCAATAATTGTAGCAATTATACTGGAACCTCTCCTGTGGTTTTTTTCAAAGGATAAGTTAGTTATAGAGGCAGCCTTGGAATATGGATATATTAGAATATTTTTTCTTCCTATAATGTTTGCTTCCTATTCAGTAAATACTGCCTTAAGGTGTTTGGGTGATTCCAAAACTCCTATGAAAATAATGATATTTTCATCCTTAGTAAATATTGTTTTAGACCCTGTATTTATGTTTAAAAGAATTCCTCATACTAACCTTCCAGGATTAGGTCTAGGAGTGTTTGGAGCTGCCTTAGCAACAATCTTATCCACAATTGTTGCCTTTGGAGTAGGTTTCTACATACTTATAAGGGGAAAAGCAAAGATTAAAATAGATTTTAAAGGTTTATTTAAATTGGATTGGCAAATAGACAGAAAGCTTTTAACAATAGGGCTGCCTAATGGTATAGAAATATTAATGAGAAACCTATCAAGCATGCTTACATTAAAATTTGTATCCATGTATGGCACCGATACAGTAGCTGCCATTGGTATAGGAAGTAAGCTATTAGGCTTTGCCTTTACTCCTATAACAGGAATATCATCAGGTTCCAGCACCATGGTAGGCCATGCCCTGGGTGCAAATGACATGGATAAAGCAAAGGAAACAGCTAGATTTGCAGCTTTTATAAATGCCTTGTCTATGGGATTAATATCCCTAATAGCCCTTATATTTCCTGAACAAATAATGAATCTTTTTATAAAGGAAAAAGCTGTTATAGAAATTGGAATTCCAATGGTTAGAATGCTTATACCATCCCTTATTTTAGCAGGATGGGCCATAGGATTAGGGTGTGTATTTACAGGCTCTGGGCATAATACCCCTTTTTTGCTTGCCAGTATAGTGTCCAGGTGGTGCATCCAAATACCATTTTTATTCCTATCTACTAATGTATTAGAACTACCTGTAATAGCAGTATGGTTAAGTTTTTTATTATCTGAAGTAGGTGAAATAATTGTGGTTTTCTACCACTATAAAAAAGGCATATGGAAGGCCATAAGGGTATAAATAACTTTTACAAAGGAGGAATATGCTTTGAAAAAAGTTAAGGTATCCAGATTAATAAAATCTGAAGACTTAAACCATCATGGTACCCTCTTTGCAGGAAGAGCAGCAGAATGGTTTGTTGAAGCTTGCTTTATTTGCGGAGCCTTGCACACTAAAAAACCTGAAAACATAGTTTGTATTAATATCCATGGTTTAACCTTCACCCAACCTGCCACTAAAGGAGATATATTAACCCTTGAAACAAGGATTGCAAAGGCAGGCAGAACAAGCTTTGTAGTCTATGGCAAAATAAGCAAGAACGATTCTGAAGAAATACTTTGTGATGGATTTATTACATTTGTATTTGTTGATGAAAATAATAAGCCTATCCCTCATAATATAGTGTTGGATGACCCTGAAGATGAGGAGGAAATTGATATAAGAAAAAGAGCGGATAGTTTAGGTAAATAGGCGTAGTGAAATTCACTACGCCTGTCTATTCCAAGTTAATAAATGTCGTCTCAATAACTTTTTTTAGAACCTTATAAAGTACTAGGGAAGATAATATGAATATTAGGGCTATTATTATATATATAATAAATATATCAAGTATATCCAGTAATTTATATGCTAACAAGCCTATACCAAGAATATATAGGCTCCCAAGGCCCATATTTATTAGAACGTTTAAATTCTGCTTCATAGCCCTTTGAGGATTATCCCAATGAAGCATGGGTCTATAAGCATCTACAATCATGCCTATCTCTCCTGTAGGTATGCTTCCTAGGATCCCTAATATACCAATTATAAATATTCCCTCCAGGGTCAATGCTCCTAAGTAAGCTAAACTTCCATATAGGATTATAATTCCTATTATCTGTACAAATATGGAGGCTAGCACCCTTCCTACTATCTGGTCCTTTACCTTAATGGGTAAAGTTCTCTGTATCCACATATTTTTACCTTCCCTTGAAAAGGTAGTGGAACAAACACTATTAACAATGCCTAGAAAGGTTATAAATGCTACACCAATTAAGTTTATAATTTGCTGACTGTCTCTTAAAACAGACCTTAGCATATTAACAGACTCTTCATCCTCCATGAAAAAAGGAAGTATCATGACTATGGGAACTATAATAACTCCTCCGATGGAGTTCATTAGATATACTGGAGTCCTTACAAGCATTTTTATTTCCTTCATTGCAAGGGCAATATATGGTGGGGAACTTCTTTGGAAATCTCTCTCCCTAACCCTGGCAGCCCTTCTTGAAGTTGATACTTCTAAATTGCCTATAAGGCCTTTAAAGAAGACCCTATCACTTAAAAATAGCATTATAAAGAACATTAAGATAGATACTATTACGAACAATAATAGATACAAAAAACCGGACATGCTGCTTAAATCACTTAAAGATAAGGCAGCCCACATACTTGGGGGGAAAACTATTCCCAGTCTTCTTGCAAGAAATGTAGAATCTGTAATCAGCTTATATAGAAAATCTTCATCAGCTACAGCCCTTTCAGCTATGGATTGTAATTTTAGTTGTATAGTAATTAAGGCAATAATTAATACAATATATCCAATTGTTCTTAGTAAATCCCTTTTTCCCCTAATATTTGTATATCTCATAAAAAACATAACTATTATTGATGAAATACATAGGGGGATTACAGGGACAAATAGGATTATTATTGTTGAATACAGCCAGTATAAAATATTCACATCAGATTTAATTCCATATATGATTATAAAAGGAAGTAGTATGGGCAATAGGGTAAGGTATTCGTATATTAACAAGGATACAAACTTTGCTCCAACAATCTCTTTAGGCCTTAAGGGCAGGGGAACTAAAATATTTAAGTCGCTGGAAAAATAGTATTTAGACATAACATATAGTATGCCAAAAAATAATACAATCATTTGGCCTAATAGTATACCTGTCAATAAAAACATAGATTTTTGCCCAACATTTAAATAAACAGTAAATATATTTGACAGTCCGGAAACGAGGAAATAATATGTAGGTAGCAGGGATATTAGAGCAATTAAAACTATGACTATATGTACTATACTTTCCCTGTTTTTCAGCTTGTTTTTTATGGTGGACAGGCTAAAGGTATTTCTAATATCAACCTTAACTAAAGCTAATATCCTACTCATTTTCAGTCAACTCCAAGAAAATATTCTCCAGGGACTCTTTTTCCTTAGAATGCTGTCTTAACTCGTCCATGGTTCCAGCTGCAATAATTTTACCTTTATTTATAATAGCTATTCTATCACAAAGTTTTTCTGCCACTTCCAACACATGAGTAGAGAAAAATACTATTTTGCCTTCATTACATTTTTCTCTCATTATTTCCTTTAGCTGAAAGGATGACCTGGGATCTAGGCCTACCATAGGTTCATCCAATATAAAGAGCTTTGGGTCATTAATTAGGGCCGATATGAGGACTAATTTTTGCCTCATGCCATGGGAATAGCTGCCAATAATATCTCCTATTGCATCTTTTAATTGAAAAATATCCAGATATTTTTCTATTCTTTCCTGTCTTATATCTTTAGGTATATCATATATATCGGCTATAAAATTCAGGTACTCTATGCCCTTTAGCTTATCATAGACCTGGGGAGTATCTGGTACAAAGGAAATTTTACTTTTGGCTTCCAATGGATTTTCCCACACATCAATATTATCCAGAAATATTTTCCCACTATCTGGCTTTAAAAGTCCAACTATCATTTTAATAGTAGTGGTCTTTCCTGCACCGTTTGGTCCTAAAAAACCAAATATCTCCCCAGGCTTTACTTCCAGGCTTATATTGTCTACTGCCTTTACTTCACCTTTCCCATAGGTCTTTGATATATTTTTTAGTTCTAACATATATTCACCCCTCTTTATGATACCATATTATCAACCTTTCAATAAAGCTCCCTCGTTTCTTTTATTACACTCTTTTTTAAATACATTTAGAATAGGCACTATAATACCTGCCACAATCCCTCCTGCAAATCCATTATTATATAAATTAAAACCTCCATGTACTACACCTACATTCATGGAAATTGCTAAATGCAGTGCTCCAGCAATAATTCCCGCAAAAAAACCGTATTTTCCTGCTACAGGAGCTAAAGTAGTGCCAAATAATCCTGCAATAATTACTGGCGTTGAAGAACTCTCCCAAATATTAAAATATGAAAATAACATAACACCTATTAGTATAGGCAATGCATTTTTGGGATGTTTACCAAAGGCAGAAAAACCAACTACTGTAAATATACCTGCTATTACTGGTCCATTAAATGCTCCCTTCATTAAAAAGACATATATAATACATATCAGGCCCATAATACCCATGTTTAAAAAGGTGGCTCCTTCTCCTTCTAGCTTTATGAAGTCTGTAGGTGTTCTTCCTTTATATTTAAATATATTTGTATAATCTGCTAAGGTATCATCATCTTTAAAAATTCCCATTATAATAAACACTCCAAATAATATAACCAGCATCAGGCATATATGAAGGCTATATTCATAGGATAATATATTCTGTGTATCAAATATAATACCAGTTCCCCTCATTAGAGAGGCAATTAATGTACCTAAAACTCCCCCTGCTAATCCTACATTATATAAACTATACCCGTCATGAAATCTTATAACCTGTCGTGATAAAGGAAGAATTAAAAATCCTATTAAAACTCCTACAGCCATCCCTAGGGGAATTGCAATATTTAGTGGTAAATTGATTCCAAAAGCTATTTGGCTAACTACAGGCGATAAGGTAGTAGCAAACATCAATACTATAAAAATATCCCTAAATTTAATTTTTTTGAGTTTTGAATATATAAGCCCCCCTAAATAAATAGGCCAGAAATTGAATATATTTTTCCCAATGAAAGAAAAGCCTATAACTGTAAATATGGCAGCTATTGTAAGGCCATTTACAGGAAGCCTTAACATATACACTATTATTGTATTTATTAATCCCATTAGGCCTGCGTTTAAGAAAGCAGCTCCAATACCTCCTACAGCTATATAGTCTGTCAGAAGTATATCAGGGGCTATGATTATATTATATTGTCCTTTAATTAAAGATTGAGGACTATCCACTATAAAAGCTAAAATAATAAGACTAATTGATAGGAGCAGCATCACTAATGAACTAATATTTCTTCCTATAAAAGTATTTCTGGTATCAGTCATATGTCCCTCCAAAATATATATAATATTTGTTGGATAATTATATCACAAATCTAATTAATAAATAAACAAAAAAGCAAAAAGTAAAAAAATTAAGGCATATAATAAATCAAGCAGCTTTAATTTATCATATGCCTTCAAGCCTTTACATAGTTCCAGCTATTCTATTTTCCAAAGCCTCAAACAACTCTCTTTTATCTATATCTGGTCTCAATCTTGAAAGCTCCTCCAGTGCAATTTTTGCTCCATAATCCATTCCCTGACATCCAGCTAAAAGTACCACATCATCTTTAGCTGTTTTAGATAAAGCATAAGATATGGCGTCTTTAAGCTCATCATATAGATGGACCTTTATATTATTTTTATTCATCACTTCCATAAAAACTTCTAATTCATCGTCAGTTACCCTATCCTTTTCCGTAACATTGGATCTGCTTAAAGTAGCTATTATTTCACTTAAATTAAGCTTTTTAGCCCATTTAACCATTGTTTCTGCATTTTCTCTATTAGTTGTAACTCCACGGTTTCCCCTAATAGCATATACAAGATGCAGATTGTTATAATCCATCATACTTAAGGTTTCCAGGGTTACATTTATATTCCCTGGATTAGCAAAATGATCATCTATAATCTTAAAACCTCTATCATATATTATTTGAAATCTTCTTTCTACACCCTTATAGGAATTAATAGCATATTGAATTACTGGTATTTTAATGCCACATAAAAGGCCAACTGATATAGCTACCAGGGAATTGTATACAGAATGATATCCTGGAACAGATAAATTTATATTAAATTCCTGGGGTTTATACTCCATACTTCCAACCTGTACAGGTTTATTTATGACTACCTTAAACCTTGCCCTACCAGTAGATAGGTCCAGGTCTTTAACGTATATATGGCCGCTTTTGTCCTTTACTCCGTAGGTTACAACATTAGCCCTTGTTTCATCTATCAAAGATCTGGAATAAGGACAGTCTAGATTTAACACAGCCCAAGCACTTTCCTTGGCATTTCTAATAAGACTTGTTTTAACATTTACATATTGTTCAAAGGAACCATGTAAATCTATGTGCTCCCTTCCAATATTGTTCAGTGTAACAATATCAAAATCAACATTTGCAACCCTATGAAGCTCTAAAGCGGAAGATGATACTTCCATCACTGCATGGGATATTTTCTGCTCCCTCATTTGTGAAAAAAACCGTTGAAGATCCAAGGATTCAGGGGTAGTTAGTATAGAGGGTTCAATATAATTTCCAAATTTGGTCATTATAGTACCTATTATACCAGTTTTAAACCCGGCCTTTTCCAGTATGGTATAGGTCATAAAAGAAGTGGATGTTTTTCCATTAGTTGCTGTTATTCCAATTACTTTTATATCCTGGGTAGGATGATTGTAAAAGGCATCACTTAAGAAAGCCAGGGCTTTGCGGCTATCTTCTACCTGAATCTGTGGTACATTTATATCTGGCTGTATATCCTCTACTACAAGGGCAACTGCTCCATTTTTAATGGCTTCTGCTATATACTTATGTCCATCTGTTTTATAGCCTTTTATTGCCACAAATAAAAATCCATCCTCTACCTTTCCTGAATGATATGCAATTCCCCTTATGTCAATATCTTTTTCATTCTGGAATTCAATTATGTCTATGTGTTTTAACAAACTACATAACTTTTTCATTTGTTTCCCCTTCCTTAGCATTTTTCAATTGGTTCTAAATATCTTTTGAAATAGCCGTTTTACCTTACTGCCTAAAAATACAAAGGCAGGTTTTGGATCCTTCACATCCCATATGGCATAGGCTTTAGGCTTATTATAAGATTTTATTACATCTATTAGTTTTAACTGTCCTGTTTTTATATAATCCTTTACTGCAAAAAAATCCTCATAGGCGTACCAGAAAAATATTCCAGTATTTTCTGTTACAGCCTTTGGTTCCAGTGGGTCTCCAGTAAGTTCCCTATAGGCAATATAGGGCATATTTAGCCCTACCTTATATAGCATGCTGTTAAAATTAGTTGTCCTGGTATTTACCTCTATTAAATAAAATTTTCCTGTTTCAGCATCTTTCTTAAACTCTATTTCTCCAAATCCTGTATATCCTATGGACTCTAAAAATTTAGCACCTATTTCATAAAGTTCCGGTACAAATTTTTGCTCCGTATATACACTGGCACCAAAGTTAATGGGAAATTGCCTATGCTTTTGACAGGTAGTCCAGTGGGTTACTTTAGAATCTTGATTTAAATATGCATCAAAGGTATACATATGGTCATCAAATCCAGGAATTATTCTCTGTATTATTACCTCCAAATTAGCATCCTTAGCCTTATTTACTGCTTCTTCCAGCTCCTTTATATTATATACTTTAAAAAGCTTTTTCCTAAACTTAGCTACAAAGCTAGGAGAATCTGTAGGCTTTACTAAACATGGGAATTTAATGTATTTTTCAACCTTTTCTTTATAGTTTTCTTCATCTGTTCTTACTGTTTCCGGCACTAATACATTGTGCTCCTTAGCAATTGAATGTAAAAGCTTTTTATCCATAACCCTGGTATGTATATTTTTCTCTGTTTGGTTAAATAGGTAATATTTCTTTAATACAGAAGCATATTTATCTATAAATTCCACATATCCATCTGCTGATGGGAAAAGTACCGGCTTATGTTTTTGTTTCTTTCCATAACTTACAAGAAATTCTACCATGGCTTCAGGATCATTCTTAATATTGGGTCCAATTAATACCTCTGAACAATACTTTGAATAAAGTCCATAAGTACCTTCCCTTGAATAATCTACTGCAACAGTATGTATGCCATGAACACCTAAACAACGGATAATACTTAATCCTATATAATAATTTGCTCCAAGTATAAGGGCCTTGTTTTCCATTTTTTCACCTCTATCGTATTTTCTCCATCTATATACCAATATAAACTTATTTTCTATATGACTATGTCCTATTTTTTTTATTTTAACACATATGAATCTATTTTTCTACATAAAGAAAGCTGAGTATAAAACTCAGCTGTTATTATAATATGTCCTTTTTAATTTAAACAAAAGATTCTTTAATGGATTGAAAAGTATGAGTATTATTATAAAGTTGGAGGTCCCATGTACTAAATCAAAGAGCAAGCCTCTAAGCCAATAGACCCAACCATAGGCTATACCATAAAAGAAGGATTCAACTATAGCAAAGAAAAATCCAAATCCATAGCCAAATATAGCCCCTATAGTTGCATATCCGTATTCAGATTTTATTATCTTTTTCATCAAGGCTGTTAATAATATAAGCAAGGGCCAAATCAAATAGTATCCTAAAAGCCAGGTATTAAATCCATATATGAATATTTCTGTAGTAGAAAATATTATGGATATAAGTAAGGTTTTCTTATAGCCAAATACAATGGTATAGGTAATAAAAAGTAATGTAACAATCTCTACATTTGGTATAAAGCTTAAGGCTAGTTTCCCTGCTGTTATAGTAGCACTTAATATTCCTATTAGTATAATATCCTTTACCTTCATAGCTTTCATGGCTTCCATGGCTCTAGAAATTCTTCAACTCAAAGGTATAAATATCTTCATTATTTAGAGGTATCTCACCTACACCAGTCATGGCATCCTCTCCATTAATGTAAATATGGAAGTATTCACTAGTTGGGTCTACTTCATACCCCATCATACCTGTAACCATCTTGCCAAAATCAAATTCTTCAAAGGATATATCAAGTTCCTCCTGTTTTTCCTCTAACAGTTCAATTAAAAATTCGTGATCTGTATTATATTTAAAAGTTTCATCTATGCCCTCTTTTTCAACTATAATGTTAATGGTTACTTCCTTTCCTCCTTCAACCCCTTTTGGGCTTATAAAGGCCCTGTAGCCTAAAAAACCTAATAAGGCTACTACTAAAACAATTACAATTGCAGTAATCTTTTTATTCATAAATACTCCCCCTTTTAAGTTTATTTATAACAAAAAAACCTTCCAACTTCCGGTTGAAAGGTAATATAAATACTACAACAACTCCATCACCCGTGAAGTTTGTTGTTATAAATATAGGCAGGTCTTCCGGCTCGGCTTTTAAATGTAGTTTGCCTTCCCAGTTTCCCAGTGGCATGATAAACTACATAAATGCCTCACGGCGGCGGGACCGCACAGGATTTTCACCTGTTTCCCTATTAATGCAAAGCAACCTATATTTAATCCATATTCAATTTTGTTGACTCCATTATACTACTTTTCTTAAAATTTATCAATAGCTCTAAAATTATCCTTTACTTAGAACATATGTTCTGTTATAATATAGGTGGGAGGAATAGATATGCAAAACAGGATTATATTTCATATTGATGTTAATTCAGCCTATCTGTCTTGGGAAGCAGTGTATAGGCTGCAGCATGGAGAAAAGATAGATTTAAGAAAAATACCTTCTGTAGTAGGAGGAGATGAAAGAAAAAGGCATGGAATAGTATTGGCTAAGTCCATACCTGCAAAAGAATATGGTATTGTAACTGGAGAAAGTCTATATTCCGCCAGACAAAAATGCCCTAATTTAACTATTGTTCCACCTAATTATGAAAGGTATTTAAAGGCTAGTAATAGTATGCTTAGTCTACTAAATGAATACTCCCCCCTTATACAAAGATTTTCCATTGATGAGGTCTTTATGGATTGTTCTCACCTTGAAGATAATTTTTTAAAAATAGCCTATGAAATTAAAGAAAGAATAAAAAAAGAATTAGGCTTTACTGTAAATATAGGTATAAGCACTAATAAGCTACTTGCTAAAATGGCCTCAGACTTTAAAAAACCGGATAAAGTACATACCCTATTCCCAGAAGAAATTGAAGAAAAAATGTGGCCCTTACCGGTGGGAAAACTTTTCATGATAGGGGTTAAAACCCAAAAGAAGCTAAATAACAGAGGCATATATACCATAGGACAGTTGGCTAAACTTGATAGGGAATATATATATGCCTGGTTAAAAAAACCAGGACTATTAATATGGAAATATGCCAATGGAATAGAAAACTCAGAAGTAAAAAACACTTCCTATGCAGTTAAATCCATAGGAAATTCTACTACTACTTCCTATGATGTAGATAATAAAAAGGAAGCCTACATGTTTTTATTGGCCATCTCAGAAATGGTTGGAATGAGAGCCAGGGATTTAAATCTAAGCGGAAGGGTAGTATCTGTGTCCTTAAAAGATAATGATTTTTTCTCCTACTCCCACCAAAAAAAGCTGAATACAGCCACAAACTCTACTAAAACCATATATGAAACCAGTAAAAAACTATTTAATGAGATGTGGAATAAAAAACCTATAAGGCGATTTAATATAACCTTATCTGAACTTTCATCTAATGAATTTTGCCAGCTATCCCTCCTGGAAGATTATGATGAAAAGGAGGAAAAACTTAACAGGGCAATAGATAAAATAAGATATAAATATGGATACAATTCTATAATTCGTTCTTGTTTTCTCCACTCCGGCATAAAACCTGTTATTGGAGGAGTAATGGAAGAAGAATATCCTATGATGTCCAGTATTATTTAGGAGTGATATTATGAAGGTATTGATGAAACCAATAGAAATGATAGCCTGGTTTACCAAAAATAAAAAGCCTATTCCTCTAAGGTACAGAATTGTAGATGAAAACAATATGTATAGGGTAATAAAAGTGGATAGGGTATTATTTGTTGAGGAGGAAAAGCTAGCAGGAAATAGGATGATTGTCTATAGGTGTGAAAGTAAAATAAACAATCTGAGAAGAATATATGAACTAAAATATGAAATAGACAGTTGTAGATGGTTTCTGTATAAATTTTAGTTTTCAGTACATACTAGATAAGGACGAAGGCTATACTTATGAGAGGATGAATTCAATGGAAAACCCAAAAGCTCTAAAGGAAATATTAGAACAAACTAAAAAAATCGATGAAAATAATTTTAATAACACCCAATATTTAAACAGTATAAACATGCTACTGGCCTCCAACGATTTAGGCAGCACCAAGGATGATAAACTAAGTAAAAAATTTGAAGAGCTAAATAATAAAATGGAGGATATTAACAAGTTAACCTCCTCTTTATTAGATGAATTATCAAGGAGGCATAATTAAAATGATGGAGCAAGACTCCATCATTTTATATTTTATTTAGAAAAAGAAGGATTTTACAAATAAGCATAGAATATAATATATTAGGTGATGAATATGATGAATACTAGACAATTTAAAAAGGATGATAAATATATGTCAAATGAAGAGCTAATAGCTCTTTATCAGAAAAACAAAGATTTAAACCTTAGAAATAGGATAATATTAAATAATATTGGTCTGGTATACTCGGCAGCTAAAAAGAAAGTTACAAACTATACTAGTTTTACCATAGAAGATTTAGTCCAGGAAGGCATTATAGGGATGATTAAGAGTATAGAACGCTTTGATATTAATAAAAATACTAGTTTCTCTACCTATGCCTATTACTGGATTGTACAGCAAATGGATAGGGCTATTATGAATAATGGTCATATAATACGCCTTCCTGCCTATGTACATGAAAAGCTGAATACCCTATCTCAACTGGAAAACAGCTATCTATCCCACAATGAAAGCCTGGATCTTGATATGTTGTGCAATGAAGCCAATATAACCAAACAAGAATACTTCCTAATTAACTCCTACAAAACAATCTTTTCCCATTTAATTTCCCTAAATTCCTTTATAAATGTTGATTCTGAAGAAAACTATATTGAACTTCAGGATTATATACCTTGTGACGACTCCATTGAAAATATAGTAATTTCCCATGATTTGCAAGTACAAATAAGAAATATGCTGGATATATTGACACCTAAGGAAAAAAATATATTAAAGCTTAGGTATGGATTAAATGGAGAGGAACCTTTAACCCTGGAAGCCATAGGGAGCAGGTATAATTTAACCCGTGAAAGAATAAGGCAAATTGAAAAGAAAGCCTTAAATAAAATAAGAAGATATACCTTAAGATTTGGACTTAAGGATTATCTTCTTGAATGCTAGTATTTTTAAAAAATTCAATTCTCTCTTCTACAGGTGGATGGGTGTAGTACCATATTTTATATATCTTACTTGGACGGGGAATGCTTAAACTTTCTTCACTTAATTTAATCATGGTAGAAATGGCTGCTTCTCTGTCCTTTGTAAGATTAATTTCAAAGGCATCCGCCTCCCTTTCCATATGCCTTGAAGCAAGGTTTACAATTGGATTGGCAAAAAACATGTAGAAATTTAATACAAATATTAACAAAGGTAAAGAAGCCACAGAATAAAGTTTATTGAATCCAAAACTTCCATTGGAATTTATTAGGATCCAAGTGGAAGTTTTATATATTAGGTATATCAGTAATACAGCAAAGGCCCCTCCAAGGATTATACCCTTCCAAATATGGCCTAGTACATAATGGCCTATTTCATGGGCAGTAATAGAAATAATTTCATCCCTCTCCAATTTATTTATGGTAGTATCCCATAACACTATTCTCTTTGATGAAAAGACCCCTGTCATATAGGCGTTTAAAGTATTGGTATCCTTACTTTTATCTACTACAAATATATTAGCATCCCCTACCCCAGCCTTATCTAGAAGATCCTTAATATCCTCCCTTAAAGATTCATCTTCTATGGCAGTGTACTTATTAAATATTGGATCTATATAAGTAGGAGAGATGAACATGATAAAAGTAATTATGGGTATGGCCAGCAATCCTAAATATAGCCACCATCTAGTGGGACTTAGCCTCATTAGGTAGTATAAAAAGCAGGCGGCAAGTATAAGGCCAATGGTATTTAAGGCAAAATTTTTTAAAATAAGCTCTATCCACCTGTATATACTTTGGTTAGATAAACCATACCTATGCCTTAATAGGAAACTTCCATAACTGGTGGGCAGAGAAATAATTAAATCTATTACAGAAAAAAATATAACGTAAATAAGGGCTGTAAGTATTAGTCCCCTGCCCTTTCCTTCAGCAAATAGGACTATTTTATTGGAAAGGCCAGTTGTCAATAAAAACAGTGGAAATAGAAACTTCAAAACTAAATTCACCGCCCAAATCTTTAAGGCAGCCTTCCTAAAACTGTAATTTTTTTCGGATACAGTAGGATTTTCTATTTTTAATCTATCCATATTCCTGTATTCGCTTACAAGTATTAGGCCAATAAATAGGATTAGAAAGACAAAAAATATAATAAGGAATACAAGTAATTTGCTATTCATGTCGACCTCCAAATATATTTATCTATTTTATTATTAATATACAATATAGGCTTATCTTATGCAAAGGGTAATAAAATAAGGTCTGCCTTGACTAATTTAAGGCAGACCTGTTCTTATAAATCAATTTTTCTGTCTATTAGATATCCAGTACCAAGGAATAGTAACACTGTTACTGCTATTATAAATAATAGTCCGGCTATATTTGTTATGAGGAAGCCTGTATTTGCACTTAATATAAGATTGCTATTATTGATCTCTAAATAAAATTGACCTAATTTATCCATACTTCCTATTTTAAAAGTATTTAAATCTATATAGTAAGGAAGTAATTCAGCTACTTTTACTGTTCCAAAGCCAATTAATGCACTTAATACTAAAAATATTATAAACCATAGGCTGCCAATCCTCTTATTTTTAAAAGTTACCCTGCTAATGGCCATGGAAAAGTAGATAATTACCAGCATATTAACTATGTTTAAAATAAAGGATAGTACAAAAAATAATATATTCCTTATAGATGTTATATCAAATAGCCTTGTAAATATTTCTAAAATATCTGCATCGATATCAATGGGTACAAACATCAATATCATGATGATATTGTACAGGCCAATGGCAACTCCTAAAACTATAAACCATAAAGAGGCTACCATTAGCTTAGAGCCAACAATTTGATTTCCTGTTAAGGGCAGGGTAAAGGTTAAATATCCCCTATCCTCATATAGTTCCTTTCTAAAGGAGCCTACAATATATAGAAAGGTTGCAAGGGCTGTACCAAATAATATTAGAACTGACAAGGCAGTAAACATGCCTCCTAATGCAGACATTTCACCAGTGTCATCTACTCTGTTAAAATAAACATATAAGGCAGTAGTCAGTATTAGTACCAAAGCCAGCACACCTAATATATATCTATAGGTCTCTTTTATTTCATATTTTGCATATTTAAGCATTTGAATCCCCCCATTCTCCAAATACTTCTTTATAGATATCATCTATTTGCTTGCCTCTCTCTTCTCTTAAGGCTTCTGCATTACCCTGAAGAATTATATTTCCTTCCTTCAAAAATACT
>JAAYHM010000204.1 GCA_012735405.1 Tissierellia bacterium | reverse complement strand
CTACCTCCCCATCTAGCACGGAAAAATTATAATGGCGGAGAGAGAGGGATTCGAACCCTCGATACCCCTTTGGGGGTATACACGATTTCCAGTCGTGCGCCTTCGACCAGCTCAGCCATCTCTCCGCGATCTACTTATTTAATTTATTTAATTATCTCTGCAGATTTATATTATACTTTAATTTATTAAAATTGTCAACTGCTTAAAATAAGTAGCATATTTTGGTTGCTATTTGGGAACCTAAAATATTATAATTATCATGTAGGATGGTCTTGTAAGTGTAAAATTAAAGGAGGGATTCAATGGCTACACCTCATATTACTGCAAAAAAAGGGGATATTGCTGAAACTATTCTTTTACCAGGCGATCCCTTACGTGCCAAGTTCATAGCAGAAAACTTTTTAGACAATCCTGTACAGTTTAACTCTGTAAGGAATATGTTAGGATTTACCGGAACCTACAAAGGTAAACCTGTATCAGTAATGGGAAGCGGTATGGGCATGCCCTCTATGGGAATATACTCCTATGAGCTTATACATTTTTATGGAGTAAAAAACTTAATAAGGGTGGGTTCCTGTGGTGCCTATAGTGATAAGCTAGACCTTTATGATATTATACTTGCAATGGGTGCCTGTACAGATTCAAACTATGCTAAGCAATATGAGCTTCCAGGAACTTTCTCTGCCATAGCTTCCTGGGATCTACTGTACAAGGCAAAACAGGTTGCAGATCAAAAGAATATAGATGTGGTGGTGGGTAATATCCTTTCAAGTGATGTATTCTATACTCCACAGGAAGATATATATAAAAAATGGGCTAGCATGGGTGTACTGGCTGTAGAAATGGAGGCTTATGCCCTGTATTGCAATGCTGCTTATGCAGGGGTAAATGCCCTGGCAATACTTACTGTATCAGATTCCTTAGTTACAGGCAAAAAAGCATCAGCAGAAGAAAGAGAAAAGAAATTTACCCAAATGATGGAAATAGCATTAGAATTAGCATAAAGGCTGGATAAACCAGCCTTTTTAAAATTCATAGCTTTCATTTACAGCCAGTATTACAGTTTCACTTGCCTTATTTTTGGCTTTAAACTCTTCAGGATCCGCCTTTATTACAGGGAAGGTATCATAGTGCATTGGAATGGTAACCTTTGGTTTAATAAAATCTACAGCCCTTACAGCATCATCTATGTCCATAGTATAGTTGCCACCTATAGGAAGTAGTGCCACATCAATATTTTCTTCTTCCAGGAGTTTCATATCCATAGTAAGTCCTGTATCCCCTGCATGATAAAGTTTTTTACCCCCTATTTCAATTACAAAACCACAGGGATTTCCTCCATCAACAGTTCCTTCATCAGTAGAAATTCCTGAGCCATGAAGGGCTGGTGTAAACTTTACTGTTCCAAAATCAAATTTATGCCTTCCGCCTATATGCATTGCATGGGTCTTTAAGCCTTTACCGGATAGATAGCCGCATATTTCTGCATTGGATATGACCAGGGCATCATTTGCCTTAGCCAATTCTACAGTATCACCTAAATGGTCACCATGGCCATGGGATACAAAAATATGGGTAAGGCCCTTAATACTGTTGACATCAGTTTTAGCTAGAGGATTTCCAGTAATAAAGGGGTCAATTATAGCCTTAAAATCCCCTTCTTCTACTAGAAAGGCAGCATGGCCCAAGTATGTAATTTTCATTATAAAACCTCCTTTTTTATTCCTCTTAATTATATACCCCAAAACATTGCAGATTATATGGAATTACTATAAACTTAATAAAAAATACAGTCCATTACTGTTTGGCCTGGGGATAACTTAACAGCTAATTTCCATATAATCCTAAAATTCCCAAACATCCTTCCCTCAAACAATGGGAAGTTTAATGGATTTTTTTATCTCCATTGGCTGAAAGTTATGGCCCTAGGCTGCAAATGTAATCTCCTTGTATTTTTTATTAAGTTAAGTTCCAAAATTAATACAAGGTTTAAATAAAGCTTACATAATACATAATTTATCTGTTTATATATAATTTTAATATACTTTTGAATATAATCAACAAGCCCAGCCTTCTTTCTATTAATAGATGTAATTATTCCTTACTTTTGGTATAATATATGTATTAAAAATACGAGGATGGTTTTCATGTATCAAGCATTATATAGACAATACAGACCCAAGACCTTTGATGAGGTATTAGGACAGGAGCATGTAACTACAACTTTGAAAAACCAGGTTAAATCTGGTAATATTGGTCATGCCTATATTTTTGCAGGGACCAAGGGGACAGGAAAGACTTCTACAGCCAAAATATTTTCCAGGGCTGTAAACTGCTTAAATCCTAAAGATGGCAATCCATGTAATGAATGTGAAATATGTAAGGGTATAATGGATGAATCCATAATGGATGTTATAGAAATGGATGCAGCCAGCAATAGAAAAATTGAAGATATTAGGGAAATAAGGGATAAGGTTATATATCCTCCATCAAAGGCTAAATATAAAATATATATAATAGACGAAGTTCATATGCTTACAAACCAGGCCTTTAATGCATTGCTTAAAACCCTGGAGGAACCCCCTAAACATTTAATATTTATACTGGCTACAACAGAACTGCAAAAACTACCACCAACTATAGTATCCAGATGTCAGCGCTTTGACTTTAAGAGGCTATCATCTAAAGATATAATAGCTAACATGAAAAATATTTTAAATAGCCTAAATGTAAGGTATGATGAAAAAATATTGAAGCTTATTGCAAGAAATTCTGATGGGGCTATGAGGGATGCCCTAAGCCTGTTAGATCAGCTAGTTTCCTATAATAGCGAAAATCTAACCTATGAAGAGGCATTGGAAATACTGGGAATTGCCAATACAGATCTAATATTTTCCTTAGTAGACAGTATAAAAAACAGGAAGGTTGAAGAGGCTTTATTATCCATAAACAATATAATCCAGGAAGGAAAGGATATAGTCCAGTTTATAAAGGATTTAATACAGCATTATAGAAATCTGCTGATTGCCAAAACATCCAATAGTGCCATAGACATAATGGATATGGATGAGTATATGGTTAACCAATACAAAAATCAAAGTCAGGATATGGACCTGGATTATATTTTAAAATCCTTAGAGGTTCTCAATGACAGCGAAAAACGTATGGCCTGGACTACCCAGCCTAGAATAATATTGGAGATGGCTATTGTAAGGCTTATAAATCTTGAAGAAAGAATAAGCTTAGAGGAAAGGGTTAAAAGATTAGAGGAAATTATAGAAAAAGGTCAAATTTCAATGCCAACCATTCCAAAGGAAGAAGAAAGAAAAGTAAAAAAGGATGTAAAAATAGACATTGTCCATAATAAAGCTGAAGGCAGGGAGCAGGTAGAAAAGAAGGAAGAAAAGCTGGAAGAAATAAAAGAAGAAAAAGAAGTAGCTGTTGAAATAATAGATGATGGAAGAGAGTTGTCCTTTGAAGAGATAAACAAGAGCTGGCCCAATATTTTAAATATTGTAAGGGAAAAGGATGTAAAGACCAATGCACTGCTTAGGGAAGCAAGACCATCATATTTTGCAAATAATAAGCTTACAATTGCCTTTGGAGATAAGTTTGGCTTCCATAAGGCAGCAATGGAAAGGCCACACAATAAGGAGCTTTTAGAATCTATTCTATCTTCTTATTTTAATAAAAATATAAAGGTTGACTTTACTATGGAATATGATAAGGTGGAAAATAATCAGGAAAATAAAGAGAACATTATTAAGGATGTTATAGATTTCTTTGGTGAAGATATAGTGAAAATAGAAAAATAAGGAAAGGAGAATTAATATGGCTAAAGGTAGATTTCCAGGAATGGGTGGAAATTTTGGAAATATGATGAAGCAAATGCAAAAGATGCAAAAACAGATGGAAAAAATGCAGAAGGAATTAGAAGAAAGGGAAATTGAAGCAAGCGCAGGTGGCGGTGCTGTTGTTTGTAAGCTAAATGGAAAGAAGGAAATTTTATCTATTAAAATAGATGAATCTGTAGTTGATCCTGAAGATATTGAAATGCTGGAGGATTTAGTAATGGCAGCAGTAAATGAAGGCTTGAGAATGGTAGATGAAATGATGGCAAAAGAAATGGGAAAACTTACTGGAGGAATGAACATACCAGGACTTTTCTAGAGGAAAGGTTGATATAAATGGATTATTATGCACTACCTATTGCTAAATTAATTGAACAATTGTCTAAGCTTCCTGGCATTGGGAAAAAAACTGCCCAAAGGCTGGCTTTTTACATTTTAGAAATGGATCCTTTAGAAGTAGAAAAGCTGGCTTCATCAATAAAGGAAGCAAAGGAAAAAATTCACTACTGTAAAATATGCTGCAATTTAACAGAAGATGAAATATGCCATATATGTAGTGACCATAAAAGGGATAAGTCTACAATATGCGTTGTAGAAGGGGCCAAGGATGTAGTAGCCATGGAAAAGACCAGGGAATATAAAGGACTATACCATGTACTTCATGGAGTCATATCCCCTATGGATAATATAGGTCCTGACCAAATAAAGGTAAAGGAGCTATTAAAAAGGCTGGAGGATGGTGAAGTAAAGGAGGTTATACTGGCAACAAACCCGACTGTTGAAGGAGAAGCCACAGCCCTTTATATATCAAAGCTGTTAAAACCTTTGGGAGTTAAAACCACCAGGATAGCCCATGGTATCCCTGTAGGTGGAGATTTGGAATACTTTGATGAAGTAACCCTATCCAAGGCTATGGAAAATAGAAGGGAAATATAGAAGTAAATAAAACTGTTG
>JAAYHM010000203.1 GCA_012735405.1 Tissierellia bacterium | reverse complement strand
CTTCAATATTTGGACCTATGTTTGCAATGTTTGCTATAAAGCATCCAAAGTTTGGAATATTTGCTTTAGGCATGGCTTTATTCCTAGTAGGCATTGTAAAAGTTTTACCAGTATATTTAATAATACCAACTGTAGTATTTAGCACAATAGGATTTGCTGTTTCATCTTACAAAAGAAGTAAAAAGGCAGCTAAATAAGGGGGGAAAATAAATGGGCAACAGACTTTTAAATGAAGCAACAATAGTGCTGCAAGAAATGGTTAGATTTAATACTGTAAATGAACCTGGCAATGAAAAGCCTTTAGCTGAATATATAAAATCTTTATTAGATGAAATTGGTTTAGAAACCGTTTTAGTAGATTTAGGCAACAATAGAGCAAATGTAATTGGCAGATTAAAGGGAACAGGTGAAAGGGAAGCACTGCTCTTTAATGGACATCTAGATACAGTTCCACCTGGAGATATAGAGTGGAAGTATGGACCCTTCAGTGGAGAAATTGTAGATGGCAAGATATATGGTAGAGGAACTGCAGACATGAAGGGTGGACTAGCAGCTATGCTAATAGCTATTAAAGCCATTAAAGAATCCGGTGCTGAGTTAAAAGGGGATTTCATTTATACTGCCACAGCTGGAGAAGAAACTGATAGTATAGGTGCAGTCCATTTTGTTGAAAATGGAGGCTTAGATGATGTTGGTGCCATTATAATAGGCGAACCCAGTTCAAATTCAATAAATATTGCAGAAAAAGGTGCTTTCTGGGTTGAAATAACAACCTATGGCAAAACAGCCCATGGGGCATTTCCTGAAAATGGTATTAATGCAGTTGTTCATATGAATGCACTATTATCAGAATTAATTAACTATAAATTTAAGTACCAAGTAAATGAGATTGTAGGACATCCAACTATGAATATATCAACTATTCATGGTGGAGTGAAAACCAATGTAGTGCCGGATAAATGCAGTATTACTATAGATATGAGGACAGTTTCAGGCATGGATCATGATGAAATTATAAAGGATTTTGAAAGAATAATTGAAAAATTATCTAATGAAATTGAGAATTTTAAAGCCGACATTAAAATATTAAACAATAGGCAGGCTGTGGAAACTAAAGGAAACCATCCTTTTGTAAAACTGGCTGAAAAAACTTATAAAGAAGTTTTTGGAGAAGAGACGAAGGCAAAAGGTGTTAACTTTTATACAGATGCGTCTATCTTCCTGCCAGCAAAACCGGTACCATGTATATTCTATGGGCCAGGAGATTCAAACATGGCTCATCAGCCTAATGAATATATTACGCTGGAAAGCTTAGATAGGGCAGTAAAATATTATATTAGATTGATTGAAAACTACTTGATAAAATAGAGGTGATAACAGTGAATGTTTGGGAAAAGGTAAAAGAAGTAGAGGATTATATTATAAAGTGTAGACGTGATTTGCATCAAATTCCAGAAGTAGGCTTAGATTTACCTAAGACTTCAGCCTATGTTGCAAATGAATTAAAGAAAATGGGCATAGAAGTTAAGGAAAAGGTAGCTGTTTCTGGTGTAGTTGGTTTAATAAAAGGCAATAATGAAGGGAAAACCATAGCCTTAAGAGCTGATATGGATGCCCTTCCAATTAAGGAAGAAACCAACCTACCCTTTGCTTCCAAGAATGGTAACATGCATGCCTGTGCCCATGATGCCCATACTGCAATTCTTTTAGGGGTAGCCAAGGTATTAAGTGAAAATAGGGACAAAATAAACGGAAATGTTAAGCTAATATTCCAACCGGCAGAAGAAGATCCTGGTGGGGCCAAGCCAATGATAGAAGAAGGTGTACTGGAAAATCCAAAAGTAGATGCTGTTTTAGGTCTACATGCAGGTAACTTAACAGAAGATAAAGAACTAAAAGGTTCCATAATGGTATCCTATGGTAACTTAATGGCATGTTTAGATAGCTTTAAGGTAAAATTAATAGGAAAAGGATGTCATGGGGCTTATCCAAATACTGGTGTAGACCCTGTTGTTATGGCTGGTAAATTTTTATCTACTATTCAAACAATAATAAGCAGGGAAATAGCAGCAACAGATCATGGGGTTATAACTGTAGGAAAGATCAATGGCGGACAGGCATACAATATTATACCTGAATATGTAGAATTAGAAGGTACAGTAAGGGCAACAGACCAAAAGGTTAGGGAATATGTGGCAAAGAGAATAGGTGAAGTTGCTAAGGGAATTTCTGAAACTATGAGGGGTTCTTATGAATACGATTATACCTTTGGATATCCACCTCTAGTAAATGATGAAGAATTTACTAAGGCCTTTATTGAGTCTGCTAAAAAAGTAATTCCGGAGGAAGATATAATAATAACAAATAAACCTGTAATGGGTGGAGAAGATATGGCTTACTTCTTAGAAAAAGTACCTGGAACCTTCTTCTTCCTAAACAATCCAAAAGCAGTAGATGGAAAATGTTATCCTCATCATAATCCTAAATTTGATATTGATGAATCCTTACTTGCCAGAGGGGCAGCCTTAATTATCCAGGGAGCCTTGGATTTTTTAAACAAATAAGATAAATTAAAACAAGGCCTAATCTACAGAAATTAGGCCTTGTTTTAATATATTTTTTAAATTTTGACAAAATATTATTGCTGTTATTATTATTTAGTAGTATGATAATTGCTGTGGTAATATAAGTATGTGAGGGTATAATATTTACCATAGATTCAGTTTTTTTACAATATATATAGGTATAACCATGCATAAGAAGAATTTACTATTTACTATAATACTTACTTTAGGTAATGAAAGGAAGGTAGTATATGGATAAAAAGGAGCTGTTAAAATACTTAGAAAGTTTAACAGATGAAGTAAATAAGGTCAATCTAGAAATATGGAGCAACCCATAGGTTTCAGGACAGGAAGAAAAAGAAGCTAATCTGTATAGAAGAAAATTCAAGAAAAAGGGTTTTAAAATAGGAGACATACCAGGAATGGAACATGCCTTTTATGCGGAATATGGCAGTGGACATCCTGTGATAGCCTTATTAGGAGAATATGACGCCCTGCCAGGTCTATCTCAAAAGGTGGATACTAAATATAATCCTGTAGAAAAAGATGGTCCAGGGCATGCCTGCGGACATAACTTATTAGGAGCAGTACCCTTTGGTGCAGCATTGGCCATAAAGGAGTATCTTGACAGGACAAATACTCCTGGTACTATAAGATATTATGGCTGTCCTGAAGAGGAAACACTGGTAGGAAAGGTTAAAATGGTTAAAAAAGGAGCCTTTGATGGCTGTGACATAGCCTTAAGCTGGCATCCCATGGCAGTAAATGCAGCAATAAGGGAAGCTTTTCTAGCTATGAATACTATGAAGTTTAAGTTCTATGGTATTTCAGCCCATGCTGCCCAATCCCCTGAATCAGGAAGATCAGCTCTTGATGCAGTAGAACTTATGAATGTGGGTGCCAATTATTTAAGGGAACATATAATTGATAAAGCAAGGGTACATTATACCATAACAAATGCAGGTGGGGCACCAAATATTGTTCCATCAGAGGCTGAATCTTGGTACTATGTAAGGGCACCCAGAAGGAAGGATGTAGAAGAAATTACTGAAAGGCTATATGACATAGCAAAAGGTGCTGCCCTTATGACAGGTACAAGGGTTGAAATAGAACATCTAGGTGGCTGCTATGAATTGCTTCCAAATGACGTTTTATTTGAATTAACCTATAAAAATATGCAGGAAATAGAAAGACCAACATATACTGAAGAAGAAATGAAGTTTGCTAAAGAACTACAAGCAACCTTGGATCCAAAAATGGTGGAGGCTGAAAAAATAAAATATCTTGGAGATAGTGACAAGGATATAGTAATATATGAAGGTGTAGTGGATAAGGATGATTTAGATAAGGTTTCAGTTTCAGGTTCTTCCGATAGTGGAGATGTTTCATGGATTATGCCTATGAATTTATTCTTGACTTCAACCTTCCCATTAGGAGTACCAAATCATTCATGGCAGGCAACATCTGCAGCCGGTTCTTCCCTGGGAACTAAGGGAATGATGTATGCAGCTAGCATATTTACTGGCATGATATATGATATGTTAAATGATACTTCCATAGTAGAAAAGGCAAAAGAAGAATTTAACAGAAGAACTAAGAATAACAAATATGTAAGCCCATTAAAAGACTAAGTAGGAAACCCCTGATGTATAGGGGTTTTTCTTTGTTTGTGCCTGGCAAAAGCTTAAAGCTGTCTAATTTTTTTCGACAAAACTTGTCATATTACAACAAAGTGGTATAATTAAGTATTGTATGTTGATAATATTTATAGACACACTAAAAAATGGAGGAAGTGATGTAAATGACAAAGAAGGAAAGAAGAGATCTAACAAAGATTCGTACACCACATACTTATGCTATTATTTTTGTAGTAGTTATCTTTTGCTGGGTTTTAACATTTTTAATTCCTGCAGGAAAATTTAGCACTCATGAAGTAGAGTATATTGATTCAAACGGAGACATTAAAACAAGAACCGTTCTAAGAGCCGATACCTTTAGGTATAGCTATGATTTAAATGATGAATTTTTATTTGTAAATTTACCCCAGCTAGCCAAAGATGTAGAAACCTTAAATGAACTAGGTGTAGACAAAGAGGCTTTAGATGAGTATCTGCTTTCAAAAGAGGAAAATAAAGATTTTAAACAAGAAGAGTTAGATGAACTAGGCTTAACAGACGATGTTTTATATAGCATATATGGAGAAGACTTTTATGATACAAGCAAAAAACTTCATAAGACTGCTAGAATATGGGGAACTGATGATTTTAACGGATTTGGTTTTTTGAATTATTTGTTTGAAGGACTTGTAACTGGAGACAAATATGGTTCGGCTGTTGGTATAGTAGCTTTAATTCTTGTAGTTGGTGGAGCCTTTGGAATAATAATGAAAACAGGTGCTATAGATGCTGGAATCTATGCCTTTATTGCTAAAACAAAGGGATTGGAAAGATTAGCATTACCTTTAATATTTTTCTTATTTTCATTAGGTGGTGCAACCTTTGGAATGGCTGAAGAGGTAATTCCATTTGCCATGGTAATGGTTCCTTTTGTAATAGCCCTTGGATATGATTCCATTGTAGCAGTTACTGTAACCTATGTTGCTTCACAAGTTGGTAATGCAGCATCATGGATGAGCCCCTTCAGTGTCGCTATAGCTCAAGGTATAGCAGGTATACCAGTTTTGTCTGGAGCAAACTTTAGACTTGTTATGTGGTTTGTTGTTACTGCTTTATCTGCAGCTTATATGATGAGATATGCAGAAAAAATAAGAAAGAATCCAAGACTTTCTGTAATGTATGAGTCAGATAAGTATTTTAGAGATAGATTAGAACAGGCTAGTGAAGAAGAGAGAGAATTTAATTTAGGCCATAAGCTAATACTTCTAGAAATGCTTTTAGTTCTAATTTGGATAATATGGGGTGTTACAGTTAAGGGGTACTATATTCCAGAAATAGCATCACAATTCTTTGTTATGGGATTTGTTGCCGGAATAACAGCTATTATATTTAGGCTAAATAATATGACAGTTAATGACATGGCAAGTGCCTTCCAAAGTGGGGTAGCTGATTTAGCAGGTACTGCAGTAGTGGTTGGTATGGCTAAGGGAATTCTTCTAGTATTAGGAGGATCAGATGCCAATGTACCCTCAGCTTTAAATACAATACTATATAGTATTGGAAGGGCTTTAAATGGTGTACCAGCCTTTATAGCAGCCTGGAGCATGTATATTTTCCAAAGTTTATTTAATTTAGTTGTAACATCAAACTCAGGTCAAGCTGCATTAACAATGCCTATTATGGCGCCTTTAGCTGATATAGTTGGTGTATCAAGACAGATTGCTGTACTTTGCTATCAATTAGGTGCAGGATTTGTTGATGCATTCACGCCGGTGTCAGCAAGCTTAATAGGAGTACTGGGTGTTGCTAAAATTGACTGGAGTAAATGGGCTAAATTCCAAATTAAGATGCAAGCTTTCTTCTTCTTAATGGGTACTATAATTATATTAGTAGCAATAGCAATTAATTTCCAATAGCTAGGTGAGAGCTGGTTATAGTGGGGTGATTATTTTGGTTATTATAATTAGAAATGTAAGTGTTTATAAACCGGATCCAGTTGGTATCAAGGATGTATTGGTACTTGGAGATAAAATAGCTGCAATTGAGGATAAAATAGATATAGATTTTAATGGACTTGTAGAGGTAAAGGAGATAGATGGTACAGGGAAGATACTAGTTCCTGGCTTCATTGATTGTCATGTTCATATATTAGGTGGAGGTGGGGAAGGGGGTTTTGCCACCAGGACACCGGAAGCAACTTTGTCTGACCTTACAAGAGCAGGAGTAACAACGGTTGTAGGGACCCTGGGAACTGATGGTATTGCAAGAGATATAAATGCGCTGCTTGCTAAGGCAAGAGGACTTGAGGAAGAAGGAATTACTACTTTTATTTATACTGGATCCTACAGACTTCCATTAAGGACTTTAACCGGCGATATAATGAAGGATATTATGTCAATAGATAAAATCATAGGAATTGGGGAGATTGCCATTTCTGATCATAGATCTGGTCAACCCTCCTTTGAGGAATTTAGTAAAGCAGTTGCAGACGCTCGTGTTGCAGGAATGCTTTCTGGTAAGGCAGGCATAGTAAATGTACACTTAGGCGATGGCCCAAGAAAGCTTGAATTAATAAATAGGGTTGTAGAGGAAACTGAAATACCAGTTACACAATTTTTGCCAACCCACATAAATAGAAGCGAAGAACTTTTTGAAGAAGGAATAAAGTTTGCAAAAGGTGGAGGCTGCATAGATTTTACTGCCAGTGAAGACCCAGATTTTTGGGAGGAAGAAGACGGGGAAGTAAGATTTAGTAAGGGACTTAAAAGATTATTAAATGAAGGTGTTTCTTTAGATAACTTTACCCTGTCATCTGATGGACAGGGAAGCTTGCCCCTATTTAATGAAAAGAAGGAGTTTATTGGACTTGGTGTAGGGAAATCTACATCTTTGATAATAGGGATTAAGGAATGTGTATTTAAGGAAAATATTCCTTTAGAAATAGCTATTAGGGCAGTAACCACCAACCCTGCAAAAATTCTTAAACTAAGGGGTAAGGGTAAGATTGAAAAGAACTTTGATGCTGATCTTTCTCTGCTGGATAAGGATACACTGGACATAGATACTGTAATTGCTAAAGGGAAGGTAATGGTTCAAAATAAAGAAATTAAAGTTTATGGAACTTTTGAAGAGAGAAGGTAGTTATTACAATTAATGTAAGGAGTAAGTGGTGTATACAAAATAAGGATTAAATTAACAAGCAGGTCTAAATTATAATATTAGACCTGTTTTTTTTATTTTGATATAATTGTTTTGAGGTGATTATGTGGGAGTAAGCATGAAGGAAATACTGCAATCAAAATTTTTTGACAACTACCATGTTTTAGCTGGAGGACAGGGCCTGGATAGGGAAGCACAAGCCGTTGTGTTATTTGATGCGCCAGATGGATACAGGTGGTTAAAAGGTAATGAGTTTGTTATTTCATCAGGATATTTTTTTAAAGATAATATAGATCACTTTAAAGATTTTATAAAATTTGCAAACGATAAGGGTGTAGCTGCCCTTGGAATAAAAGTAGACAGGTATATGAAGGATATTCCTTCAGATATTATTAAACTATGCAATGAACTAGGATTTCCTTTGATTTATATTCCTTATGACGCCCCATGGACAACTATTATAAACGCAGTTAATTCTATTGCTATTAATAGATTTATTGTAAGAATAAATGATAGCAATTATATTAGGGGGAATACCACAAGCAATGATTTTTACAAAAAAATTGCAATAATTATAGAAAACTTATCGAAGGAGTTAAAATGTCCAATTACCCTGAGGGATACCTTAGATAAAAATATAATTAACTATCCTAACAATTATAAGACAGAAGAGGATATAAATGATTTATCAGAAGATAATTTAACCAATTATAAGAAAGAATTACTATGTGACAGATTGTTCATATATCGTATAACAGATTTGGATAATGACACTTCCTGGGTTGAAATGGAAATTACAATAGATAATACACCGGTTACAAGGCTTATTGTATGGGAGGATAAGAGAAAAATAGACTATTATGATTTATTTGCCATAAGGTTAAGTTATACATTGTTATTAGAAATATATACTCAAATTTATGTTATGAATGCCTTTGAGAGAAAGTTTTACGATGATTTATTGATTTCTCTATTTAATGAGGAACTTGATACTAAGGAAAAATTAATTAAATCAATAAAAGGAATACAAAATTTTAAATTAAATATTGATAATAAATTTGTATGCTTAGTTATAAGACAAGGTAAGGACAATTTCAATAAGAGAAAAAATATACAATACTCTCTTGCTTAGAGTTCCAAAGGATGAGGCTATATTTGGTATTATTGATGATAATACTATTGCTATTATTCAGGATGTATCCAATATTAATGAAGAAGACATTATTGATAGGGTAAAGGACAATATAAGAGATATATTAAATAAGATTCAAAAATATTTTGAAAATAACAACTTAAGGGTTGGTATTGGCGAAGTAATAGAGGATATTTGTAAGATTAAACGAAGTTATATAGGCGCACTAAAGGCTATTGAAATGGGACATTATATTTATCCTGAAAAGAAAATAATAACCTTTGAAGAACTAGGCCCCTTTGGCTTATTTAGAATTGAAAATATAGACAGTAAAGGTTTTGAAAATAATTTTAAAAGTATATATCCTTTATTAAAGGAAAGTAATAGTGATGAATTGTTAACAACATTAAAGGTTTTTCTGGAAAGTGAATCAAACTATAATATATCTGCTCAAAAGCTATTTTTGCACAGCAATACCATTAGATATCGTATTTCCAAAATACAAGAAATATGTAAAATAAACTTGGAAGATCCTATAGAAAGGCTAAAGGCAGAAATAGGCTTAAAATTTATTGAAGCATTTAAAAAGGCGAAGGAATAATTCTTTTCCTTCGCCTTATGCTATATATTGATCTAATTTAGCCTTATAGATTGCCATTAATTCTTCTTCACTGATGTTGGCACTAGGTGTATCCAGCACTATTTGGCCATTATCCAACATTATTATTCTATCTGAATATTCTATGGCATCTTTCATATTGTGGGATATCATTATAGTAGTCATTTTATATTTATCCAATAATTCCTTTGTTTTTTTCATTACTACATAGGAGGTCTTGGGGTCTAGGGCTGCTGTATGTTCGTCTAGTAGCAGTAAGTCAGGATGTTTTAATGCAGCCATAAGCAAAGATAGAGATTGTCTCTGTCCTCCCGATAAAAATTTTACTTTAGTATTTAGCTTGTCTTCAAGGCCTAAGTCTAAGGACTTTAGTAGCTCAATATATTTGTCCATATTATCTTTTTTTATCAATTTTTTAAGTCCGAATTTTTCACCTTTTTTATTTGCTAAAGACATGTTTTCAAGTATTGTCAATGAAGGGGATACACCCATGGAAGGATCTTGATATACCCTTCCTATATGGAGAGCTCTTTCCTCTTCTTTTAAATCTGAAATGTCTTTTCCATTTAAAAATATTTTGCCACTGTCCATTAAGATACTGCCAGATATTATATTTAGAAGAGTGCTTTTACCACATCCATTAGGACCTATTATTGCTGTACATTTATTTTTTTCTATGTGAAGGTTAAAATTATTGAATAGATTAATTTCATTTTCACTGCCTTTATTAAAAGTCTTTGATAGGTTCTCTATTCTGAGCATTTATTTTTCTCCTTTCTTTCTTCCTGGCTGCTCCCAATAGATCTATGGCCAGATTGTTATATGCTATGAATAGTATTACAATTATGGCACTTATAGCCTTTAAATCTGTTGGAGCTAACCCTAGGTCTATTGCTATACCGCCAATAATTTTATAAATTATGGCTCCAACTATGGCCCTTGAGGTATTTTTAAACCAGTTTGCTTTCCTTTTTACTGTATCTCCAATTATAATTGAAGCAAGGGCTATGACAATTACTCCAGTTCCCATTGTTATATCAGCAAATCCTTGATATTGAGCCATTAAAGCGCCACTTAAGGCGATAAGGCCATTGGCCAACATAAATCCAATTACCTTGTACTTATTGCTATTTATTCCTAAGGATTTGACAAAGGCTTCATTATCACCTGTAGCTATTAATAAATAGCCTTTTTCTGTTTTAAGAAAAGTATCAAGTAATATCTTTATAGCTAGAACAAGTATGACTAAAATTATTAAAGTAGGACCTATATTGAATAGATTGTCATAGCTAAATAGTGGTATATTTGCCTTTCCATTTAGTCTAAGATTAATGGAATAAAACATGGTCATGGTCAGTATCCCAGCCAATAAAGGCTTGATCTTAAGCTTTATAAAAAGTATACAAGTTATAAGACCTGCCAAAGTGCCCAATAAAAATGCAATAAGTGTACTTATTATGGGACTTAAACCCATCATTACGAATTTAGCAAATACGAAGGCACCAAAAGGAAAGGTACCTTCGACAGATAAGTCAGCTTCATTCAATACTTTGTATGTTAATAGAACTCCCATAGCCAATATTCCAAATATTAAGCCCTGCTCTAAGCTGGTTATAATTAAATCCATGCTACTTCCTCCATTTTTTATATTATTTTCCTACCATTTTGGCATCTTTGAATATTGGTAAGTTTCTATCTAAACCTAATTTTTCTAAGGTATTTTTATTAACTATAATTACAGTTTCTTCAGCTAAACCTACAGGTATGGTAGATACATCCTTTTTATCAACAAGTATTTCCTTTGCCATTTTAGCAGTTTGTTTACCTAATTCATAATAGCTTAGGCCCTTGGTTATTAAAAGGCCTCCACCTACTTGGGATTCTTCAGCACAAACTGATATCATATTCTTTTCAATTAATTTATTAGCAACTAGTTCTACAGATGAAGCAACTAAATTGTCGCTTAAGGCATATAAG
>JAAYHM010000202.1 GCA_012735405.1 Tissierellia bacterium | reverse complement strand
TTGAGTGGAATCTATTTGATATGGACGCTAAGTTTGCTGATGTTCTTCCAGTGGATGAGGTTGTTGCATACCTAGAAAGCATAGATCCAAGTGTATATAATAAATAATTTTAGTAATGTAAACTTTAGAAATGGGCACTGGAACAAGTGCCCATTTCTACTATAAATTAGGGGGGATTATAGTGGGGGGCTATTTAGATATTGCCAATAGTTTAGGAATGTGGATTATGGCTATACCAGTAGTTTTGATAACTGGTGTGCAAGCTATAATCTTTGTTAAGAAGTCCCTAGATGCCTGCAAGACTAAGGTTGTTAATTTGTCCAAGGAACAATGTAAAACAGCATTTAGGGTTGGAGCAGTTTCTGCAATAGGCCCAGCTTTATCGGTTTTTATTGTAATGATTGCCTTGATAGCTGTTATAGGTGGCCCAATGTCCTGGCTTAGATTATCAATAATAGGAGCAGCACCTACGGAGCTTACAGCAGCACAAATGGGAGCAGAAGCAATGAAGGTAGACTTTGGCGGTTCTGATTATGATCTGACAGCGTTTTCATCTTCTGTATGGGTCATGACCCTTAACGGTTGTGGTTGGCTTCTATTTTGTGGATTATTTACTGATAAACTTGGAAAGCTTCAAGATAAGGTTGCAGGTGGAGACAGTAAATTAATGGGAGTTATTGCATCTGCTGCAGTCTTAGGTACTGCAGGATACTTGCTTTCAAGACATTTATTGGCAGGTGGACCTAGTTTCAGGGCAGGTATTGTATCTGCTATAGCAATGCTTGTATTGGAAAAAGTTGCCCACAATAAACCAAAATTAAAGGAATATAATCTTGGAATTGCAATGGTTATTGGTATGATTTCTGCTGTGGTAATTTAATGATTGGGGTGATTTTGGTGGAAAAAGGTAATTACTCTTTTGATGATGTTTTTACCAAGGATATAGTGAAGTACGGTAGACTGACCTTGTTGGGTGCAATACCTCTGTGTTTTTTACCTGCTATATACCTGTGGTTAGTCCATGATGCGGTACCAAGTATGCAAGTAATATTAACTGGTTGGTTCTTAATAGCATCCATATATGGTGTTGAATATGTAGTAACCCCTATATCTTATTTCCCCATACTTGGCATATCGGGAACCTACATGGCATTTTTATCAGGAAATATAGCAAATATAAGAGTTCCATGCGCCATTGTTTCCCAAGACGTAGTTGGAACAGAACCAGGCTCAAATGAAGCAGAGGTAGTTGCAACTCTTGGTATGGCTGGTTCTGTAATAACCAATCTAATAGTTACAACTGTAGCAGCCCTAGGAGGTGTATGGTTATATAATTTATTCCCACCAATAGTTGTTCAAGCCTTAGACTATGTATTACCATCCATATTTGGCGCCTTGTTTGCCTTGCATGCTGTAAGAAATCCTAAATTTGGGGTATTTGGGTTAGGTATAGCATTAATATTCAATGGATTCTTCAGTGGTTTGCCAACTATAGCATTAGTCCCAATATGTGTATTTGGTACAATGATCTTTGGGGCCTTTGACTACAAGAAGGGAAAAAAAGCAATTGAAACCAAATAAGCTCTAATTTTTTAAAACCGCCAGACTTGGCGGTTTTATTGATTCCATTTTGTGAATTTATTTTCAATTATAGAGACAATTTTGTACATGGCTACTGAAATTATGGCTAATATAAATATTCCCATCATAATCAGGTCAAATTGGAAGACCTGGCTGCCATAGACCAACAACCATCCAATGCCTGCCCTGGATACCAGGAATTCCCCTACTATGACTCCTACCCAGGATAGGCCAATGTTTACCTTTAAGGTACTTATCATGTCGGGAATAGAGTGAGGAAATACAACCTTCTTAAATATCTGGTATTTGCTTGCTCCAAAGGTTTTAAGGAGCTTTATCTTGTCTTCATCTACAGATATGAAGCTATTATACATATTCATGATGGTGATAACAATGGAAACGGTAATGGCAGTAACTATAATCCCGTCATAACCTGTTCCTATCCATATTATAACGATAGGAGCCAAGGCTGTTTTAGGAAGGCTGTTTAATACTACTAAATAAGGCTCTGCTACCTTTGCTGCAAAATCTGACCACCAAAGACCTATGGCAATTATGACTCCCAGCAAGGTGCCTGCTGTAAATCCTACAACATTTTCAAAAACTGAAATGCCTACATGGTAAAACAGGTTTCCTTCCCTGGCTAACCTTAAAAATGTACTCCATATTTGAGAAGGACTACTGGTAAGAAAGGTATCTATCAAGGATAATTGGGCTGCCAGCTCCCATAAAATTAACCCAACTACAAATATGGCAACCTGTGTAATTAAAATTATTTTTTTTCTTCTTCTTAATTTGTTTAAATAGTTTATGTGTTCTCTTGAAACCTTGTTATACATGTATATCAAGCTCCTTCCATATACGATTAAAATAATGTCTGAATTCTGGAGCTTCTCTACAGTTAATCGGGCTCCATCTGTTTTCTGGACAGGTTAGCTTTATATCAATAATTTCCTTTATGGTAGCAGGTCTGTTGCTCAGTATAATTACCCTATCTGAAATGGAAATAGCTTCAGCTATATCGTGGGTTACCATTAAAGTAGTTATATTTTCCTTTTTTAGAATTAGTCCAATTTCATCAGATATGGCCAACCTGGTTTGGTAATCCAGGGCAGAAAAGGGCTCATCTAAAAGTAGTAGTTCAGGCTCAACCATAAGGGTCCTTATTAGGGCTGCCCTTTGTCTCATACCTCCTGATAGCTGCCTGGGATAGGAGGCTTTAAATTCTCCTAGCCCATAGGTATCAAGAAGCCTTTCCGCTTTTTCTACTGCTTTTTTATCCACCTTATTTTGTATTTCTAAACCTAATAGTACATTTTGAAGTATAGTTCTCCATTCAAATAATTGGTCCCTTTGAAACATATATCCTATATTTTTTGATGGTTTAGTTATCCTCTTCCCCTTCACAATTACTTGACCTGATGAAGGCTTTATTAATCCAGATATAATTGAGAGCAAAGTTGATTTACCACACCCACTAGGACCTACAATGCCAATTATTTCTCCTTCATATACTTCAAAATCTATATTTTCTATAGCCTTTACCTCTCCATTTAGGGTATGATATATCATACTAATATTTTTAACTTCTAATACCGGACTTTTACTCATAGGCCTCTCCCCTTTTACGGACAATTCGTGTCATACTTTATAATATTCAAAAAATCAATTAATGTGATTAGTTAATAAGTTTTAAAACTAAATTCATAAAAATAATGGTATAATAATAAAAGTAATTGTAAAGGAGGAATATAAGTTGCATCAGTATAAAGGAAAATTAATAGTACACACAGGATCAATGTTTTCAGGAAAGACATCAAGTTTAGAGAAGGATATAAAGAGGTTTAAAATAGCAGGGTATAAAACTATTGCATTTAAACCCAGTATAGATAACAGGTATAGAAAAAATGAAATTGTAACCCATGATTTAACTTCTATGGATTGCTTATTGGTAAAAGATATAGATGAGCTATTGGATTATGTTGATGAATTAAAACCAGAGGTAATAGGAATAGATGAAGTGCAATTTCTTCAAGGCTCAATAGAAAATATCATATGGGGCATAAATAAACTTTTAAAGGATGATATTACTGTAGTAGTGGCAGGGCTTGATATGGACTTTACTGGTACACCCTTTGAAATAGTAAAGGAGCTGATGCCTCTTGCTGACTATTTGTACAAGCATCATGCAGTATGTGTAAAATGTGGAAATGATGCTTGGGTAAGCCATAGAAAAACCAAGGCACAGGAAAGGATTGTAATAGGTGCTGCTGAGGAATATGAACCTTTATGCAGAAAATGTTTTATGGAGGAGATGGAAGAACAAAAATAAATAGGGGGTGATTGAATGGAAGGCTCCTTAGTTAAGGATTATATAATTATTAAGCCTTCACCAAAAAAACTGCATAAGGAATGCAATAAGGATATATGGGCCCTATTTAAAGACAACAAACTAATGGTATTAAACAGGTGTGGGGAGTATATTCTACCTACATTAAAGGACATCAGGGATTATAATATAAACATATTTAACATTCAATGCATAGGAGAATATGAAGGGGTTAATTTAATGTGTGGGGAAACTGATGATGAGCTTCAGAAGGCTGAAGTAGAATATGTGGATTTAATGACCCTTGGAAACAGCCAGGATGAGTTTTTATATACTATAGCTACTAAGGGAAATCTACTTCTCAACTGGTTAAAGCTAAATAAGCACTGTGGCATATGCGGTTCTGAAAACTATATAAAGGATAGCTATAATGAAAGGGCCTTGGTTTGCACAAAATGTGGCAACACTACCTGGCCTAGAACATCTCCTGCCATAATTGTGGCAGTTATAAAGGATGATAAGCTTTTAATGGTACATAACAAGCTATTTCCCAATAGAAAATATGGTCTAGTGGCTGGCTTTGTTGAATATGGAGAAACCTTTGAGGACTGCGTAAAAAGGGAGGTATACGAAGAAACAGGTATTAAGGTTAAAAATATAAGATATTTTGGTTCCCAGCCTTGGCCCTTTCCTAATTCCATGATGGTAGGCTTTACTGCAGAATACCAGGAAGGGGAATTAAACCCTGATGGAGTAGAAATTTCCCATGCAGCTTGGTTTTCCAGGGAGGAAGTTTTAAAAATATACAAAAAATCCTTTAGTATAGGCTCCAAATTAATACAATGGTTTTTAGAAAATTATTAAATT
>JAAYHM010000201.1 GCA_012735405.1 Tissierellia bacterium | reverse complement strand
TATATGATCTGGTGACGATGGCGAGAGGGAAACACCCGTACCCATCCCGAACACGGAAGTTAAGCCTCTCAGCGCCGATGGTACTTGGCGGGGGACCGCCTGGGAGAGTAGGACGTTGCCAGATAAAACAAAAAAAGCTCTATTTGGAAAACCAAATAGAGCTTTTTTATTTTATAATATAAATTATAATGGAAATTAATTTAATAAAGAGTTAAAATATTTACAAAAAATAAACTGGAGGATGTTATGAGTAGAATATTGATAGCCTTAGGAGGAAATGCTTTGGGGAACAATCCCCAGGAGCAGCTTAAAATTGCAAAGGAATCTGCAAAACCAATAGTGGATCTTATAGAAAAGGGTCATGAAATAATCATAACTCATGGTAATGGCCCACAAGTAGGTATGATTAATTCATTGATGGAAGAAGTAAATATGCCTTTTCCGGAATCTGTGGCAATGAGCCAGGGTTATATTGGCTATCATTTACAAAACGGGATACTGGAGGAATTGAATAAAAGAAATATTAATAAACATGTAGTAACTTTAATAACTCAAGTAGTAGTGGATGAAAAGGATGAAGCCTTTAAAAATCCCACAAAACCTATAGGAAAGTTTTATACCAAGGAGAAAGCAGAAAAATTAAAAACAGAGAAGGGCTATAAGATGGTAGAGGATGCTGGCAGGGGATATAGAAGAGTAGTGGCCTCACCAAAACCAATAGATATTATAGAAAAGGAATCTGTAAAGGCCTTAGTAGAACAAGGGCATATTGTAATAGCCGTAGGCGGTGGAGGCATACCAGTAATAAAAAGGGGGCTGACTTATGAAGGGGTAGATGGAGTTATAGATAAGGATTTAGCCAGTGCAAAAATGGCAGAGCTAATAGATGCAGACTATCTTTTTATCTTAACGGCAGTAGATAGGGTAGCCATTAATTTTGGCAAGGAAAACCAAAAAAATCTAGAAAAAATGTCAATAGATGAAGCTGAGAGATATATTGGAGAAAAGCAATTTGCTCCAGGAAGTATGCTTCCAAAGGTGCTGGCAGCAATGGAATTTGTTAAATCCAAAAAAGGAAGAAAGGCTATAATTGCTTCTTTAGATAAAGCAGAAGAAGCTCTTAATGGAGATAGTGGAACTTTGATATATGCTAACTTATCATCTTGAGTCTGATGCAGAGGATAGGGATCTTGAAAAGAAAATAAGCTAATCTTGAAAGATATAAGGGGAATAGTGAATAAAAGAAGTGAGCTATATTTCACTTCTTTATTTTTTGAGTATTTTTTGAAAAGCTATTTTTTAAGATAATAAGCAATAAGTATATCTGAAGAATATGTATAGTGGCTGTGATATGGTATAATTTTATTGATGGTATAAATATTAAGCCTAGACTATGTTATTGAGGAAGATAATATTTCAACTGATAAAAAGACAAGGGCAGATTTAAGAAAGCCTATATAAAAATCAAAAAATCTGTATGAAAGGATAGTGGAATATGAAAGGTAAATTTGATTATGAGTACTTTAAAGAGAGTGCAGATTACATATTAGAAAAGATTGATTTTAAGCCTGAAATAGCCATAATATTAGGTTCTGCCTTGGGCTCTATAGCAGAAGAAATAAAAAATCCAGTAATAATTGATTATAAGGAAATTCCTAACTTTCTGGTATCAACTGTCCAGTCTCATGCAGGAAAGTTGATATTAGGAGAGTTAAGTGGCAAAAAGGTAACTTGTATGTCAGGAAGGTTTCACTATTATGAAGGTTACGATTTTGAGGAATTAGTAGCTCCAGTTAGGGTCTTCCATTTGTTGGGAGTAAAGACTTTAATACTTACAAATGCTGCTGGAGCAGTAAATACTTCATTTAAGCCTGGGGATATTATGATAATAAGGGACCATATTAAATTAATGGGTGCAAGCCCTATGAGGGGAACTAATATTGAGGAATTTGGGCCAAGATTTTTTGATGTTTCAGACATGTATACTAAGGAATTAAGAGATTTAGCTAAAAGATGTGCTAATAAAATTGGAATAAGCCTACAAGAAGGAGTATACTATTTCTGTCCAGGTCCTCAGTTTGAAACTCCTGCAGAAATAAAAGCAATAAGGATATTAGGTGGGGATGCTGTAGGCATGTCTACAGTTACGGAGGCTTTGACTGCAGCCCACTGTGGTATGAAGGTACTGGGCCTATCCCTTATAAGCAATATGGCAGCAGGAGTATTAAATCAGCCTATAACTACTGAGGAAGTTGATGAAATAGGAGCTAAAGCCTCTGAAAAGTTTAGAAGGCTTATTTCTGAAATAGTGAAGGAAATTGACTAATATTAGAGGGGAGATACTGTGGAAAGAAAAGATCAAGGATTAGCTTTTATGTTAAGATATGAAAACGTGGCATGGTATGAAGATGGGAAGGTTAGAATATTAGATAGAAGAGTTTATCCAACAAAAGTTGAATTTGTAATCTGTCATACTCATGAAGAGGTGGCACAGGCAATTAAAGATATGGTTACCCAAAGTGCAGGTCCCTATACTGCTGCAGGCATGGGCATGGCTTTAGCTGCCTATGAATGTAAAAATATGAATAAGGAAGATATGTGGGAGTACCTGAAAAAAGCTGCTTATACCCTATCTAATGCAAGACCAACCACTGCAAGCAGGATGAAAAAGGTAACAGAAGGATGCCTTAAGGTGGCAAAGATTGCTATGGAAGAAGGTAAAAGGGTTGATGAAGCCATATTTAACCGTACTATAGATTCCTTAAATCGAAGGTATTCAACAATGGAAAAAGTAGCTGAATACTTGGTTGATCTATTTCCAGATGGGGCCCACATATTGACCCAATGTTTTGGAGAGACTATAGTTGGAATGGCCCTGAGGGTTTGCCAGAAAAGAAACAAAACCATTAAGCTATTTGTTCCTGAAACTAGACCATATTTTCAGGGAGCTAGGTTAACTGCCAGTGTTTCACAGGATATGGGATTTGATACAACTGTTATTACAGACAATATGCCAGCCTATACAATGGTAACTAAAAAAATAGATCTGTTTACTTCAGCAGCAGATGCAATATGTATAGATGGCCATGTAGTAAACAAAATAGGAACTTACCAAATAGCAATTGTTGCAAAATATCACGGAGTACCGTATTTTGTAACAGGTATTCCAGATAGGGAATATGAGAGTATTTCCCAAGTAACAATAGAGGAAAGGGACCCTAACTTGGTATTGGAGGCAAGGGGTATAAGAAATACCATGGAAGGAGTAAAGGGATACTATCCATCCTTTGATATTACCCCTCCCCATTTAGTTAGTGGCATAGTTACAGATAAAGGAATTTTTACTCCATATAATATAAATAAATATTTTGAAACAGAGGTAAATGAATTCTATTGATTTTGCCAAGGGTTAAACCCTGGCTAAATTTTTTGACAGATGTTTTGACAATCTTAAGACTTTACTTTATTAAATAATGGGTTTTTTATTATCTTTGACAATGGACATGAGGTGAGGTTTAATGGATAAAAATATTATCTTAGATCCACTATATATATTTAAATTGGGATTAGCAGGTGCAGCTATTGCAACAGTACAGAGAGTAAACAATATTTAATTGTAGAAAATATATTTAATTAGATGTATAATATTAAAGTAATATTTTATAAAAGAGACAGGGGTGTTAGCATGATAAAATCAATAAAAGTAAACTTAGATGTGATAGAAGCTATGCTATATTATTGGCAGGCAACTAGCGAAAAGCAAAAGGTAGGCGAGCCATATATTATAAGTATAGCAGAATTTAAGGAAATGGAGTATTTGTATGGAGAAGGATTTGATAAGGATTCTGTAAGAAGAGTACTAAGTGCCATTTCCAATAGGGAAGTGTTAAATAGTGAAAGTAAGCTTGAAAGAAAGTTTTGGAACAACAATATGTGGATGTTAGAGGATTTGGAATTTACCAACATGATGGTACAGCCAATAAAGGTTCTAAATCTATCAGATATGGTTGATAAATTAAATAATATAAATAGTGATACAAAATATGAACAAATACAGGTAATATTTATACCAGGCCATGTAGATGAATACTATATCGATGGAAACAAGCTTATTATAAACTTCTTTAGAATAATGCCTAGCTTATATGAAGAGGGAAAGGTTACTATAGGAGATAAAGATTTTAAGGAATATATTGAAGAAAAATTGATAGAATTAATTAATAGTTAACAAAAATCTCTTGCTGTAACAAGCAAGAGGTTTTTTATAAGGCAAAATTGTGATAAAATTATAGAAAAGCCCATAGGAGGATAAATATGAAGTTTGCCAATATATTTAAAAGTACTGTAATGGCCATAAGGAATAGTTTAAAAAGGTTTCCCATAACAATTTTAATATCTACATCTTTGGTTGTCCTTCTTATTACATTAATTGAAAAGGGCAGTACTTTTACAGATACCACAAGGGATATACTAGAAAGGGCAAGTCTTATACTGGCCCTTGGAATTCCTCTATCAGTATGCGTAAATTTAATATTTGAGAGAAGAGGAGAAAAAAACAGAACACAAATAATTTTTGGTCACTTAATAGGAGCAGTTTTTTTAATAGCTTATTATTTCTTATTTTTAAGTGAAATTAACTGGATTAGTATGACAAGATATGTAGGTATTTCAATATTTTTCTATTTAGCCTTTGCATTTATTCCTTGGATTGGGAAAAAGGATGGATACGAGACTTATATGATAGATGTAGTATCCAGCTTTATATTAACAATGATATATTCCCTTGTATTGTTTATAGGTATTGTAATAATACTATTTACAATAAATCAGCTATTTAATGTAGATATACCAGATAATTTTGTCTTATATACCTTTATAATAATTGGAGGTATATTTGCCCCTTCAAATTTCCTGGCAAGGATTCCTTTAGTGAAGGAGGATACTTATAAAAAGGATTATCCAAAAGCATTAAAAATACTGCTACTCTATATTGTTATACCTTTGATCACAGTATACTCCATAATTCTTTATGCTTATTTTTTGAAGATCATAATTACTAGAGACTGGCCCCAAGGATTAGTTTCCCACCTGGTACTATGGTATTCAATTGTAAGCGTTGCAGTAATATACTTTATAACCCCCATTTTAAAGGACAATAAATGGGCAGAGAAGTTTAAAAAATTCTTTCCTAAATTTATAATTCCTATTTTAATAATGATGTTTATATCCATGGGTATAAGAATTAGTGCTTATGGATTAACAGAAAATAGGTACTATGGTATTGTAATGGGTTTGTGGGTAACAGGTATAATGCTGTATTTTTCCTTTAAGAAAAAACAGAAAAATATTATAATTCCTGTATCCCTTGCAATATTGACTTTAGTTTCTGTATTTGGGCCTTTAAGTAGTTTTTCAGTATCAAAATTTAGTCAAAATAAAAGGCTTGAATCTATTCTTAAGAGAAATCAAATGCTTGAAGGGAACAAAATAATTGCTAAAAGCAATATACCTAAGGAGGATAAAGAGGAAATTAGCATGATTTTAAGCTATTTTGATAATAAACATTCCCTACAGGATGTAAAAATTCTTGATGAAGGCTTTAAGCTTACAGATAAGGATATGGAGACCGTCTTTGGTTTTCCATTTACAGAGAAGAATATATTTGATAGGAAGTATCTCCATTACTATACAGAATATGACTTAGCCAGCATAATAGATGTTAAGGATTATGATTATATAATAAATAGCAATGTATTGTTAAATGGAGAAAGGAATATAGAAGATCTAACAATATTCTTCCAAGAAAATGGTGTATTTAAAATTTTAAAAGAAGATTTATTGTTGTATGAAAAGGATTTGGGAGATTATGCCTTAACTATATTGGGGGACTATGTAAATAGAAGTGATGAATTTAGAAATATTCTTGACCCGGAAGATGCTATTTTAATTGATGAAAATGATAAGGTAGGTGTTAAGTTTATTATTTCAAGCATTTCAGGTCAATATGATCATATAAATAATCAGTATAATATTGATTATATAGAATGCTTTATTTTAATCAAAATAAAATAGCAAAACAAGGGATAACATAACAAATATAACATAAGGTGGTTAAATATGAAGAAGGAAATAATTGAGTGGATAAAAGCTCTAGGATTGGCTGTAGTCTTAGGACTTGTAATTACTACTTTTATTGGAGGGACTAAAGTCACTGGGAACTCCATGAGTCCTACATTACAGGATGGAGACTTTTTAATAACCTATAATTTTATAAGGAAAATTAATAGAGGGGATATTGTAGTGATGAATACAGACTTGGAAATAAATGAAAGGGATGTGGCAGGTTTAAATTTTATAGCTAGGTGGAGAGTTGGAAAATATAAGAAGCTTATTAAAAGGGTAATTGCTGTAGAAGGTGATAGCGTAGTAGTGAAAGACGGGAAGGTTATACTAAATGGGGTTTTGCTAGATGAAAAATATATTAATGGAAACAATACCCCAGGTAATATAAGTATTGATAAAGTACCGGAAGGCAAGGTATTTGTAATGGGAGACAATAGAATAAATAGCCTTGATTCAAGAAGTAAGGAAATAGGCCTTGTAGATAAGAAGGATATAGTAGGTAAAGCTGTATTCAGAGTGTATCCCTTTGCCCATATTGGTATAGTTAAATAAATTCTGGGGAGGATATTATGAAAAAAAGAGTTATTTTAGTATTAGTGCTAACTCTAATACTTACTGGATGCAGTAAGGGTGAGGAAAAAAATGGACTTGATGCCAATCTGCACTATACAGAAGAAGAATACAACTTGAAAGTTGATAAAGGAGAAATATCCGGTACACTTATGAAGCCCAAAAATGTTGAAGGTTCAACAGTGGCCCTTATAATAGCTGGTTCTGGTCCTACAGACAGAAATGGGAATAATCCATCAGCAGGGGAGAACAATAGTTTAAAAATGATAGCTGAAGCCTTAGCAAGGGAAGGTATATTTTCAGTTAGATTTGATAAAAGAGGCATTGGAGAAAGCCGTTATTTAGTGGATAAGGAAGAGGATCTAATATTTGAGGATTATATTAATGATGTAATAGCTTGGGTAGAAAAACTAAGGGAAGATAATAGATTTGAAAAAGTTGTAGTCATAGGCCATAGTGAAGGGGCTTTAATTGGTGCTGCTGCAGTAAATAATACTGATGTGGATGGGTTTGTGTCTATAGCGGGAGCAGGATACCCTGCCTACCAAACCCTGGAAAGGCAGCTAAAAGCTGAATCTGAAGAGGTATTTCAGCTTTGCAAACCAATTATGGATGAATTAATGAAAGGAAATTTGGTAGAGAATGTACCTGAAGGCCTATATACCTTATTTAGACCAAGTGTCCAGCCTTATTTAATATCCTGGTTTAAATATGACCCTGTTGAGGAGATGTCCAAAATTGAAAAACCTGTTTTAATAATACAAGGGAATAATGATATACAAATAACTGTAGATGATGCCAATAGGCTCCATGAGGGAAATCCAGCAAGCAAGCTAGTTATTATAGAAGGTATGAATCACATTTTAAAAGATGCACCGAAAGATAGGGATAAAAATATTGCTACCTATAACAATCCAACTTTGCCTTTAAATGAAAAATTTGTTGAAGAACTAATTAAATTTATAAAGGAATTATAAATAGGAGGGATAAAATGACAAAAGAAATAGTATTGGCTGGCGGTTGTTTTTGGGGAGTAGAGGAGTTTTTTTCCAGAATAGATGGGGTAGTGGAGACTAGGGTAGGCTATGCCAATGGTCATACTGAAAATCCTACCTATGAGGAGGTATGTACAGACACTACTGGCCATGCAGAAGC
>JAAYHM010000200.1 GCA_012735405.1 Tissierellia bacterium | reverse complement strand
TTTAGCTACAGGTATATCCATGAATATTGATTATTTTATTACAAATGATACTAAATTAAAAAATGTATGTAGTAAAGAGAATATAGAAGCAATAATTATAGAAGATATAGAGGATTAACCAGCAGGTTTATTATGTTAGAAAACTTACTGGTTTTTATTTTTATTATTTACAATATTATTACAATTATTGGAAATGACTTATAATTTTTATAATCATGATAAAATAATGTTAAGGAGATGATGAGCGTGAAAAGTATAGGAAAGTACTTGAGTCTTGTATTGATATTAGTTGTTTTGTTAAGCATTCCAGTAAATGCACAAGGTCACAAGGTCAATGTTATATTAGATGGAGCTGGTGTAGATATGGAAACTATCTTAGAAAGTGATAGAATCTTCGTACCCGTTGAGGCTCTGGGCGAGAAGTTGGATTTTAAAGTAGAGTATGTTGACAATCAGATTTATATAATAAAAAATAATGCTAATATATTATTAACTATAAACTCTAATATGGCTATGGTGAATGATGAAGAGTTAGAATTGGATGTTAAGCCATTGCTAATAGATAATAATATCTTTGTTCCACTTAGATTTGTAGCAGAAAGTATGGGAAAGGATGTTACTTGGGATGGAAGTAATTATAATGTATTGATTGGAGAATTCAATCAAGAAGCAAATATTGAAGATACATTTATTTATTTCAATGAAGAATATGGATACACTCTAAGCTTTCCAAATTCATGGAAGGATGAAGCTATTATCGAGACAAAAGATGGGACTCTATATGTCTACGATAAGAAGACAGCAGAGAGATTTATCGAAGATGGATACGAAAGTTATGGACCAGTATTTGAAGTAAGACTTAGTGACTATTCATTAACTGCTGGGCTAACTTGTTCAGATGCTTATGTGCTTGACTATAGTGACGGAAAATATATTGAAGCATTATTTGGAAGCGATTTTCAATTCTATCCTGAAACGGTAGATTCATATAAGAAGATATATGATGAAGGGCTAAAGGTATTGGGTTCTTTTAGAAAGATTAATGCTGATTATGAATTTGTAGAGGATGATAAGGATAACTACGAAAGAGAAATAGAAGTACTATATGATATCTTAGAAAATTATGTACCAGAGAATATCTTTAAAAGAGACGAAATCTTTACATACAGGAAACCAATACCAAATAGTAGCTTTTTATATATGAGGAATATGGAAAACGAAGATGAAGTGTCAATAAAAATCGAGTCAGAGTTTGATGAGAAGGCTAATCTAATAAGATATCATTTAAAGAGTTACCATCATGAATTAGAAGAGAGTGAACTAACACAAGATAATGCCCTAAAATTAGCAAATGAATTTGTTAATAGGTATGTTGACAAATATATTGAATTAAATAGGATACCAGATTTATATCCAAGTCTATATGAAGAGGGTAAGCATGAGACGTATGGGGATAAGGATTGTAGATATGTTGTAGTAGTAGATTTAGTACATGGTTTTGTAGAGTACTATGGATTATTAGATGATTAAATGTATTAAGTAGATGAACATCAGTA
>JAAYHM010000199.1 GCA_012735405.1 Tissierellia bacterium | reverse complement strand
ATTATTTTAAAGGCAGTTTTTAACCCTTCAAGGGCTCCTTCAGTAAAGGCATCATATATGTCTACATTCTTTAAATAGCCGTGAACTACAATTATAATAACTAAAAGGGGTACTATGCCCAGGGAGATTATATCTAGCATTTTCTTCTCCTTTCAAATATTTTACCTATTATTATGGCTACAATTGTAGACAAAGTAGTTGCTAATAGAGTAATTCCTATAATATCTGTAGGGGCTTTTGAACCATAGTCATGCCTTAGCTTAATGACTGTAAGGGGAACCAGCTGCAGGGAGGACATGTTTATTATCAAAAACATGGCCATGGCATTGGTGGCTCTGCCCTTGTGGGCATTTAAACTGTCCAGCTCCCTTATGGCCTTGAGCCCAAAGGCTGTGGCACCATTTCCTACTCCAAACATGTTAGCTATGAAATTCATTAGCATCCATCTTTCCGCCGGATGGTTTGCTGGCACCTCGGGGAAAATAAATCTGACTAAGGGCCTAAAGACCTTTGATATGGCCCTTATTAAGCCAGATTTTTCAGCAATGTTCATAATGCCCAGCCAAAAGGCCATTACTCCCATAAGGCTTATGCCAAAGGTGACCCCTTCTGTAGCCTGATCTATGATTATATTGTTTATATCCCCTAAATTTCCTGTAAGGGCTCCGTATAGGATGCCAATGAATACTAATAAGAACCAGATAGTATTTATCATAAAAAAACCCCTTTCATAGAAATATATGAAAGGGGTTGGCAATTTATGAGCTGGTTAGTGGACGGACTTCTCCTGTCTCCACCTTGACCTCCTTGCCCTGGTTAAAGGAATATATAAAGCTTTCCTTTACTTCCTTCTCTTTAATTTTCTCTAAAGCTTCCTTATATATTTCAATCTGCTTCCTGTATTTATCTGCCAGCTCCTCTATATTATCTGATGATATGAAATCAGTCTTATAGTCCAGGAGGATAAGGTGGTCATCTTCCTCAAAATAGCAGTCTATTATTCCCTGTATAAGTATCTTTTCATCTATATTTTCAATACCTTCTATTACTTGATCCGCCCTCTTATGAAGAACAAAGGGTACTTCCCTGTGGACTGCTGGGGATGCCAGCATTCTTTCACCTATAGGGCTTTCAAAGAAGGCCCTGATCTTTTTCACATCTACCACCTGGGCTTCTTCCCGGCTTATGAAGCCTTTTGCTACCATATCCTCTATTTGCTCTAATATAGCTTCCTCTGTATCCACCTTATCCAGGTCTATATGCTGCATAACGAAATGTACTATGGTACCTACTTCTGCTCCTGTGAAAGTTTTTGCCCTATCTGACAGCTTTGGAAGCTTCAGCATGGAAGGTATCTTTATATTTAGCCTGTCTATATCCTGCCTTGAAAAGTCCCTTATATCTGTTACCCCAATTTTTGAAGGTATTTTGCTTCCTTCTTCATATTTATAATTCCAGTCAAGCCTGTCCCTAACCAGATGAGCAAATTCAGAAGCTTCATCTCTTTTAAAATTTATAAGCCTGTCCATATATTCATTCTGGGAAACTTTTTCGCTATCAGCCCTAATATCAAGCTCTGTTCTCTTTAATACCTCTATAGTCCACGTTGGATTTTCTGTATTTTTAAATATATTTTCATTTATTGTTAATCCATATAAGTTTCTTAACTTTTCACCATCTCCATGTATGTATAAGGAGCTGCATATCCAATCAAGGAAGTTTTTACCACTTACCAGATTATAAAATTTTGGTCCCGTAGACCACCTGCCACATTCTTTTTCTATGTCATCTACTGTACCTACCAGAATAAGCTTATCCATTGCTCTTGTAAAGGCTACATACAGTATTCTCATTTCTTCACTTAAAGTCTCCAGTCTAATCTTCTCTCTTATAGATATCCTGGGAAGAGAATCACAATAGGCTCTGTTTTCAACATCTACAAATCTGGGACCCAGACCAAAGTCCTTATGGAGTACAATGGCATCCTTTGTATCTTCAAGATTAAATCCCTTGCCAAGGCCTCCCACTATTACTATGGGGAACTCCAGGCCCTTACTATTGTGGATACTCATTATCCTTACAACATTGTCCTTTTCTCCAAGGGTTTTAGCTGTGCCCATGTCCACACCTATTTCCTGCAGCCTGTCTACAAATCTAACAAATCCAAACAGGCCTTCCTGTGACATATTTTCAAATTTCTTTGCCCTTTCAACCAGTATCCTCATATTTGCCTGCCTCTTATTGCCACCAGGCATTGCACCTACATAATAATAGTAGCCAGTTTCAATTAATAGCTTCCAGATAAATTCATCAAGCTTAAGATACCTGGCTTCATTAGCCCAATAGCTTATTTTTTCCATAAAATTATTAAGCTTTTTCTGTAAATCATCATCCTTTTCTTCAATATACCTGTTTACAGCATCAAAGTAGCTTCCCTTTTTACCTGCCAAACGAATTCTTGCCAGCTCATCCATGGTAAAGCCTCCAATGGGAGACCTCATGGTACTTATTAAGGACCTGTCCCGCCTTCTATTGTCTATAACCCTTAACAGGTCCATAAAAATCATTATTTCCACTGAATCAAAATATCCACTTTTATCGTCTAAGTATGCCGGGATACCATTTTTAATAAAGGTGTCCATATAGACAGAAGCCCAGTCCCTAACAGTTCTTAGTAAAACTACAATATCCCTATATTCTATTTTTTTATACTCCCCTGTTTTAGGATTGTAGGTTTTCCTTCCTATCAGGTCCTTTATTCTATTGGCTACAAAGGCTGCCTCCAGCTCCATCTTTTCCAAGCTATCAAAATCATCTTCCATCTCTTCATTTTGGTTTTCCTCTTTATCTTCATTCAAGGACAATATATTCAGTTCAATGGTAGGATCGTCTATTTTCTCATATTCTGCCCCTTTGTATAAGTAAGCCCTTTCATCATAATCAATTTCCCCAAAGGCCTTGGACATTATATTTTTAAATATAAAGTTTACCCCTTCAATTATTTCATCTCTACTCCTGAAGTTCTTGGCTAAATCTATTCTTCTATTGAGACTATTCTCTTCTGTACTATAGTTTTCATATTTTTCAACAAATAGGGAAGGGTCAGCAAGCCTGAATCTGTATATGCTTTGCTTCACATCCCCTACAAGAAATAGATTGGCATCTTTTTTAATTTTATTTATTATGGTTTCCTGAACCAGGTTAATGTCCTGATATTCGTCTACAAATATATAGTCATACCTATTTGATATATATTTTCTTATATCTTCATCTTCCAATACTTGAAGGGCAAAGTGTTCAAGGTCATTGTAGTCCAGAATACCCCTTTCCCTTTTCCTTTGGGAAAATGCCTCTGAAAAGGAGGCTACAAGTTCATGTAAATACTTCATCATGGGATACAGCTTCCTTACTTCTGCTACATATTCATCAATATCTTTACCAAATATATCTTTCTTAATATGATCAATTATTTTCTTATACTTATTCCTTAAATCTTTTACCTTATCCTGTAATTTTTCATCTACACCATCTTTCTTACCAGTTCTAGCAAGACTCTTATATTCTATCCCTTTTATTTCCTCATTAAATAAATCCAGATCTTCAAGGGCTGCCATAAGTTTTTCTATATTATCTGTATCTGCCTTTAAGGCCTCAATGTACTTTGCTGGCCCATTTTCCATATTGGCTATTTTTAGGGCATCATTTACATAATCCTTAGCCTTTAACAGTTCAATCTTTATATAGTCCTTTAGGCCAACTATCCAACTGCTCTTCTTAAACCTGTCCACATCAGTATCAAATTCCTCCACCTTTTCCTTCAGCCAGTCCAGGGGATGGGGCCTACTTTGTATAAAATCATATATATTTAAAATAAGCCTTTCTAAATTCCTGTCTTCTCTGTTGTCTCCAAAGCCTTCAACCAATTGAACAAAATCCTTATCAAGCTTTCTGTACTCCTCCTCCAGTACTTCTTCAATGGCCTCCTGTTTTAGTATTTGAACTTCTCCTTCGTCACCTATCCTAAAGTCAGGATCCAGGCCTAGATAGTAAAAGTTTTCCCTGATAATTTTCAGGCAAAAGGAATGCAGGGTGGATATGGACGCCCTATTTAGCAGCATTAGCTGTTTTCTAAAATATGCTTCCTTTTCCTTCCCTTCTTCTATACCCTTGTTTATGGCTTGTGATATCCTTTCCTTCATCTCGCCGGCTGCTGCTTCGGTAAAGGTGACAACCAGCATCCTATCTATGTCTATCATGTCCTCTACTAAAAACTTTATTATCCTTTCCACCATGACAGTAGTTTTCCCGGAGCCTGCAGCCGCTGAAACCAGGAGGTTGCTTCCCCTTGCATTTATAGCCTCTTTTTGTTCATTAGTCCACTTTGTCACTCTGTTCACCTCCATAGCTTTCCTTTAATTTCTTCAGTACTTCTTCATCTTTAAGTTTCCTTATGTTCTTGAAGGTATTTCCCTCAAACCACATATCAAACTGGCATATTGCATGGTTGTCACAGTAGCGGCAGCTTACAGACCCATCGTACTTATAAGGCTCCAGGCTGATATTTCCATTTAATATGTCACTTACCTTTTCCTTAATAAGCTCCTTTACATGCCTTATCAGGTATTTCAGGTCTTCCTCTTCTATAACTGAAGAACCATCACGAAAGCTTCCAGCCTTAGTGATATTTACAGGTATAAAGGGAGACCATTTTCCCTTCTCAGTGATCATATCCATTGCCTTAGCTATATCTATATCCTTAACCAGCCTTCCCTTTAATTTAAGTGTACTCATAAGGGTTCTTTCCATATCCCCAGCATTGTTTTTGTTTATAGGTATTTTGGGATCATCTATCTTAAAATAGAATATTCCTGCAGGATATAGGTCTTTCTTTGCCAGAATTTCCTTATTGGCCAAGAGGGCATCAAGATAAACAATAAGCTGTATTTCAAAGCCATGGTATACATCAGATAATTTAAAGTCTGCATTACCAGTTTTATAGTCTATAACCCTGACATAGGCTTTATCTCCATCTTCATACAAGTCAACCCTGTCAATTTTGCCCCTAATCTTAACCTGCCCTTCAGGCAGATCTATGCTTATTGGGGAAAGGCCACTATCTGGATTATCATCAAATTCCACCTCAAACCTATCTGGCCTGAATTTGCCAGCCTTAATTTGTTCCACCATTATCCATGCAGCCCTTTTACCTATCCTTCTAAGCTTATTTGTCATATATTTATATCTATGGGTACTGGATAAAACTTCCGGCTTAAAGGCTGGCAGTATCTGGTCCAATATCTCATCCGCCAAATCACCACATTTATCCTTATCAAGGTCCTCCCACTTGATTCCTTCATTATGGATCTTCTTTCCAAATTCTTCAATTACCTTATGCAGTATGGTTCCTACATCATATCTTTCCAATCTGTTAGTTAATCTGTCTTCAGGCCTTAATCCATATTCTATAAAATAGCCAAAGGGGCATCTGACATATTGCTGTATCCTGGATATGCTAATTTTATCAGCTGGATTATACAATTCCTTTACATACTCCCTTGCTATGTTTTCAGGCTTGTTGTTGTAGAAAAAACTATCTGCTATGGCTATTAAATTTTCCTTCCACTTATGGCTATTATAGTACCAGTCGTAAACATCCCACCATATATCCTGTATGGAGCCTATATCCAGATCCTTCCTTATATTTTTCAAAAGGTGTTTAAAGGTAGGTAGGGGTCTTTGTATATACCTTATTTCATTTTCTATGGAATCACTATAGTCCTCCTTTATTTCAAGCTTACTGTAAAGCCTTTTTATTCTATGGATTATAATAGATGGGTTAAGGGCGTCACCCTCATCATCAGTCAGGGCATAGCTTATCCACAAATAATCATTTGGCTTTGACAAGGTGGAATATATTAAAAGCCTTTCATTAAGAAAGATTGTATGATTGTCTGGCCCTACTGTTAAGCCCATATTCTTCATTGTAATCTTTTCAGCATCCAAAAAAATTCCCTCATTCTTTTGAGAGGATGGCAGTATCCCATCATTTGCTCCAATCAGGAAAAGGGCTTTTACATTGTAATTGCCAAGCCTGTCCAAGCCGCCTACAAATACCTGATCAACTACTGGAGGAATTATGCTTATTTGCTGATCCATAAAAGTATTTTCAATAAGCCTTAGATATGAGGATATGGTTACCCTTTCATCCCCAAGTATCTCCACTATTTGTTCCATGGTTTCTATAAATATATTCCAAACCTGTATATTTTCGCTGGCATAGTCAAAATGTCCCCTATCCTTTAAATCCTGAATCCACCTGTTGATCCTATCCTCTGTTTCCATTTCTTCTAAAAATTCAAATAAGGATGCTGTTAGGTCTAAAATTGTATTTTGCCCCTTTACCTTTTCTTTAAAATTTATAAAGGGTTTAATAAATTTCTGCCTAATTTTATTTATATAATCTAATTTTTCATCCTCATATTCAAAATCCTTAAACCAAAGGTCCCCCTGTATGCCATACCTTAATACATAGTTTTCTAAAATTTCATATTGGTCCTCGTTGATGCCTGTGAAACCAGTCTTAATGAATTTAAAAACATCCTCATATTTGAAATTGTTGCTCAATATGCTTAGGGCAGATAAAACAAGCTTTATAATGGGACTGGTCATTATATTTCTTTTATCATCCATAAAGTAGGGAATATTGTACTCCTCAAATACCCTCTTTATGGTAAAGTTATAGCTACTCATTGAATTGGTCACAAGGGCAATATCCTTCCATCTGTATCCCTTATCCCTTACCAGGGATATTATTTTACAGGCTACATTCTCCAGTTCGCTGTATCTATTTGAAGCAGCAAAAATGTCTATATTATGAACCTCATCTTCATATGCCTTATGGGGATAAGAAAATATTTGCCTTTCAAGATTTGATATATCAGAAGTTTTATAACCTATTTCCCCATCAATTATAATTTCCTCATCCTGCCCCTTATTTTTCCTTACTATTTCCTTTAATGCTTTTAGGGTATTTTCAACAGGCTGAAAAAGTTCCTTATCCCTTCCATCTTTATCCATGGTTAAGGCAATAGTTGTAGCAAGAGACTTTTCCATTAGCTTTTCTATTAATCTAAATTCCTGGGCTGAAAACTGGAAGAAGTTATCTATCCAAATATAGCTGTTTTGCAGGTAATCTGTCTCATCCAGCATATCTATGAGCTGGTTTATCCTGTCTTCTTCATCCATATATTTATCCCTTATGTATTCCTGGTATTTTTGGTAGATGAAGGCAATGTCTTTAAGCTTACTTTTTAATAAGCCCTCCTCCATGGAAGAAAGCTTTTCTTCCAGCATTTTATAAGTTATATCATTTCTTTTTAGTTCTGAAATTAAATAGGAAAAATTTGAAATAAAGCCCTTATAGTCGGAGCTTTTATGATACAGAGAAAGGTCCTTGGAATACTTGTTGAATAGCTTCATAAGTATCATGGTCTTGCCAGTATTGCTTATGAAGTTTTTATTAGGGCCTCCAAGTTGGCTGAATACCCTATAGGCCAGCCTGCTAAAGCTTAGAACTTCAACCTTCATCAAGCCTTCAAGATCCATACTTGTTATAAAATCTATTTCTGCCTGATAGGTAAACTGATCTGGTACTATAAGTATAAGCTTGTCTCCTTCATCCCTTTCAAGCTTTTCCTTTATTTCATTGAAGATCCTGGTAGTTTTCCCGGAACCAGCTCTTCCCAGTAAGTATCTTACTTGCATGAAATCAACTCCCAATAAAGATATTAGCCTTGATATCCTTCTATATTATCTATTCTAGCATATGAATTTTTCTCCTGCTAATTTTATATATTTTATAAGATATAAAAATATTTTATAAGATATAAAAAGGGTGGCCAATGACCACCTCTATTTTGCCCCTTTAGTTAGCCTTGTTTCAAGCTCACGCTTTTCAACTTTTTGGCCTGTTTGTTTACTTTTTCTTCAGATATATTTAGCTTCTCATAGGCAAGTTTATATCCGTCATATAGGGCTTTATGCTTTCATCCATTGAAGACAAGAGAGCCGTCCCTTGTCTTATTTTTCATCATATACATTAAAAAATGGCGTCTTCTTCTTAATAAGGAAGCCCTTTTCAACCATATCCTCCAGTTTTTCCTCAAAGGTGTCCAAAGTATAGGTAATTCCTGCTTCTTTTTCTATTTCCCTTATTACATTTAAAAAGTCGTCCCCATTTATAGGCAGCTTGTCTCTTATAAGGTCCATGAATTTGTTTTCATTCTCTTCAAATTTTCCCTTTAGTTCATCAAAGGGGTTTTCTGTATGGGGGCTGGATGTGTGGGCTGCCCTTATGCGTGCAAATATGGTTCTTCCCAAGGCTGATTCAGATATAAATACATCTCCCGTTCTTAAATAGGGAAGTCTCCTTGCCTCTTCCATGGTAATATCTGTCTCTTCCTTGATGGTGGCTATGTCTGAACTTCTTACAGTTCTAAATATGAACTTAGTATTTAATTGGGCAGTTATGGTTTCATCAAGCAGCGTAGGCCTTTGGGTGGCTAGTATTAAAAATACTCCATATTTTCTTCCTTCCTGGGATATTTCCTTTAAAATTGCCTTGGAGGGGCATTCAAAGGCCTTGGGTGCAAAGTTGTGGGCCTCATCGGTAACCACTACAAAGGGTGGGAAGTAGTCACTGGCTTCGTTCCTATATTGGGCATCCTTGTATTCCCTTCTCTTATGGTACAGGTTGTTGATTAAATAGGTACTAAATACCTGCAGTATCCTGGTACTTCCCTGAACTACTATTAGTTTGCCATTGTGGAGGCCATTTTCTATTTCCCTAATATCCTTGCTAAATATGCCTTCATTGCTAAGGCGATTTAATCTCCATATAATTCCCCTTACAGAACTGTAGGGACAGCTTTTATCATAGTTTAAATAAAGCTCCAGCCTTTCCTGCCAGCCCTGGCGTTCCAGGTCTGTTTTACTTTCTTCTATTCTTCTTCTAATTTTATCAACAGAACCTTCTTCCTGGGCTTCAGCCAGCATCTTTAGCCTGTTGAAAAAGCTGGTGTATGAGTCCCTCTTCTTGTACAATATATCTACAACATTGTTCATGGCATCTGTTAAGGCACCAGAGGCATCTAAAAGATTTTTTAAATCCTGAACAGATAAATCCTCAAACTTTACCCCAACATGGGTACCTACCTGCAGACACTTGAATTTGCCAGCATAGTCCAGCCTCTCTTCCCCGGGCAAATAGTCTGCTGTTTGTGAAAAATCCATTTCATAGTGGGGATCCAGTACAACGGTGGGAATGTTTAAATTCATCAACTCCTCCAGGATAACCCTGAGGCCAAAGGATTTGCCGGAGCCGGAACCTCCAAATATTCCTATATGGGGATACTGGTGCATGGTCTTTATGTTGAATATATAGGGTATTTCCTTCTGCCTTTCAAGGCGTCCATCTTCAAAGGTATATAAAAGGTTCTTATATTCCTCATCCATAGTCTCTGCCATATGGTCTGTATTTCTAATAACTCCCAGTACTAATCCCTCCTCCGGGGAGCACCTTACCATTAAATCCCTTACTTCATGAAAGGCTGGAATCCTTACATCAGAGCCTGCCTCTACAGGATAGAGGGCTTCATTTAAAAGTCTCACCTTGGCTATATATATGGTATCCTCTTCAATATCATATCCTATAGCCCTAAGGGATTCTAATACGGCACTGTCAGCCAGCTCTCCATGTAAATTCATGGGTATGTATTTGTTGTAGGCATTAGCTTCTACTACCTCTCCTATTAGATCCCCCTGATAAGAATCTTCTATTATCAAAAATTCATTTATCCTAAAGTTTCTATCCTTAGTGGCCACATATACTTCCTGCTGGCTAGTTATACCTACTACCTTCATACAGATACCTCCTAGATTGTTCTTTTATCTCTTTCAGATATAAAAAGCATTTCCAATAGCCGCCTGTCTAAATAGGATTCTAAAAGGCTTCTTATCATATTGTCTGGTATTTTAACCTCACTGTCCACTATGTCTATCCATAGGGGAACCCCTCTGCCATTCTTGGGTGTCAGTGTAAATATAAGCCTTACCATTTCCTCTAAATGGGCCTTTTGGCTTTCCAATATGTCTACAGCAATAACAGTAGGGGAAAGGGAACTTCTTAAAAAGGTAGATTCAATACCTGCTAATTCCTTCTTGGTTTCAATATCAATAAAGACTGCCTCCCCATAGTCCAAGGTTCCATATAGTAGTTCCCTGTCGTGGAATTTATGGCCTATTGATATAATCTTTTCCTCCTTAAGCTTTTGTCCAATTATACAAGTCTTTATGTCTTTAGTAACTCCTACAAGAATTATGCCCCTTTCTTCACATTCACTTTTTAGCTCCATCCACTTTTCCTTAGAAGCTATATCATACCTAATAATTGAACCATCCATTATTACCGCATAGGGATTAAAGCTTCTTATACCTTCAAGGGCAGCTTCCACTTCTATATCAGCAAGATTTTTATCGCTTCTCATTTTTTCTTCCCTGCTATCTTCCAGCATATTAGAACTTTCCTCTAATTGGAGGGGGGTATATATTTTAGTCTTAAATACGGGCTTGTCTTTATGCAGGGTAGACCTGGCCAAGCCTTGATATATTTCTATAAAGTGGGGATAGGCACCTCCCAGCCTGTTCTTTGAACCGTCTACCCCTAATATACCTCCTAATTCGACATATTTTTTAAGTTCCCTTGTGGTCATTTTTTCCAGTTTTTTGATTTTTCCTATATAATTATTGATAAATTTTCTTAACAACTTTTTGTCCATAGACAGTACTTCCCTATATTTATTCAAAAGGGTATCGTTTATATGTTTAATTTCTCCTCTTAACTCCTCATTTAAACTAAACATTTAATCACCTCATGTGATAAATTTTACACAAGCCTTGTAATTTTCATAACATTTATATTGACTGATTTTGGTATTTATGGTATTCTTTATTGTAGAAAAAGGTCGATTATTATATTATATATACTAGGAGGAATGGAAAAGATGAAGTCAACAGGTATAGTAAGGAAAGTGGACAGATTAGGCAGAGTTGTTATTCCAATAGAACTAAGAAGAAATCTAGAAATTGAGGAAAAAGATGCTCTGGAAATATTCATAGACGGTGAACAAATAGTTTTAAAGAAGTATTCTCCTGCTTGTATTTTCTGTGGGCAAGCCAAGGATGTAGTTAGTTTTAAAAATAAAAATATCTGTCCTGCCTGTCTTAAAGAAATTGAAGGCATAGACAAATAGTAAACACCCGTCTCCTAGGCGGGTTTTGCTAATTATATATCTAAACTTTCCTTATAAACTTTATTTTTAGGCATATTTCTTTCTTCTGCCACCCTCCTTACTGCATCCTTCTTTGACATGCCTTCTTCTATATATTTTTTTAAATGCTCCTTTACACTTATATCTTTATAGGGATCTTCATCTGGAGCTGCACCACCTTCTAAAACTATGACAAATTCACCTTTAGGCCCTGTATCTTTAAACCAGTCAATGGCTTCAGACACGGTACCCCTAAAGGTTTCTTCGTGTATTTTGGTAAGCTCCCTTGATATGGATATGTTTCTATTGCCAAGTATGGTTAATATATCCTGCAAAAGGGCCTCCATCCTATGGGGCGCTTCGTATAAAATAATAGTCCTTTCTTCCCCTTTTAATCTTTCTAATTCCTTTATTCTATCCCTGTTCTTTGATGGTAAAAAACCTTCAAATACAAATTTATCTGTTTTTAGTCCTGAAAGTACCAGGGCCAATGTAAAGGCTGTTGCTCCTGGTAAGGCTATTATATCTATATTTTCCTCTATACAAAGCTTTATTATATCTTCTCCTGGATCAGATATACCCGGCATTCCTGCATCTGTAACAAGGGCAATTTTGGCACCCTCTTTAAGTTTCTCCACTAGTATTTGACCCTTTGTTTTTTTATTGTGCTCATGATAAGATGTCAGAGGCTTTTTTATATTGTAATGATTGAGTAGTTTCAAGGTTCGCCTTGTGTCCTCTGCTGCAACTAGATCCACTTCCTCCAGTACTTTTAGGGTTCTTAAGGTTATATCTTCAAGGTTGCCTATTGGGGTAGGGCATATGTAAAGAAGGCCTTTTTCCATATTAATTCTCCTTTTTAATGACTTGCTGTGATTTATTTTTATTATATCAACTCATAGTATTATTGACAAACTATATGAATAATATTTTAATCAAATTTTCCATAGTGGAGCCTTTTCTTTGAGTGAAAACTCATTCTTAATAAATATATTTTTATAATTATATATTAGGCATATAGGTAAAGAACGGCTCTTCTCATTCCAAATTTGAGAAATATCACGGCTCGTAAAACCGATTTGCCAATTCCCTTACGGGACCCTGACGGGACAGTGGCAAATCTTATGGTTTTACTTCGCCGGATATTTCAATCAAATTTTCCATAGTCGAGCCTTTTCTTTACCTATAGGCTTTTGTCTACCAAAAGTATATATGACTCAAAAAACTTCATAAATCCTATAACAAAAATGGCCCATTTATAAAAAGAGACCCTGAAATGGGTCTCTTCTTTGTATCACCTATTCTGGTTGAGGTGCGTCTACTGGGCATACATTTGCGCATGCGCCGCAATCGATGCATGTATCTGGGTCTATTACATATATATCCCCTTCACTAATAGCATCTACAGGGCATTCAGCTTGACATGCACCACAAGCAATGCAATCATCAGTAATTTTATATGCCAATTATTTCACCCCCCAAAGCTTGTCCCTGGTTCCTTTTAATTTTATCAAATAATCTATAATATTTAAAGATTAAATTGAAACATTGTTAATTAATTAAT
>JAAYHM010000198.1 GCA_012735405.1 Tissierellia bacterium | reverse complement strand
TCTATACGACCTGCCTAGGGAGGGGTGATGGCACACCCTTAACTCTGGGTCATACTTGCCTACCAGAAATGGACTGGCATTTAATCACCAGAGAATCCCCTGACTTTAGTCATGGGGAGTGTCAAGAGATAGTAGCCTGTATTCATCCTGACAATATTGCAAGTAAAAACTTTTTTCAAAACTTGGATTTATATGTGAAGGTTATTATAAAGAAATTAATAGTGAAATATTTGTTTTAGAATATAAATAGTAATAAGGAGGATTACATGGACATATTTCAAAAATTTTATGATAACAAAAATGAAAAAAATGCCTATTATATGGCTAAATATATAAAAAACATGTTTCCTTTTATTGGGCTCAAGAAACCTGAGAGAGTCTCACTATCAAAGGAGTTTTTAAAATTGAAAAAGAAAGATAAAGAAGTAGATTGGGACTTTATATTTAAGTGCTATGATATGCCTGAAAGGGAATTTCATTATTTAGCCATAGATTATATGGACATGGTCAAAAATTTATTTACACCTATGGATATGGAGAATATAGAAAAACTAATTACAAGAAAATCCTGGTGGGATACTGTAGACTATATAAACAGAATAGTTGGGCATGTAGCTATGAGGTATCCAGAAGTAAAAGAAAATACAATAAGAAGGTGGATTTATTCAGATAATATTTGGCTAAAGAGGGTTTCCATCATATTTCAATTGAAATATAAGGAAAACACAGATACTGAATTTTTAAAAGAGGCAATTTTGCATAATTCCCAATCTGATGAATTCTTTATCAATAAAGCTATTGGCTGGGCCCTTAGGGAGTACTCAAAGACCAATAAGGAATGGGTTAAGGAATTTATAGACAATAATGAGCTTTCTAAACTGAGTGTAAGGGAAGGCAGCAAATATCTGAATAAATAATTTAGGGGGATTAAATTGGGTGAAGCAATAGTATTTGCATCTATAGTATGGTTATGTGGTTCATTATTTATTGGAATAGGTATATATGCCTTTAAGAAGAAAACACCAATTTGCTAATTCCAATATATAGCCATATATATAAGAAGTATAAAGCCTAAAGAACTGTCTTAATTATATCTAAACATATAGTTTAGAAAAGACCTTTTACTATACATTAATACAATCTCAAATTAAATTGAGAGGGCAGATAATATGAGTATCAGTTCATTATTGATTGTATTGTTAATTGTACTTGATCAGCTAACAAAATTAATAGTTAGAAACTATTATGGTGTTAGGATACCCATAATAAGAAATATGGTATATTTTATGCCTACTCTAAATAAAAATTATTCATGGATTAACTCTTTATTCCAGTTGGGCTTAGGAAGAATGTTTCATGTAGTGTCAGTTGTAGTAATCCTGATATTTGTTTATACTGCCTTGAAGTATTTGGAAAATAAAGTAGGGAATTATTCTTGGGTAAAAACAATGAAAATAAGTTTTATGTCAGGGGGTCTATGTTCATTAATTGATAAGGTGTTTTGGGATGGGAGCTTAGATTACATATTATTAAGGGGTTTTTTTGTTTTTGATCTAAAGGATTGTTATATAAATATCTTTACAATTATAGCCATAACAATTATGTTTAAATATAGGAAAGTGATAAATAACCTGAAAACAAGGGAGGTATTAAAAGATTTAGCTGAATTCATAAAAAACTATAGTAGATACCTGTGGAAATTATTTATGAAGAGAGGGGAGGTATGGTGGAAGAGGATAAAAAAAGAAGGGTAATTATCAGGAGGCTTATTCTATTAATATTGATTATTTTAATTGTAAATATAGGAGAGGCTTAAGTCATATATGGCCTTGCAAAGGAATTACAATTTATATAGATTTAAAAGAGATTCCGAGAGCCAACTTAGATAATGCCTCAAAACTATATGAACTGCTGGAAAAATTAAGAGTAAGAGAATCTAGTATTTGGAGAAAGTAGTAGAATCAAGGAAGGATATTGAAATATAATTAGTTATGGAGATGATACAGTGAAATTGATGAAAAATTGGCCTGAAAGTATAAAAGAATACTTAAGGGAAATTTTTGGGCAAGCTATAGAAATACAAAGACTTAGTGGTATCAAAGCTCAAGGAGGAGCATTTCGGCTTAAATTTAAAGACAAATCATTAATTGTAAAAAAGATGGAAAAGCCTCAAGAATACCTATTTTATACTAAATGTAAACCTT
>JAAYHM010000197.1 GCA_012735405.1 Tissierellia bacterium | reverse complement strand
GAGGTACTTGTACACGTTGCGGTGCAACAATGGTAAAAGAAATAGAGCGTGCAGGTATACCAGTTGTTCAAATAGCTAACCTAGTTCCTGTAGCCAAGAGTACAGGAGCAAATAAGATAGTTCCATCATTCTCAATACCTTATCCACTTGGAGATCCTTCAAGATCAGAAGAAGAGCAATGGCAAATGAGATATCATAGGGTAGGAGTAGCCCTGGATGCATTAACAGATGATGCAAAAGAACAAACTGTATATAAGGTAAGGATATAAGAGATTAATGGGAATAAGGGGTGATGGCCTATCACCCTTTATTCCCAAAAAATTTATTAATTAAATGCTGACCATTTAGTTGGAGAGATAAAATGAATGGGGTGAAAAAAGTGTCAAAGGATAATAAGGTTTTTCACATATCCCTAGGATTTTCTATAATAATAGTTCTATGGGGTATACTTGCACAAAATAGTTTTGCCAACTTTGCAAGCGCTTTACTGAATTTTTTGACCAATAAATTTGGCTGGTTATATCTAATATCCATGTTGTCATTTGTTATATTTGCCCTTGCTATGGCTTTTAGTAAATACGGAAAAATGAAATTAGGTCCCGATGATTCTGAACCTGAATACAGTACCGTATCCTGGTTTGCCATGTTGTTTGGGGCAGGTATGGGTATAGGTCTTGTATTTTGGGGATTAGCTGAACCCATATCCCATTTTGTAAGTCCTCTAGGAGCTGAACCTGGCAGTGTGGAAGCAGTAGACTTTGCCATGAAATCCTCCTTTATGCATTGGGGTTTTCATCCTTGGGCAAATTATAGTATTATAGGGCTTGCCCTTGCATATTTCCAATTTAGGAAAAACACACCAGGACTTATAAGTAGTATATTTACCCCTTTACTTGGGGAGGAAAGAGTAAATGGACCAATTGGTAAATTAGTAGATATACTTGCAGTCTTTGCAACTGTAGCAGGGGTAGCAACATCCTTAGGACTAGGTACTTTGCAGATTAACAGTGGATTAAATTATCTTTTTAATATTCCAGAAACAGCATTAGTTCAAATGGCCATAATAGTTGTTATAACAGTTATAACCATTTGGACAGCAGTTAGTGGTATAGATAAGGGAATAAAATTACTTGGAGATATAAACTTATATTTAGCCAGTGGCTTATTAATTCTTTGTGCAGTAATAGGACCTACATTACCTATAATAAATAATTTTACAAATGGAATAGGCTTATATATTAATGATTTCTTTAAGGATAGTCTAGGCATAAATGCCTTTGGAGACAACTCCTGGGTTAATGGATGGAGAATATTTTATTGGGCCTGGTGGATAGCCTGGGCACCCTTTGTAGGAAGCTTTATAGCTAGAATTTCTAAAGGGAGAACAGTTAGGGAGTTTATTGCAGGAGTTATATTAGTGCCAGCCCTGGTGTCTATTGTTTGGTTTGCAGTATTTGGTAGCCTGGGTTTAAATTTAGCCGATGAAGTTGGATTAGAAGTACTTGCTGAAGCAGCTCAGGTACCAGAAACGGCTTTATTTAAAGCATATGAATATTATCCACTGACAAAAGTATTATCCTTAATTACAATAGTACTACTAACTACATTTTTCATAACCTCCTCTAATTCAGCTACTTTTGTGCTAGGGATGTTTACTTCCCAGGGAGATCTAAATCCAAGCAATAGCAAGAAATTTTTATGGGGAATAGTGTTAGCCCTTTTTGCAGCAGCTCTACTTCTATCAGGAGGATTACAAGCACTACAAACAGCCTCCATTGCAGCAGCCTTCCCCTTTATATTTGTCATGCTGTTTGCTATGGTATCTGTAGTAAAAGCCTTTAAAGAAGAAAATATATAAGACTTTGGCGCGGAAGCTTATTAGCTTCCGTGTCTTCTATTTAAGCCCTATTTGGTTATAGAACAAGCCTTCCTGATAATAGACTAGTTATCAGGAAGGAGGATTTATATGAACAAGAATTGGATTAAAATTGCTTCAGTATATATAGGTACTGTAATAGGAGCAGGTTTTGCATCAGGAAGAGAAATTTTAGAATTCTTTGGAGTATATGGGATAAAGGGCATATTTGGCATAATTGTTTCTGGACTTTTATTCTCCATACTGGGCAGCTTATTTTTATTAAAAATTTATAAAT
>JAAYHM010000009.1 GCA_012735405.1 Tissierellia bacterium | reverse complement strand
TTAAATTTCCACACATATGAGTTCTTCTTAAACTGCCCATATTTTCTCTCATAGAAATCCCTCCTCAAAAAAATAATCCTCTCATCTCTTGCATAAGGGACGAGAGGTTAATTCCCGCGGTGCCACCCTCCTTAGGTTTTACCTCACTCTATATTATAACGCTTTATAGCGAACAATACTGTTAACTCGAAGGTGTCTTCGTTAAATATTGGCATCGGATTTCCACCATCACCGACTCTCTATAGCCAAGGGATTTAACTACTCTTCCTTCTCATCGTTTTTCCTATATTTATTTTTAGATAATTATAAGATATATTCTTATAAGTGTCAAGTTAAGTGAACCTTCTTTCTTTCCACCATTTCATGAACCCTTGTAAGATATTCATTTAGGCTTTTAACATTAGGAACCCTTTCTATCCTATCCTCTTTAGGAAAATAAATTTTTGAAATTGCACCCATACCAGCAGCCAGTACAGTTTCCTTCTCTTCCATCATTTTAATATTATATATACATTCCTTATCCTTCTTTGCATAGCCTACATTTTCAAAATTACCTAATATCTGTTTTTGCCTATAAAGATAATATGGTTCAAGATTCATTTTTTCAGTAAAGGCTTTTATTTCCTTAAGCATTTCATATATAACATTTTGCTCTTTTATATCATATTGGTCTATTACATTCTTAAATCTGGAAGCCCTTTTGACTGCTAAAGTATGAACAGTTAAATTTTCAGGATTTAGTTTTTCTATTTCCTTTAGGGTTGTCCTAATTTCCTTAGTACCTTCACTGGGCAATCCTACTATTAGATCCATGTTAATAATTGAAAACCCTATTTTTTTGGCTAGATAGTATACGTCTACTATATCCTTTGCCTTATGATGTCTTCCAATTAGTTTTAAAGTTTCATCATTCATAGTTTGAGGATTAATGCTAATTCTATTTATGCCATTTTCTTTTAACATTTTAAGAATTTCTTCATCAATAGTATCTGGCCTTCCTGCTTCTACTGTAAACTCCTGTATATTTTCCCTTCCAAAATTTCTATATATGGCATGTATTATCTTTTGAAGATTTTTACATGGTATGGCAGTAGGAGTACCTCCTCCTATATAAACAGTAGATATATGTTTTGAGTCTGTAAGCTCTCCTATCATATCCAATTCATATATAAGCTTTTCTGTATACTCATCAACAAGATGCCCATATTTGCCTATACCTACAGCAGGGAAGGAACAATATAGACACCTGGTTGGACAAAATGGTATGGCAACATATAAACTAAACCGGTTTTCATCTATTGGATAAATATGTTTTCTTTGTTTTTGGGCTACATCAATTAATAGTTTTGCTTTTTCATCATAAAGCCTGTATCCACCTTTTAGTATATTTAGTATCTCTTTATGATCATAGCCCTTGTCCATTAATTTGTGCACAATTTTAGCAGGTCTAACTCCTGTTAATACTCCCCAAGGTGCCTTTACAGTTGATAAATTGTCTAAGGCATCATAGAGACTTTGTATAATACCAACTTTTCTCCTCTTTTCAATATCATGGTCACCTATATTTATACTTTTTATCTCTATTTGAATTTCACATAGTAGTTCATTATCCTTATAAACTTTTGTAAAGGACAGTACATCCTTTAAGCCTACTACGATTAAAAATCCCTCACTATAATCTTTCAAATCATCTAAAAAAACTATTTCTTCATTAAAATAAAAAACCCGTATTAGTTCATTAACCTCGTATCTATAATCATTATTTATTAGATGTACATAAATCATATTCATTCCTCTCAATAATCATTATAATAATCCTCAATTATTTTCTTTACATATTTCTTAGATATACCAAATTCTTTTGCTATTTCCTCTTTATTTAATCCCATCTCAATTAGCTCATGTATGTCACGCAAATCTATATCTTCTTTACGATTATAGTAGTTTAAATAGCCTTTCTTTTTCATAAAAGCCACCTCCTAGTATATATCTTTCCCTAAAAGGTGGCTAATATTCTATCTCAAAAAAGGATTATTTCTTTTTTCCATTTTTATGCTAGTAGATGGACCATGCCCTGGATAAACCCTGGTTTCATCTGGAAAAACTATTAACTTTGTTTTAATAGAATTAATAATACTATCATATGAGCTTCCTTCAAAATCAGTTCTGCCTATACTACCTGCAAATAGAGTATCTCCAGTAAATAAGGAATCCTCTATCTTTAAGCTAATGCCACCAGGAGTATGTCCCGGAGTGTGAATAACTTTACCTGAAAGCTTACCAAATTCTATAACATCATCTTCATCTAGCAATATATCAGGTTCGATTTCCACAGTACCCATAGCCATTCTGCTTGATAAATTTTTTTCTCCATTCCTTACCATCGGGGCATCATCTTTGTGGATTGCAACTTTTGCATTGGTATACTTTTTCAAATCCTCAACTCCAGCAATATGATCTCCATGGCCATGGGTTAGTACAATATATTTAATATCTAGTCCCAGTTCTTCTATTTTATTAATTATATCATCTGCATCTCCACCTGGATCTATTACAATTCCCTCTTTAGTATCTTCATCATATACTAAATAACAATTAGCTGCATATATACCTGCTGGTATTCTAATGATCTCCAAAATTATCCCTCCTAAAAAGTCTTTTTACTATCTATTAGTATTGTAACCGGTCCACTATTTATAAAACTCACGTCCATATGAGCACCAAATACTCCATGTTCAGTTTTGATGCCCAATTCTTTACATTTAGATATAAATTTCTTATAATATTCTTCTGCAATACTAGGATGGGCAGCGGATGTAAAACTAGGTCTTTTACCCTTCCTAACATCTCCATACAGGGTGAATTGTGACACTACTAAAAGTTCTCCATTTATATCTTCTACTGACAGATTCATCTTTCCATTTTCATCTTCAAAAATCCTTAATCCTAATATTTTGTTCACTATATATTCTAAGTCCTTATCATTGTCATCGTCCCCAACACCAAGTAAAACCAGTAAACCTTCATTTATTTGGCCTACTGTCTCTCCTTCAACAATTACCTTCCCTTCTTTAACTCTTTGAACCACTGCTCTCATTATATGCACCTCTCTTATTAGCTTATAACCCTATATACATCTATTACATCCATTAATTTTCTTAAATTTTTCATTAACTCTCTCAATTGTTCAATATCCTTAATTTCTAAAACAATATTAATTATTGCTAATTTTTCCTTATTTGTTCTAGCGCTTAAGCTTGTCAATGCTAAACCTGAATTAGTTATATTTTGAGTAATTTCAGTTAATAAGCCTTGTCTATCCAAAGCTTTTATCTGGATTTCAGCATGGTATTCAGCCTTTATGTCATCACCCCAATTTACTTCAATAAATCTTTCATTATTTTCTATATAGCTAATATTAGGGCAATCCTTTCTATGGACTGAAATTCCTCTGCCTCTAGTAATATATCCTACAATTTCATCTCCAGGGACAGGATTGCAGCACTTTGCAAATCTGACCTTTATATTATCAACACCTTTTACACTAATACCCTGGCCTAGTCTTTCACTAGATCTTATAGGGGGTCTTTCCTTAGGTCTACTTTCTATATTTGCCCTATCCTCTTTTATTTTAAAATGTTTTTTATACTTTTCTTTTAACTTTGACATCACTTGGGATAAGGTTATACTTCCATAACCTAAACCAGCATACAAGTCATCAACAGTACTTAGACTTAATCTTTTTGTAATATCTTTCAACCACTCATCTTTTAACTGATCAGTTATTTTAAGGCCAAGCTTTTTTACTTCCTTATCAAACAATTCTTTACCCCTAAGTATATTTTCCTCTTTTCTTTCTCTTTTAAACCACTGACGAATTTTACTTTTAGCTTGACTGCTTTTTACAATTTTAAGCCAATCCCTACTAGGCCCACTAGAACTTGCAGATGTAAGTATTTCTACTATATTTCCGTTTTTTAACTTAAAATCCAAAGGTACTATTCTACCATCTACCTTAGCACCAACACATTTGTTTCCAATATCCGTGTGCACCCTATAGGCAAAGTCAATAGGTGTTGAACCATTAGGGAGATTTATAACATCACCTTTTGGTGTAAATACATATACTTCATCTGTAAATAAATCTACTTTTAAACTTTCCATGAACTCTCTTGGATCCTTTAAATCCTTTTGCCATTCCATTAACTGCCTTAACCAAGTAAGTTTTTCATCAAAATTGTCAGTTTTCACAGTTCCTTCCTTATATTTCCAATGGGCAGCAATACCATATTCAGCAGTTCTGTGCATCTCCCATGTTCGAATTTGAACTTCAAATATCTCACCTTCAGGCCCAATTACTGTTGTATGCAATGATTGATACATATTAGGTTTAGGCATTGCAATATAATCCTTAAATCTACCAGGTATTGGTTTCCACATTGTATGAACCAATCCCAATACAGCATAGCAATCCTTAATGCTATCAACAATTACCCTTATGGCTGTAAGATCGAATATTTGTTCAAAGCTCTTATTCTGATAGACCATCTTTTTATATATGCTGTAAAAATTTTTAGGTCTTCCACTTATTTCTCTTTTAATATTCATCTGTTCTAAATTTTTGTCCAATTCATCAATTATTCTTTTAATATACTCTTCTCTTTCTTTTCTTCTTTTAGATACTTTTTCTACTAGATCATAATAGCCTTCAGGATCCAAAAATCTCAAAGACAAATCTTCTAATTCCCATTTAATTTTAGATATCCCAAGTCTATGGGCTAAGGGAGCATATATCTCTAATGTTTCAATGGCCTTTTCTTTCTTCTTTGCCTCACTCATATACTCTAAAGTCCTCATGTTGTGGAGCCTATCAGCTAATTTTATTATAATAACCCTAATGTCCTTGGCCATGGCCAAAACCATCTTTCTTAGGTTTTCTGCTTGGCTTTCCTGTTTGGATTTGAATTTAAGTTTTTTCAATTTAGTTACTCCCTCTACTAAATTGGCTACTTCTTCCCCAAACATTTCTACCAATGTTTCATATTTTACTTCCGTATCTTCTAATACATCATGAAGAAGACCAGCAGCAATAGTTATATCATCCATATTCAAATCAGCTAAAATCATGGCTACATTATATGGATGGGTAAAGTACTTGTCTCCTGAATTCCTATACTGGCCTTGATGACAGCTTTCAGCATAATTATACGCTTTTATTATAAGATCCATATCAGCATGTGGATAATATTCTTGTATTTTTGACAATAAATTTTCTAACATCGAATGCTCACCTTTTAATTATTATTTTAGACCTAAAACCTAAGTTTTAAGCCTAAATTCCCATTCTAATCCTTGTATAATGAAATTATATATCAATTTTAAAAATATTTCACTAAAAACTTTTGGAACATCAAATTATCTATAATAATATATCATAATTTGTAGATTTCTGTAACCCATATATTCATTTATATCGGGGGTATAAGCTATATCTAGCCTTATATTATTACTAATACCCTTATACATATTTGATACTTCAGCCTGGCTGAACTTTTCTGACATTCTCCTATCAAATTCATCAATATTTCCAAAATATAGTCCTTCTATAGTCTTGCCATTTTTCATTTTTAGAATTAATTTTAGGGTATTATGATTTTTACCTAATTTAAAGGCTTTTACAACAGGTATATTTTTTTCACCAAATAAAGGTTTTGGATTTCCCTTTCCAAAGGGTTCCAATAACTTAAGCTCTTCAACAAGTTCAAAGCTTAAATATTCTAAGGGAAGCCTCATATCTATATATATTTTAGGGGTTAAATCCTCTCTAGTTAAATCAGCTTGTTCATTAAGCCTTATTCTTAATTTTTCAAGATTTTCCCGCTTCAAGGCCAACCCGGCTGCCATAGAATGGCCACCAAATTCATTAAGTAAATCTTTACATTTAGATATTTCTTTAAACACATCATATTCTTCTATAGATCTAGCTGAACCTTTTATTTCATTTTCCTTTTTTGAATCAGTAAGTATAATTGTTGGCCTATAGTACATATCTTTTATTCTACCAGCTATTATTCCAGCTATACTTTCATGGATATCCTTTTCATATATGACAAATACTTTATCCTTTTTAAAGCCATTCATTTCAATTTGATCAATTACCTTTTTAATCCCCTTTTCAGTCATATATTTTCTTTCTTCATTTAAAGAATGCAACCTTTCTGCATATTCATAAGCTAAATTCTCATCAGAAGTAAGCAACAACTCCACTGCAATATCTGCACTATCAAGCCTACCTGAAGCATTTATGGAAGGTCCTATTACAAAACCAAGGGTGTATGGATTAATCCTTCTTCCTTCTAATCCTGTTGCCTTTATAAGGGCCTTAAGGCCTTTATTATCCGTATTATTTATTCTTTTTAATCCTTCTTTAACTATTATTCTGTTTTCACCAACAAGGTCCACAACATCGCATACTGTTCCCATGGCTACAAATTCTAAAAGCTCATAGGACTCTCTCACATCTATTCCCATTTCTTCATATAATACTTGTACAAACTTAAAAGCTACACCAGCTCCACAAAGTTCTTTAAAAGGATATTTGCAGTCAGGCCTTTTTGGATTTATAACTGCATCTGCTTTAGGTATCTTATACTCTAAATTTCCTCTATCATCATAAGTACAGCTTATTTCATGGTGATCAGTTATAATTATTTTCATGCCCAGTTTCTTTGCAAGATCTATTGCCTCAAAAGCAGATATTCCATTATCACAAGTAATTATAAGGTCCACTCCATCACTTTTTGCTTCCTCAACTATCCTTTCATTTATACCATAACCGTCTATTATTCTATGAGGTATTACATAATCTACATTACCGCCACATCTAGTTATACCTTTGTATAAGGTAAGTATTGCAGAATTGCCATCCTGATCATAATCACCACATATTCTGATTTTCTCATTATTTAATATACTTTCCTTTAGTATTTTTACACCCTTTTCCATATCCTTCATAAGCCGTGGATTGTAAAGTTTGTCCAAAGTAGGATTAATAAAGCTATCCATAAGCTTAAGATCTTTAATACCCCTATTTAATAACAGTCTAGACAAAACTTTACTTATATTTAATTGTCTTGATATTGCATCTAGATTCCCCTTAACATTTCTTAAAAACCATTTTTCCAAATATATCACTCCAATGTAATCTATATATGTTAAACTCGTATGCCATTAAATAAGACAAAAGAGATACCTTTTGTCTTATTATAGATTTGCTAATATTGAGATTGCACATTCTATTCTCTTTTTTTCCATTTCACATCCTAATTTATATGGTTTTAGTATATCCTTATTGGTATAGTATGCATTAGCATGACAACCGCCGCTACAATAGAATTTAGCCCAACAATTATGACATTCTTCCTTGTTAAATACATTTGCCTTTTTAAATTCTTCCCTTTTTTCAACATTGGTAATACCATTAAATATATCTCCTAGCTTAAATTTTTTTTCTCCTACAAACTGATGACAAGGATATATATCCCCTTCAGGGGTTACAGCTATATATTCACTTCCTGCCCCACATCCTATGGATCTTTTTGCAAGACAAGGACCCTGATTTAAGTCTATCATGAAATGGAAAAAGAGGAATTCTTTATCTTTTTTCTTAATGTCAATATATTCTTTTGAAAATTTTTCATATTCACTTAATATTTCTTCCAGGTGTTCTTCTTTTAAAGCGTAATCCATATCAGGAGAAGTAACAACTGGCTCTATGGATATTTTTTTAAAACCCTGTTCATAAAAATGAAGGGCATCTTTTGAAAAGTCTAAATTATAACTTGTAAAGGTACCCCTTATATAATAGTCCTTGTCCCCTCTTTTATCAACAAAGTCCTTGATTTTAGGTAGTATTACATCATAGCTTCCTTTACCGGTAATAGTTTTTCTCATTATATCATTTATCTCTCTTCTTCCATCTATGCTCAGTACCACATTATCCATATTTTTGTTAATATAATCAATTTTTTCTTCATCCAAGAGTACCCCATTTGTTGTTATAGTAAATCTAAAATGCTTATTATATTTTTTTTCAATTTCCCTTCCATAGGAGACAAGTTCTTTTACTACTTCAAAGTTCATCAAAGGTTCTCCACCAAAGAAATCTACTTCCAGGTTTCTTCTTTTGCCTGAATTTTCACATAAAAATTCTAAAGCTCTCTTGCCAACTTCTAAATCCATTAAAAGTCTTTGACCTTTAAAATCTCCTTGAGAAGCGAAGCAATATTTGCATCTTAAGTTACAATCGTGAGCTACATGAAGGCACATGGCTTTAATTACATTGTCTGTATTGTAATTAATATTATTGGTATCAATCTCGTCAGAATATAAAAGGCCTTCCTTTTCCAGTGTTTTTATTTCCTCGTAAGCTTCTTCAATTTGAGATATATGGTATTTTTCTTTCAATGTTTCTTTTATCTCTTCCAATGAATCAGTCTTATAATAATCTAATATGTCATATACTATACCATCAACCACATGTACTGCACCACTATACACATCAAGCACTATATATCTATTATTTAAAAAGAATTTATGAATTCTATTTTTCATGTCCACAAAAAATCCTCCTTTATATACAAATTAAAAAGGAGTGGTATAAACCACTGCCTTTGTTAATTAATTGTTTTCACATTTTTGATTTCCTACTGTGCAAGAAGTTTTGCAGGCAGATTGACAAGAAGTTTGACACTCACCACATCCACCATTTGCTAAAGTATTTTTTAGATTTCTACCTGTTAAAGTTCTTATGTATTTCAACTAAAACCCTCCTTCTACATAAACAATAGAGTGCTTTATAAATTATACCACAAATTCATAATGAGATAAAGTTTATTTTATATTTACCCCAATCATACCACCTATTGCACCTGATATTAAACAAATAAACAGCTTTCCAATAGTATATATATCAAATATGAAAGGCTTTATAAATAAAAAGTTTATTAAAACCAATATTACAAAGTACAAGATACCTATTAATCCACCATTTAGCCATCCTTTTTCATCTACCTTAAATGCCAGACTAATACTTCCTACAACTATGGACAAAATCATGATTATTGTATTAATCAGGGTAATATTATCTTCCTTTAAAGACGTAAATGTAAGCAATGTTGTTAAAATTAATAATAATATTATAGTTAATAAAAAAGCAAGTCCTAAACTCTTTAATATATCTATGCTACGCCTTATTACACTTGTCTTCACAAACTCCACCTCCTATTCTATTAAAATTTATTAAAGGTAAGTGGAGTTTATTACAAAAAAGTAAAAACTTCCTTAAAAATAAGGAAGTTATTTATTTTCTTTGTTTTCATTTTCTTTCTTAACAACAGAACCTATAGCCCATTTACTAAATTCTATTTTAGTTCTATCTGCACCAAGTTCTAAAGTAACTATTTCATCTTTAATTTTTACTATTCTACCATGCATTCCACCTATAGTTATTACTTCATCACCTACTTTTAAATTGCTTCTCATTTCCATAATCTGCTTTTCTCTCTTCTTTTGAGGCCTAATAGCCATAAAATAGAAGATTGCAAGAATTGCTATAGGTAATATAAGACCGCTAAAATTTAAACCTTGTGCTGCACCAGCATTTGCCATATGCATTCCTCCTTTTTTATTTCTCCTTATTTATATTCAACAAAAAATTTAAAAAACCTTCTTTTTTATTTAATGTATCCATACTTTTTATAAAATTCTTCTCTATATTCCATAAGCCTATCTTGTCTAATGGCTTCCCTAATATTTCCCATCAGTTTTAAAAGGAAATATAAATTATGGATAGTAGCTAATCTGGCCCCTAATATTTCATTTACATTAAAAAGATGTCTAATATATGCCCTTGTATAATTTGTACAAGTGTAACAATCACATTCAGGATCTAGCTTATTAAAATCATTTTTATATTCTGCATTTCTAATGGTTAGCCTGCCCTGACTAGTCATTACAGTCCCATTCCTAGCAATTCTTGTGGGAAGAACACAATCAGCCATATCTATTCCTCTTATAACTGCTTCAAATAAATAATCTGGAGTACCAACACCCATTAAATATCTTGGCTTATCTTTTGGTAACATTGGTGTTGTAAAATCAAGCATCTCACACATAAGCTCTAGTGGTTCTCCTACACTTAATCCTCCTATAGCATATCCTGGAAATCCTATATCTAAAATATCCTTAACACTTTTTTCCCTTAAATCCTTATACATTCCACCTTGTACTATACCGAATAAGGCTTGTTTATCCCAATTTTCATGGTAGTCCTTACACCTTTTTGCCCAACGGCTGGTTCTTTCCATGGATTCTTTCACATATTCATAGTCTGCAGGATATGGAGTGCATTCATCAAAACACATAATAATGTCAGCACCTAAGGAATTTTGTATTTCTATGGATTTCTCGGGACTTATAAAATGGGTGGAACCATCTATATGGGACCTGAACTCTACACCATCTTCAGTTATTTTCCTTAAATCGTTCAAGCTAAATACTTGAAATCCACCACTATCTGTTAAAATTGGTTTATGCCAGTTCATAAACTTATGCAATCCACCTGCTTCTTCAATCAACTTATGACCTGGCCTTAAATAAAGATGATAGGTATTGCTCAGTATGATTTGAGCACCTAAGTCTCTTACTTCTTCCGGAGTCATAGCTTTAACTGTTGCCTGAGTGCCTACTGGCATAAATACGGGAGTTTCAATTACTCCATGGGGCGTTTTTATTTGGCCCAATCTAGCAGAACACTCAGTAGACTCCTTTAATACTTTGAATTCTAACGCCATTTTTTTCCTCCTTCTACTTGATGAACATTGCATCTCCAAAGCTAAAAAATCTATATCTGTTTTCCACTGCAATTTTGTAAGCATTTAATATTTTTTCCCTTCCTGCAAAAGCACTAACTAACATTAAAAGGGTTGATTCAGGTAAATGGAAATTAGTTATAAGACAATCAACAGCCTTGAACTCATATCCAGGATATATGAATATATCTGTCCATCCTTTTTTAGGTACAATTTTCCCTTCTTGTGTAGCTATAGTCTCCAATGTTCTTACACTAGTAGTTCCTACAGCTATAATTCTGCCACCATTTTTTTTAGCTAAATTTATTTTTTCTGCTGCCTCTTCATTTAATTCATAGTATTCCGAATGCATATGATGCTCCTCAATATTTTCTACTTTAACTGGCCTAAAGGTTCCTAATCCTACATGGAGGGTCAAATAAGCTAAATTTACCTTTTTCTCCTCTATTGAACTTAAAAGTTCCTTTGTAAAATGTAAACCTGCAGTAGGAGCAGCAGCAGAACCTTCGTGTTTAGCATAAACTGTTTGATATCTTTCTTTATCCTCTAGCTTTTCCTTAATATAAGGTGGTAAGGGCATCTCCCCTAACCTATCTAATACCTCTTCAAATATACCATCATAGTGAAACTCCACTATCCTTGTACCACCTTCTTCAATGCTTAATACATTAGCCACTAAAAGTCCATCTCCAAATACAATTTTCCCACCAGGTCTTACTTTTTTCCCTGGTTTAACTAGAGTTTCCCACAAATTGCCTTCAATATTTTTCAGCAATAAAAATTCTATTTTCTCATCTTTTCCTTCCCTATTTCCAAAGAGCCTTGCAGGAATTACTTTAGTATCATTTAAAACTAAACAATCTCCTTCATTTAAATAATTTATTATGTCTTTAAACTTCTTATGTTCTATATTCCCAGTTTCCTTATCTAAAATAAGAAGTCTGGATTCTTCCCTATTTTTTATTGGATGCTGTGCTATTAACTCTTCTGGTAATTCATAATAAAAATCACTAGTTTTCATAGTATCATCCTTCTTACCTCATGTATTCTATATCTACTCCTTTGTAGTAGTATTTTAAAATTTCCTCATAATTATATCCATTAAGGGCCATACCTTCAGCTCCCCATTGGCTCATTCCTAGACCATGACCATATCCTTTACCATAAATAGTAAAATTAACTATATTAGCTATAGTATCCAAATTTACATGCTCTATTCCCCTGTCAGTTATTATATAATTTATTTTATCTGCCTTCAATATATTTCCATCCTTATCAATTATACCTATATTGTTTAACGCCACATTTTTTTTATTCTCATATTTATCTATAGAATAAATTTTTATTTCATTATCAAATTTATTTTCCTTATCTACAGTAAATAGAGTACTTTTTAAAGTATCACCACCTATTATTGTTCTAAATTCATTTCCACTTATAATTTTTTTGCCTGTAGTTCCTACAATTACAATTTCAGACACCCTCCCAGCAGGCGTAGTATCCAGTATAATTAAATCCAATACTTTTCCTACATTTATGCCATTATTTTTCAATTTACTGCCTATTTCTTCTGATGTTAAATTCAACTTCCAGCTGCTATTTGGGAAGGATTTTGAAAATTCATCCACTCTACCAGTTAAATAAGGTGCATCGCCACCCCATATTTCTTTTGCATCATCTGTATGCCCACCGCTGTTTGAATGGAAAGCAGCATCAATAGGACGTCCATTATATGTTATAATCATACCCTTTGTTTTATCCACAGCTTCACTTGTTTTAGGACTTTCAACGTTGTATCCTCCATATACCTGACAGTGTACAGTATCACAAAGATTGTATCCATCACTTATATGTTTGTTTAAATTCCTCATAGCATAGGTCCTTGATGCTATGGCCTGAGCTTTTAGGGCTTCCATATGGAAGGATGAACCCATTTCCCTAGGTACAACGCCATATAAGTATTCTTCGATATCCAGATAATTAATAATACAAAGCTTGTCCCCACTTGTGTTAAACATAATATATCCTCTATAATACATTTCTTCAACTTTAATTATGTTTTCCTTTCTTGATTTAATTAGTAAATCCTCACCATTATCTAAAAAATAAACCAATTCTTCATCCGAATCCAAAATATATATTTCACCTTCTTCTACAACAATACGGATCTCATTTATATCAAAAAATTCTATTTCATTCTCCATATCATCTATATTGTATAGGTAAAAACCATCATTACTATATAGTTTAATCTCTCTTTCTGACTTTAAGGGATATGTAAGCCTGACTTTTATATAATTATCATACTCTTTTTCTGCATAAACATAACCATAATGCAAAATAAATCCTAGCAATATTACAACTGAAATTATTATAGATATTGGTTTTTTCATAGCTCTCCCCCTTATCTTCTAATAAATAAATTTAATAGCAAAGTAAGTAAAAGGCTTATTAAAATACTTGATACAATTGGAAAGAAAAAAGTAAAGTTGCCTTTTTTTATAAAAATATCTCCAGGAAGTTTCCCTAATCCAAATTTTTCACCTATTAAAATGATTAAGCCAAAGATGGTAAGAGCTATTCCAAAAGTTAACAAGATCTTCCCCATAGAATTCATTTTCTCACCCCATCCTTATTGTATGGTATATTAAAGTGCTCATAGGCTTTTTTGGTAACAAGTCTTCCCCTAGGAGTTCTATTAATAAAGTTTATCTGTAATAAATATGGTTCATATACATCCTCAATAGTGTCCTTTTCCTCTCCAGTGGCAGCAGAAAGGGTGTCAATTCCTACAGGTCCTCCACCAAAGTTATTAATCATTGTAAGTATTAGACGTCTATCTACTTCATCCAATCCTAATTCGTCTATTTCCAACATTTCTAATCCTTTCTTTGCTGCATCTAAAGTAATAATTCCATCACCCATTACCTGGGCATAATCTCTTACCCGCTTTAAAAGTCTATTTGCAATTCTAGGTGTACCTCTTGACCTTTTTGCAATTTCTAGAGCACCTAAATCATCTATTTCTATATTGAGTATGCTAGCTGAACGTTTTATAATCTTTTTTAGACTTTCATTATCATAAAGCTCTAGATTTAACATTACTCCAAATCTATCCCTTAAAGGAGAAGTTAAAAGTCCTGCCCTTGTTGTTGCACCAATCAATGTAAATCTTGATAGTTCAAGCCTTACAGATCTTGCACTAGGCCCCTTGCCTATTATTATATCCAATGCATAATCCTCCATTGCAGGGTATAATATTTCCTCTACCGTCCTATTTAATCTGTGAATTTCATCTATGAACAAAACATCATCTTCAGCTAAATTTGTGAGTATACTAGCTAAATCTCCCGGTCTTTCAATTGCTGGTCCAGATGTTATTCTAGCATTAACCCCCATTTCATTTGCAATTATATGTGCTAGAGTAGTTTTTCCTAATCCTGGAGGACCATATAAAAGTACATGGTCTAAAGGCTCTTTTCGTTCCTTTGCAGCTTTTATAAATATGTTGAGCTTTTCCTTCACCTTGTCTTGTCCTATGTATTCATGAAGCCATTTTGGCCTTAGTGAAATTTCATTATCCCTGTCTTCTTCTCTTAAAGTACTAGTAACTATTCGTTGGTCTTTTTTGTTCATTTACATCAATACCTTTCTATCTATTTTGAAAACCTTTTTAAGGCTTCCCTTATAATCTGTTCAGCATCCATTTGGCTTATATCCAAATCTTTTACAACTTTCAGTACTTCTCCTTTAGTATATCCTAAGGACATCATTCCTTCTATGGCTATTTGTAAATTGTCTTCATCCTTATCCTGGGCTACAATACCACTAATAATATCTTCACCTTTAATTCTATCCTTAAGTTCAAGTACTATCCTATTGGCAGTTTTCTTACCTATGCCAGGTACCTTAACAAAAGAATCAATATCATTATTATATATTGCACTTTTTATTTCATTAGGAGTTAAAGTTGATAATATATTTAATGCCACCTTAGGCCCAATTTTAGAAACAAGCCTCAGCATATTAAAGATTTTCAATTCTTCTTCAGATGTAAAACCATATAAGTATATTCCATCTTCTCTTAAATTTAAGTCTAAATACATAGTTAGGGTATCTCCTATATCCATATTATTTATTGAATACCTAGATGTAAATACCCTATATCCTATTCCACCATTATCAATTATTACATAATCATCTTTAATCTTTACTACTCTACCCTTAATGTATTCATACAAATCTATCACCCTTTATTTCATTCTAAACATATCCTTATATTTTATAGAGCTACCATGGCATATTGCTATGGCCAAAGCATCAGCAGCATCATCTGGCTTAGGTATTGTTTTTAAGTTAAGTAGTATTTTTACCATTTCCTGCACCTGTCTTTTTTCTGCTCTTCCATATCCAACAACTGCCTGCTTTACCTGTAAAGGCGTATACTCAAAAATATCAAGCCCCTTATTTTTAGCAGCTAATATGGCTGCTCCTCTAGCTTGTCCTACTTTTATGGCCGTTTTTACATTCTTATTAAAAAATAGCTCTTCCATGGCTACATCTTCTGGATTGTACTTATTAATGATTAAGCTTAGCTCATCATAAATTAACTTCAATCTTTCAGGAATATATAAATCTTTGTCTGTAGTAATAATTCCATAATCTAAAACACCATATTTATTTCCTAATACTTCAATTACTCCATATCCTACTATAGCCAAGCCTGGATCAATACCGAGAATAACCATAAATTTCACCCTTCAATATTAATATATATTATTCTAACATATTTAACTGTAATTTTTAATGAAAAAACTAAGTTAGAATTACTAACTTAGTTTAAGAGATAAAATTTTCCAATACATCGGATAGTTCTTCTTCACTATCTACAATTATTCCTTCCCTTAATTTTTCCTGGTCTATTTTTTTAAGCAGAGTTATAGGATAATCTGCAAAAACCTTGTCTAGATACATTTGCCCATTATCGTCAATTTTAAATACAGCTACCTTTCCTTCATGTTCACCAATTATATAATGATTAGGGCAAAGGTGGTTTCTTTCCTCTTCTAAAAGAATTTCCTTACTTGAAAATTTTATAAGCTTCACATTAGGATAATTTTCTCTTAAATAAGCCTTATACTCTTCTTCAGTCATATTAACAATATTGTTGTCTTTTTCATTCAATTTTGTTATATTGTGGTTACACTTTTTATAATGAATTCTTATTTCAATAAAAGTATTAGGAGTAATTCTTTCCACTTCTTGTATAATCTCTAAATCTTCAATTCCGCTAATTTCTGTATTTTCTATTGCCAAATTCCTTCCATTTCTTATGCTTGTCAAATAATATCCTATTCCAAAGCTAGTAAGGAATAATATAAAACAAAATATAAATATGTATATACCAATATATCTTTTCAAAAATATCCCTCCATTACTATCTGAGGGATATTTTTTCCATTTTAAAAAATTTTATACATATTTATTTATATCTACTCAAAACCCTGTCATTTATTCCAAACCAATAGGCTTCTTTATATGTATTGATCATATTTTTTTCTATAATCTTCACTAAGGACTTGTATATATTCCTTAATTGTCTATGTGTCAATAAATCTTCTTCCTGTATATTTGGTTTTTTTTGACTATAGCTTATTGTAAGTTGTTTATCTATGTATGTATTTAAATTGTATATTTTTCTTTTTATAATTTTATTGCAATAAGAAGAAATTAAATTATCTAAAGTATTGGTCTCCTTTTCGTTAAAATCTATATAAAGAAATAAGTCCTTGATAACTCTTTGAATATCCCGGTTTGATATATCATAATGAAAAAGAAAATTTTTTTCATATAAATCATTTTCATCCATTCTTTTTAAAGCCTCATCTTCCAAAAAATTTACCCATCTAATGTCATTATAACCATTATAATATCCCTTTAGATAAAACACAAGTTCTAGTCTATCTATATCTTCATGTACCAGCATCGAAACATTGTTGGAAATCAATTGCCTATCCCTTCTTGGAAAAAGAAGTCTTCTAATCCTTTTCCTTATATCTTTTGTACATCTATATTTAGGATATATATTTGTAGTACTGATTTCTATATCATAAAGGTTTAGGAGGATGTGTATAGAATTTATGTCGTTATTGTACAAAAAATTGTACAACAAACCATCATACAATTCTCCAAGTCCTTTTTCTGCTAACAACAAACTTATCCCTCCTCCTTAGCAATTGTTTCCAACATTTTGGATAAATAAACCAATTATTTTCGTTTTTGTTCGATGCTATAATCTATTATACTACAATAATTTATTTACTGTTTTGTTTTTTTGAAAATAAAAAGGAAACATTGAAGACCTTTCAATGTTTCCAACAAAATAGTACAACAATACTAATTTTCCAAACTTTTAGTAAGAATTTTAACTAAGGTCTCATAATCCATACCAGTTGTTAATTTATAAGTTCCTACTCTAAGACGTGAAGTTATCCCTCTTTCTTTACAATAGTTTATAAAGCTACTTATGTCATCAATTAATCCAAGCCTATAAAGATTTTCAGCAATATTTGTTAAATTTTGACCTTCTTCCACTTTGAATACTATTTCTTCTAACTCTTCTTCATTTGACTCATCAATATAGTCATCTTCATAGTCATCTTCAACTTTATCAACTTGGATTGCATCCTTTACAAAGACCATCCCCAAATCTTTTGCCTTTTCAATAATTTCATCATCACTTAAGTCCCTATATTCAATCCTTGGACTTATATAATATATGAAATTAGTTAAAATAATTCCTATTCCTAATCCCAGTAAAATATATGATAATTTTATCTTTCTGCCCATGCCATTACTCCTATGCTTTTTATATATTTTACACTATTTTTCTTTTAAAGTAAAAATATATTGTCTTTTTTGCATTCTTCTATTATAGAATCTGTCCACACAGAAGCCTGAACTTCTCCTATATGCTTTTTCTCTAAAAAGTACATACATATTCTTGATTGGCCTATACCGCCACCTATGGTTAAAGGCAGTTTTCCCTCTATTAACATCTTATGATATTTTTTATTTAATCTATCTAAAGCTCCTGCAGCTAATAGCTGTTCTTTTAGAGATTTCTCGTCTACCCTGATACCCATACTTGATAACTCAAGAGCCTCTTTTAACACTGGATTCCAGAACAAAATATCACCATTAAGTTCCCAATCATCATAATCTGGGCTTCTACCATCATGAGGTTGGCCAGATTTTAATCTTTTGCCTATTTTCATCAAAAAAACTGCCTTGTATTTTTCACATATTAAATGTTCCCTTTCTTTTGGTGTCTTGTCAGGATACATATCTTCCAGTTCTTGAGTAGTAATGAAATGTATTTTATCAGGAAGCTTTTTCTGAAGCATAGGGTACATAGTATTTATTTTCTCTTCCGTTTCCTTAAAGACTTCATATATATCTTCTACAGTTTTTTTCAAATAATCCTCACTTCTGTCCTGTCTAGTAATTACTTTTTCCCAATCCCATTGGTCTACATATACAGAATGGGTATGGTCCAATTCTTCATCAGGCCTTATGGCATTCATATCTGTATACAAACCTTCACCTGGATTGAAACCATAAGTCTTTAAAGCCATTCTCTTCCATTTAGCCAATGATTGAACAATTTCAACCTCAATATTATATTTTCTTATATTAAAAGATACAGGCTTTTCTACTCCACTTAAATTATCATTTAAGCCTGTTTCAGGCTTTACAAATAAGGGTGCAGAAACTCTTATTAAATTTAATTTTTTTGACAAACGTCTTTCAAAAAAATCCTTTATAGTTTTTATAGCAATTTGTGTTTCTTTAATATCTAATAGTTTTTTCTTCAAGTGCAACTTTCCTAGCTTTTCCATAATATACCTCCTTAAAAAACAAAAAATCCTTTCATCCAAAGGACGAAAGGTTAACTTCCGCGGTGCCACCTTAGTTAGCATAGCTCCCTCAAACCAGTACAGAACAAAAGTTCGATACTGTATAGTTGATAACGGACTATACCCGTCTAAGCCTACTAGAGTTTCCTCTTTCGGTTAGATGCTCCGGGATGTTCTTCATCATAGATTCCGTATCGGCTTTCCACCAATGGCCGACTCTCTATAACTTCCTCTATGACTACTCTTCCCTTCACTGCCTTTTGTGTTTGCATATTATATTTAATTACTTATTATATTGTATTATATCCAAATTGTCAATAATAATTTAATATTTATATTATTTTTTTTGCTAGAATATAAAAGCAAAATCTCTATATGCTTCATGGCTGTAAGCCTTGACAGTATCAATTACAAAACAGCTTATTTTTAAACTTAATGATAGAGCAAAATCAAGGTCTCCTTTAAAGCCGTAATAAAAAGAATGCTCCTTTATGACTTCTTCTATATATTCCTTTATTATGGGCTTTAGTTTTACTTTTTTTGTCTTGAATATGTCCATATCCTTTACTGTAATGATATTCTTTTTAAAGTCATGATAAGGAGCATATTCATTTAACTTAGTTTCGTAATTTATGTGCTTTATTAAATTTTTATAAAATGTCCACCTTTGGGCATGGGGTAGACATACAAAATCACTTAAGTAGTGTGATATAACACCCAAATTGTAGCTTAAAATTTTCAACCTTATTGGATCAATTTTTTCATTAAAATCTAAAGCTTTAGATATAAATATTAGCTTAGATATTTCATTTACCACATAATTTAAACTTTCATCCTTATAATGTCTATGAAGTCTATATTTAGGTAGTTTATCCGGAGCTACAGAGCCTTTTAATAATCTTTTTTTATCCAGTTGTATACCATATATTTGATATATATTTTCAAAAACATTGCTGGCAATTATTTTATGTGTATCTGCTAAAATTTTAAACACACCCTTTAAATCAAACTTTACTGCATATGGTATTATGAAAATAGAAAAAAGTCAATATTTAATTTAAAATTTTATATACTATTACCTGCTAAATTTTAAATTTAACTTTTCTTCATAAAGGGTGTAATTATCTTTATTAAATAATACAAAATATACCTCTTCAATTCCACCTTCATTATCTATAAAATCCATAACAGCTTTTATAGCTATATCACTAGCTTCATCCTTTGGATATCCATAAACTCCCGTAGAAATGGCTGGAAAAGCTATGGTTTTTAAATTGTAATCCTTTGCTAATTTCAATGAATTATAGTAGGCATTGTATAAAAGTTTGTCCTCATTTTTGTTGCCACCTTTATATACAGGCCCAACAGCATGTATTACATATTTACTGGGCATATTACCTGCAGTGGTTATTCTGGCTTCCCCTGTAGGACATCCTCCAATTTTTTTACATTGTTCAAGTATTGTTGGACCCCCAGCTCTGTGGATGGCTCCATCAACACCGCCACCACCTAATAAGGTATTGTTGGCAGCATTTACTATTGCATCAACAGCCATAGTAGTAATATCCCCTTGAACTAAATGGATTTTAACATTCTTATATTTATACATACAATCACCCCTCATTAATTTAAATTAATAGTCTGTGATAAAACAGGCCATATATCTTCAATTTCAAAGCCCCTTCTCCAAGTGGCAATACCTGCCAAATCATATTTATTTACCAAAGATGCTTTAAGCCTCAAAGATTTATCATTTTCAACCCATATTTTATAGGTCTTCCCTTCCTTAAATACTTCACCATAATATTGTCCACTTTCTTCATCCCATCCTAAAGATACAGAGTTCTCTTCAATAAATTTTTTTGCAGCTTCCATAGACAAGGCAACAGATGTTACCTTTTCGCCCTCTTCAGTATCTTCAATGGTCCATAATCTGGTATAAAAAGGCAATCCCAGTATTAATCTTTCTTTAGGAACTTCCTCTAAAACCTTCTTTAAACTTTCCTCAACCCAGGTATATTGTGCTACAGAGCCAGCCACAGGACTGGTTGCCCAATGTTGATCATAGGCCATTAGTATTATGTAATCTACAGTTTCAGACAGTCTTTTTCTATCATAACACATAGACCAATTTTCAGATACTGAAATAGGAGTAACATCCATACTTACAGTCATACCTTTTTCCTTAAAAACAGGATATAATTCCCTAACAAATTGAGTTAATAAATCTCTATCCTTTAAATGAACATTTTCAAAATCAATATTAATACCATCAACACCATATTCATAATAGAGAAGTAAAATATCCTTAATCAGTTTTTCTCTTGTTGAACTGCTAGACAATAATTTATTAGTTAAATCAGGATCAAATCCATTGGATATTAAAGGCCATATTTTATACCCTAAGCCTTTGTATTCCCTTACATAATCCTTATTTCCTTTATCATTTATATTTCCATTTTCATCAATAATTTCAAACCAAGTAGGGCTAAGGATATTAACACCATAAATAATATTTGCCTCCTTAAAATTTTCCATCTTTCTATTGGTGTAATCCCAAGTAAGGTTTATTTTTTCACTGGTCATATTATCCAAAGAATAATTGCTTTCCGTACTATAAATATTGCTTATGAGGTCAATCTTTATATATTTTTTTTCTATAAAACCTATAATTCCATCAAAGGTCCTTACCTTATACCAATCCATGTACTCCTCAAATATAAAAAGGTTAGTTTCAACATCTATATTTTCAAGCACTATGGGAGCTTTAATATCAAAATTTGTTCTTATATGCCCTCCTTCCATTATTACTTGACCTATTATATAATTTGAATTAAAACTGTCTATAGTTATAGCCCTTGTATTTTCCCAGAAATTAATTTCTAAACCATATTGGCTTGAAAGTATATCCTCAGGTAAATATACTTGTCCTTCAATTTCTTTTACAGGCAAATCCAACATAAACTCTCTATGATTTATAGTAGCCTTATCCTCATCTACAATATATCTTAAAACCTTATCCTGGTCTGTGATAATTACCATCTTTTCCTTCTCATCATAAAATATATCAGAATCTATATATTCCTTGATAAAGTTAAGGGAAATATATATTACGTCCCCTTCCATCCTAAAAAGGGTTTCATCTGTAAAATACTCATCTTTATAAACCAAGTAGACATCATCAGAAATAGATATAACTTCTTTATTAGGCTTCTGCGTATTTAGATAGATAAAAAAGCCAACGCCAATTAATAGAAGTAGAATTATTGTTGTTGCTATATAAGCTTGTATATGTTTTTTCATAAATTTTCCCCTTTGATTAACTTTTTGATAATTTTATTATACCATACTTTTTATTTAAAAAAGAAAAACCTTGTAACAAAATAGTTACAAGGCCTATGCTTCTAACTGTAAACTAACAGTTACTCTACCTTCTAATATGTCCATAAACTCTTCACCAGAAATAGTTTCCCTTTCTAACAAATATTTAGCCAACTGATGAAGTTTATCTATATTTTCCTTCAATATATCCTTTGCTTTATTGTGACAGGATTTTATTATTTCAAGGACCACCTCATCTGCCCTTGCAATGGTAGTTTCAGAACAAACTAAGGAAGCATCCCCGCCAAGATACTTGTTGTTAATAGTTTCTAGAGCCATCATATCAAACTCTTCTGTCATGCCCAATCTAGTGACCATTGCCCGGGCAAGCTTTGTTGCCATTTCAATATCATTAGATGCACCAGATGTAATAGAGTTAAATATAATTTCTTCAGCTGCCCTACCACCAGTATATGTGGTAATTTTGGCTAGTATTTGTTCTTTACTTAATAATAATTTCTCATCTTCATCTACTTGCATTGTATATCCCAATGCACCAGATGTTCTAGGAACTATAGTTATTTTATGAACAGGAGCTGAATTTTCCAGCTTTGCAGCTACTATAGCATGTCCTATTTCGTGATAAGCAATAATTAACTTATCCTGCATTGATACTACCTTATTTTTACGCTGTTGTCCTGCAATAACTGCTTCTAAAGCCTCTTCCAAATCTTTTTGAATTACTTGTTTTCTTCCTTGTTTCACAGCCAATATTGCAGCTTCATTTATAATATTTGCTAAATCTGCTCCTGAAGCACCTGCAGTGGCTCTAGCTATAGCATTAAAATCAACATTTTTTGCTATTTTAATCTTTTTAGCATGTACTTTTAATATCGCCTCTCTACCTTGAAGATCTGGAAGTTCTACTGGTACACGCCTATCAAACCTACCTGGCCTTAACAATGCCTTGTCTAAAATTTCTGGTCTGTTTGTAGCTGCTAGTATTACAACTCCACTACTTCCATCAAAGCCATCCATTTCTGCCAATAGCTGGTTCAATGTTTGTTCCCTTTCGTCATTGCCTGCAAAACCAGATCCATCACGTTTCTTACCTATAGTATCTATTTCATCAATAAACACTATACAAGGAGCTTTTTCCTGGGCTTGTTTAAATAGATCACGAACCCTTGCGGCACCCATACCGACAAACATTTCAACAAATTCAGAGCCTGATATTGAAAAGAATGGTACTCCAGCTTCTCCAGCTACAGCCTTTGCAAGCAAGGTTTTCCCAGTTCCCGGAGGCCCAACTAATAGAACCCCTTTTGGCATTTTTGCTCCTATTTCACTGTATTTTTTAGGATTATTTAAAAAATCAACTACTTCCACTAAGGCTTCCTTGGCTTCATCTTGTCCCGCCACATCCTCAAAAGTTATTCCAGTTTCTGCTTTCACATACACCTTGGCATTACTTTTTCCAAATCTCATTGCATTGCTTCCACCAAGAGAATTTGCCATCTGCTTAGATAAAAACTTTCCTAGTCCTATGAAAATAGCTATTGGTATTATCCAACCTATTAAAATCTCTACAATAGGATTAAGCTCCTCATGTATAGTACCTTTAAATACAACTCCAGATTCTAGTAGCCTGTTTATCAAGTCCAAATCCAGCAATAGTGCTGTAAAATAAATATTGTCATCCTTTTGGTCTTTTAAAGTAAATACTATCCTATTCCTATCATTGTCTATCTGTACATCTTCTACTTCCCCATTTTCTATCATTTTTAAGAAGGAACCATAATCCACCTCAACTAATTGCTGTCCAAATATCTTAGGCAATACTAAAGTATTTAAAGCAATTAGTACAACCAATGCTACAGCATAGTAAAACAATAAAGGTTTCTTAGGCCTTTTAATATTTTTCTTCATTTATTGCTTTCACCTCTATCTATATTAAAAGTTACACTTGTAACATTTCACAGTATTTATTATAATTACTTATGTTAGTATAGTCAATATTGCAGCATAAAAGGTACAAAAAAGGAGATTTGTAACATGTCAAAGAGAAAAATTACAGATAATCCAATCGCCTTAAGATCCCAAAAATGGCTTTGCAATGCCTTAATAGAGCTAATGCATGAAAAACCCTATAATAAAATAACAATAACAGAAATATGCAATAGAGCAGAACTGGCTAGAGAAACTTTTTATAGAAATTTTTCATCAAAGGAAGCCATTATCAAATACTGTCTGGAAATGAAATTTAAAGAGCTTATGGAAAATATAAAACGCAATAGACAAAATATTGATGCCTATACTGTTGGCTTAGAGGTTTTTTACCACTGGAAAAAAGAAAAAACTTTTTAAAGCTTCTAATAGACAATAATCTAGTTAATCTTATACTAGACCAATTTTCTGAAGAATTCCAATCCATAGGAGATTTCATTATTAATAAAAATGAGACAGATGAAGCAAAATATTATATAACATCTATATATGCTGGTGCTTTTACAAATGTTTTAGTCAAATGGGTACTAAGGGATTGTAAGGAAGAGCCGGAAGAAATGGTTCGTATAATATATGAATATGGTCCCAATAGGGATAAATTTATTTAATGGTTTTTTATATTATCAATTATGATAAGATTTATTTTGAGTATTAATAGAAAAAAATAAGGCTAATTTATAGCCTTATTTTGCATTTAAAATATAATTATAAATTAGAACTGCTCCATCTTCCCTTTTAATCTCAGCTTTTGGATTTATTTTACCATTTTCTGCCTCTATAATTTTCAATCCGTAGGCAATGGCTACATAGCCCTTTAAACCATCTGTTACATCCTTTGAATCCTCAAATATATCTTTGAATATATCTTGCAGTTTTGCTATTTCTTCATAATTTAAACCTCTGATGATATATTTTATGGCTTCTTCCTTAGTTACAAATCTTTCTGGAGCCTTTTCATCCTCCTTTATGATTCCTCTATTTATAAGGTAATCATACAGCTTTTCTTCGTCCTCTATATCAATATAAGCATAATCTGCCTTTGCCAGTAGATATAAGAAATCTCTTTGGGTCATCTTTTCCTTTGGCTTGAACTCTTCCCCAGGTAAGGCTATTCCCATTTGGGCTAGAACAATTATCTTGTCCTTAGCATAACTTGAATCTATATCATTGTAGGTTGGAACTTCATATTCTTTGTATACCTTTCCATTATAGTCAAGTATGGCTCCATTATTTGCATCTATATTTAAAGGTTTATTAGATTTGATACCATACACTAAAATTGCTTCTTCATCCTCTTTATTTCTTTCATCCACACCAGCCTTTTGGGATACAATATACCTTAGTTCCATTCCTATTTCTTCAAATAATATTTCATAGGCTTTATCTAAAGGTAATACACTATCTTGTGGTGGAAAATCTACTTCATACCAGCTTAAACTATAATCTGTAACCTTTCCATTAACCGCATTTACTGTTACATATATACCATTATTTTGCACATAAGCCTTATCATGCTTTCTTATGAAGTGGAAGCTGTAATATTTTTCTTTTTCCAAGGGCCTTACTGCTGATGGATTTTCATTTAATACAATAAATTCCTTCTTGTCCTTTGCTACCCTTTCAATAAACTCTTCTGCAAGTTCCAAAGCTTTTTCCTTATCATATTTTGGCTCTGTATCTTCAGTAATTGGCTCATACATATATAAGGAAATCAATTGCTTGTTTTTCGCATTTATGCTTACATATATACTGCCACGGGAATAATCTTCCTCTTTAGTAAAATCCATTGACCAATAATAGTTATCCTTCACATAGACATCCCTATACAAGGACACATATCCTAGCTTATAATCATCAGAAATGTCTAATAGACTCCTTGCAACTTTTTCTGCTTCTTCCTTAGTAATTATTCCTTTAATATCCTCCACCGCTGCAGCCTCTTGGGGACTCAAGCCTCCACCTCCTGCAGATGCAGATTCTCCTACTACATCTTCTGCAATCCTATAATAATAGTTATCACTAACAATATCCCCTTTTTTGGCGTCTATATTTAGGTTAGGATTTAATGAAGAATAAACCAGATAGTACTCTAATTTATCAGTATTATACTTTTGTTTGTATATTAGATCCAATCCTATTTTATCCTTGTAAATATTTTTTGCCTCTTCTAAAGAAATAAGATCATTTTTATCTGCAAAGTTTAAATTCTTATCCCAATTGACGTAATATCTGGTAACTTCAGCAGTGTGGTTGTCTACAAATACTTCTATACTATTTCCATAATAGGGTATTTCATTTTCTACCCTTACAAAGAAATAGCTGTAACCTTCAGAGTACACATAAGAGGGTTGATTTCTTTCAATATGTCGTACCTTGTTCTTATATTCAGGTGATACTTTTGCCATAAATTCATTAGCAATTGCAAGTCCTTCTTCCTTGCTTATGTTTGGTATTTTAGTCCTATCTGTCTGGGAACCCGTATACCACTTATTGTAGCTGGTCACAGTACCACTGGATGTAATGGTAACAGTAACATAACCTAGGGCTTCTTTAGAATCATGCCAATTGAGGTAGAATACGATTTCATCCTGGTAGGTTGAAACACTGTAGTCAAATTTGTCGTACTCATCAGTTATGCCAAATAACTCCTTGCTTTTTAGTATAGCTTTTTCCAATTCTTTATCGTAGTTCTGTCCATAGGATGCAATTGGAATAGAGGTAATTATTAAAACAAAAACCAATAAAAATAATGTTTTTTTCATATGATCTCCCCCTTCAAGGAATTTGAAAAAATTTCCTTTTACTTATGTATATTATATCCTGATTTTCTTATATAGAAGTTACAATATGTTTACGATTTGGCCTAATAAAAAAAGCTAAGAGAAATCTCCCTTAGCTTTTCTATTTATTTTGAGACAGTGGATTAGATAGGGCTTCATATCCTCCCATGGCAGAAGTAGTAATCAACATTGCATTGACTATCTTAAGTACAACTGACTGGATGGTAAAATCACCATTTCCAAATACTAGAGTTAAAATTAATGCAATCACGAATACATAAATCCTTACAAAAACATCAGGAAGCCATTTCTTTATTAGTGGTTTAGTAAACTGAACAATTAATGAAGTAGCAGCTACTAAGCCAATAAATGTAGTCAAAGTTTCGGGAGTCATGAAATCATCAAACATATTCCCACCCCTTATTCATGTTATAATATCTTTATTCTATTGTATTATCCATCTATTCTCTTCTATGCATAAATAAGGGGATTTGTAAGATAAGAATTTTATTTTTGATAATGTAAATTAAAGTACCAAATGTCTTTTATTTATATCAATTCTTCTTACTAGACACCATTCCCTCACTTCATTAAAAAGTACCATATCTGTATTGACTAATTCTGATACCTTGCTCTTACCAAGTATGGTCATTATTGATGCTATTTCTATTTTCCAATTGTTTATATTTTCTATGGTCTTTTCTACACCATCATTTAGTACCATGTTTAAAAAAACTCCTGCAACACCGACAGCTTTAGCCCCCAAGGCTAAAGCTTTTACAATATCTAAAGGATGCCTTATGCCTCCAGATGCTATAATGTCTGTGTTTTTTATAAACTCTTGTGCTTCCAATAAGGATATGACTGTTGATTGGCCAAAGTTCTCTAAGTAATCATACTTATACTTACTTCTACGGTAATTTTCAATTTTAGCAAAATTAGTACCACCTGAACCACTTATATCTATGGTTTTTACTCCTATGTCCTTTAGTTCCTTAATTGTTTTTCTGCTCATGCCAAAACCAACTTCTTTCACTATTACAGGGACTTCTACAGCTTTAACTATTTTTTCAATATTACTTAACCAATTTGAAAAGTCTCTATCACCTTCAGGCATTATTATTTCTTGAACCACATTACAATGAATTTGTAAAGCATCAGCTTCCAGTATATCGATTGCTTTTTTTGCATTTTCTACATTGTGTCCGGCACCTAAATTAGCAAATACAAGCCCTTTTGGATTTACCTTTCTTATAATTTCAAAACTATCTACAAGGGATGGATTCTTAATTGCAACACTTAATGAACCAGAGGCAATTGGAAGGCAGGTTTCCCTTGCAACTACAGCCAATTTTTCATTAATTATTTTTGTTTTTTCACTTCCTCCAGTCATTGCATTTATAAAAAAGGGCTGTCCTACAGTAAATCCTGCAAAAGATGTGGATATATCTACATCATCCACTGCCATTTCCGGAAAGGAATGGTGTACAAAACGAACATTGTCAAAATCAGAAACCCTTGGTTCTTCAAAAAACATCTCCGCCAGTTTTACATGCTCATCTTTTCTACTTGTCAACTTTCATCACCCTTTTTATAATAAACTTGTATTGGTAAATAAGCTATACCTGATTTTTCCCATTCACTTTTTATTACATCTATAGTATTATTCCCTTTTAAAATTGCAATACCACAGTCTCCGCCTCCAGCACCCGATGGTTTAGCGCTGCCATTGTATTTTAAAGCAATGTCACATAATTTAGTTAATTTAGGTGTCTCTATTTGAATATTAAATTGCTTGCTTAATTCTATCAAAAGTTCTCTATTTTTTTGAATTTGTCTTTGAATCTCTTCTACATTGTTGTCCTTAAATGCGCTTATTATTTTTTTTACACAGTTATTACTTTCATTTAAAAATTTTTCATACACATGGCTATTGTTTGAAATCTTATTATTTACACTTTCTACTAAGTTTCTAGTGCTTGAAGGCACTCCTGTCCAACCAACAACTAGATTTAAATCCTTAGGTTGTGAAAGTTTTTCTACTTTAAAGCTTGGCCATTGTAGTTTTATTAGTTCTGAAACTGTAATATCCCTCATCTTCTTTAAAACCCAATCCCTGCTAAAAGTAGTATATGCAATCCAACCACCATAAACACAAGAAGCTATATCTCCACAAGAACTTCTATTATTAACTAAAAGGCTTGCTAAGGCTGACAGCTTAAATAGCTCCTCCTCTGTAATCTTAATTTCAAAATAATTGCATAATGTTTCGACGGTGGCAACTGTCACTGCAGCGCTTGAACCTAAACCATATTTTATTCTGTCTTTAGTTTCTAACTCACTGCTAACCTTTATATCATAATAGGATAATCTTTTCCCCAACTCATTTATATATTTTTCTACAATATTAATTGCTGATAAGATATAGTTCAGATTAGGATCTTCCTTTTCCAAAATAATTTTCCCATTATCCCTAATCCAATGTATAACATAATCTTCATATATCCTAATACTTCCCATTTTGTCAGCTTCTTTTAAAGAAACAGTTATAAATTTGTCCACCGCTACTAATATGGCTGTATTGCCTGGCTCTACTACTGCATATTCACCGGCTATAAATAGTTTGCCTGGTATTTTAGATACTATCACCATACTTCCTCCTTTATAGAAGAACAATTCCTGGTCCAGGTCCTGTAACAATTATCTGCTCTTCATCAAAAAATTCTTTAAGTTTATTTTTTATTATATTAGCTTCAGAAAGTCTGCATAAAATTTTAACATTTGGACCAGCATCCATGGTAAAATAACATAAAATACCCTTCCTTCTTAGTTCCCTCACTACATTCATTGCTAAAACACTATCTGGCTCCCAATAGGAAAGGGGCGGATTTGCTCCAAGCATTGTAGCATGCATCATTAAACCATTTCTTTCTGTTATAAGTCCCAGTCTTTCAAAATCTCTGTCTCTGATTGCTAACTTTATTTCCTTAATGTCCTTTTCACAAGTTTCAACCCAAGCTTTATAAAATGGAGAAGTTAAAACTGTATGCTTCATTCCTTCACGACTAGATACTTTCTTCTCCTTGGAATTTATAATAACTATGACCATACCAATATCCCATTTTGCATCATCTATTGGCACAGCATAGGAATCTTCCTCATTAGTTCCCTTTTTCCATTCTACAAATCCTCCATAAATACTTCTTGTGGCACTACCAGAGCCTCTTCTTGCATACATAGATAATTCCCTGTGGCTAAGATTTAGTCTGGTAGCATGATTACAAGCTGCAGCCAGGGCTGCAAAACCAGAAGCTGATGAGGCTAAACCTGCTGCAGTAGGTACATAATTAGTACTTCTAACAGTGGCCTTCATATTTATTCTAGCAGCCTTCCTAAACAAATCTATAAAATCACTAATTTTCTTAGTAGTAGTTTTATCTTGTAATTCATCGTTTAAATAAAAATAGTCCTCATTTAGGCTATCGTCAAAAACAACCTCTGTTTCTGTATAAAAGCATTCTATAGTTAAAGAAAGGCTACTATTCATAGGCAAAATATTTTTTTCATCCCTCTTTCCCCAGTATTTAATTAAAGCTATATTTCCATAGGCCCTTGCTTTTCCCCTAACTGCCAACTAAATCATCTCCTAATCTATTTATCCACGTATTTTTAGCACCACTGGACAGCAAGCATTGGGAAATGTAATTAGCTTTTTTTCTATCATCTGCTAATGCTATCATACAGCCACCTCTGCCTCCACCAGTTAATTTAGCGCCTAAAGCACCACAGTCTAAGGCCTTTGAAACCAAAAAATTAAGTTTATCATTGCTAACCCCTAGTTTGTCTAATATAATATGAGCCTTGAACATTGCTTTACCAAGTTTTTCAGCATCCTTATCCTCTATTGACTTTCTTGCTAGCCTTGTTAAATTGCCCAACTCCTTAATAAGTTCCATGCCTTCATCAGGCTTGGATTCAATAAATTGTCTTACACCTTCAACAGCTTCCCTGGTCTGCCCTTCCCTTCCTGTATCTCCTACTACTAAATATGCATCTAAATTAATTTTAAAAGGTACAAAGGGCATGCCTTTCCTATAATAAAGAGGCCTCTCTCCACCAACTACTGCTGCATCTATACCACTTGGACTTCCATGTACAACTTTTTCTGATTCATGGGCCCATTTTAATAGTTCATTCTCTGTTAATGTCCTATTAAAAAACTCATATAAAGCACGGATAGTAGATATGGCTACTGCAGCACTGGAGCCCATACCCCTTGCTGGTGGAATTGTACTAGCTATATGAATGCTAAAATTCTCCAATTTCTCATTAAAGCTTTCAGTTACACCTTCAATAACTTTCTTTAGACCTAATACTGCTTTTGGACTATCGGATAATCTACCTCTATAATAATAACATTCTAAAATAACAGGACCTATTGTTTCACAAATTGTAGTTTTTATACTGACCCCCGGAAAAGGTATAGCTATTGAGGGTTCTCCATACACTACTGCATGTTCACCAATTAATATTATCTTACCAATGGCTGTTTTTATTGCCCTTCTACTTTCCATATTTATACTCCTTATATTAATTTCAAAATAAAGCAAGCTTATCAACAATCCAAGGTGCTGCATATAAGGTCATAAACTGTACTCCATAATTTACACCTAACTTATTTAATGTCCCACAGGTTATTCCAATTAAAAGGACTCCAATAATATTAATTAAACCTGCATCCATATATGATAATAATAAAACTAAAGAAATAAATAAACCTATTATAGACTCATGGGATATCCTTTTTAAAACAAATGTGGATATTTTATTGGCAAATTTGTTTGCAATGTAGTAAGTTATTGAAATGGCAATTATTGCTCCTGTAATTATTGCTAAAATAAACTCCCAAGTATTTAACATATGATGCATATTATTATCTATAGTAAAAATAGGAGGTGCATTGAACAGAGCGCTACCGGGTCCAATGGCAGTAGGTGACAAAGGAATTCCTAAAGCAATTAATGGTATAATAATACCTGAAAGATATGTTGCTTGTACTATTGCAGCCATAGTTACTATAGCAATATTAGCTTTTCTAGTAGGATCTTTTTCCCTGGTAGCCACTGCTTCTCCCAACAAAATTGTCAGTCCTACTGGGCTAAGTACAAATAAAAAGTTTGAAATAAAAACAGGAATAGATGCTTTTTTGATTTCATCCCCTGTTAATATTTTAAATGGATTTATTTTTTTACTTGCTAATTTATCCCTAGGAATATAGATTTTCTTCTTGCCTTCTACTATCATAGATTCCAAATTCTTTTTATTTAACAATGTAAACAAGGATACAATCAAAGGTCCAACTGTTATTCCTAAAAAGAAGGAAGTTGTTATACTAGTGTCCCTAGGCACTATACCTATTCCCCAATATAGATGTCTTAATCCCATAAAGAGTATTGACATCGGAAGTATACTAAATAAAGATAATAATTTATTTTTCCCTATTAAAGATAGAAAAATAGCTCCAATAAAAAATAATAAAGGGGCTAATCTTTGCAAACTTTCACCAAAAGGTATTAAAATCCTTGCCAATATAAGACTTACAGGAATAGATATGACAGTTCCAATTAAAGATCCCACTGTCAATTTCTTAATTGCTAATGCTGATAATCCCATACTTTTTAAAAACAGGGAATGTTCTAGCATAGGACTTGACATTACGCCACCTGGTAAACCTACCAATACAGTTGGTATACCATTAGTTAAGTTTAGTGTTACAATAGCGGATATAAAAAATGTCAATACAACTATTGGCTCTACACCAGCTAAAACTACTGTTAAGGTAATTGGCATTAAAACAGAAGTCTCATCTGTTCCAGGAATGAATCCAATAATTGTATAAATAATTACAGCTCCAATGGCAGCTAAAAACATTTGTAGCAAAACTAAAGTATCCATAATACTATTAATCATTCCTTTATCTTATTTTTGTCAAAAATAATAATCCTCTTAGGTTTAATAAAAACATTTGTAATTACAAAACCCATTACAGCTCCTACTAATCCAAAAAACAACTCCTTGGCCTTATTGTTTGGAGAAACAAATAGATATACTCCAAAAGTAAAAATAAAAGAAAGTATTATAGACCTTATCAAGTCTTTTATCTCAACAACATCCTGCCATATTTCTACCATAGTTTTGTTCTTCTTCATGGCCTACCTCCTATTTCAATATTTTACCCCAACTTTAATTATAAAAATCAATATATCTAATTGTTTTAATGTGCTTAAACTACTATTGACAACATATTTCTACAAATATATGATAAATTTAGATAATCTAAATATTTTGTAGGAGGGTGTACTATGGAAAAATTAGAAGGCAAAGAATTGCAAGATTCCTTAACCTTTAATTGGAAAAATGCATGGGAAGTAATCGATGAAAATGAAAAAGGAAAAGTATTCCAAATAAATGAGGAGTATAAAGAATTTCTCAATAAAGGAAAAACCGAAAGGGAAGCTGCCAGAGAAATTATTAGAATAGCAGAAGAAAATGGATTTGTTTCTATAGATGAAATAATAAAAAATAAAATAAAGCCAACTGCCGGAACAAAAATTTATGCAAACAATAAGGATAAATCTGTGGTACTATTTGTACTTGGCCAAGAAAAGCTTGAAAAAGGTATGAATATAATAGGCTCCCATATAGATTCTCCAAGGCTGGACTTGAAACAATTCCCCCTATATGAGGAAGAAGGCCTTGCCCTTCTTAAAACCCATTATTATGGTGGAGTTAAAAAGTACCAATGGGTTACATTACCACTGGCCTTACATGGTGTTGTGATAAATAAGGAAGGTAAAAAAATAGATGTGGTTATAGGGGAAGATGAAGATGATCCTGTATTTTTCATCACAGACCTATTACCCCACTTAGCAAAGGATCAAATGGCAAAGACTATGGCAGAAGGTATAACAGGAGAAGGATTAAATGTATTAATTGGAAGTATCCCATATAATGATAAAGAAATAAAGGAAAAAGTAAAGTTAAATATACTTAAAATATTGAATGAAAAATATGGCATAACAGAAGAAGACTTTACAACTGCAGAATTTGAAGTAGTACCTGCTGGAAAAGCAAGGGATGTAGGCATAGACAGAAGTATGGTTGGTGGATACGGACAAGATGACAGAGTTTGTGCCTTCACTTCTTTAAAAGCCATACTTGATATGGAATTGCCTAAAAAAACTGCAGTCGCACTTTTTGTAGATAAAGAAGAAATAGGTAGTGTTGGAAACACTAGTATGGAATCTAAATTCTTTGAAATTGTAGTTTCAGAGCTTGTAAACCTTACTGAAGAAAATTATTCAGAGCTAGTAGTTAAAAGGGCTATGTCAAATTCCCAGGTATTATCTGCTGATACTTTAGCTGCTTTTGACCCTAACTATCCAGAAGTTTTAGACAAGAAAAATTCGCCCTACCTTGGCAAGGGGCTTGTTATCGTTAAATACACCGGTTCTAGAGGAAAATCAGGCTCAAATGATGCCAACTCTGAATATATAGCTAAAATAAGAAAGATGTTTAATGAAAACAATGTAGTATGGCAGATGGGAGAGTTAGGAAAGGTAGACCAGGGTGGCGGAGGAACCATAGCCTATATACTGGCAAACTATGGTATGGATGTAGTTGACTGTGGTGTTTCCCTGTTAAGTGTACATGCGCCATTTGAAATCGCTAGTAAAGTAGATGTTTATATGGCAATAAAAGGATATAAGGCCTTTTACATGGCATAAAAGAAAGCAGTTACTAGGCACTGAGACAATTCTCAGTGCCTAAAATATCAATTATTATAACTAATACAACTTAAAACAAATTCACCTGTTGAGAACCCTCAAAATAATCATGGACAAAGTGGCTTATTTTAACCTTACTATTTTTTGGTATTATGCAAAAATCATCATCGTAGGGTCCTGTTAGCAATTTTTTAATAAACCAAACATCTCCTTTTTCTATGATAAGCTGAAGATTGGTAACATCTGTTATTTCTTTAGCTTTTCCTACATACTCGTCAACATTATAAGCCCCTGTATCTATTAGCATCAAATACTTATAATTTTTTAGCATTATCCTAAAAATTCTTTGAGTTTTCTCAAGTCCATATAGTTCTATAGCTCTTTCATATTCTGCTGCTAAACTTCTTGTTGATTCAAACCACCCCTTGGTAAGAAAATAGGTTTCTTTTGGCCGCTCAAACTTTTGCCCCTGTTTGCATAAGATCATAGAAATGCAATCATCAGTTTTAGGTATTATCAAATTTGCAGTGGTAGCTTCTATACCTACCAATGCATTACCACAACATCCAAATAGAAGGAGGATATTATCAATATTTTCTATAGAGTCGATTTTTTCCTGTAATTTTTCTCGCAACCTGTCCGGGAAATTGTGGTATTCTGAATCTATCCATTCAATAGGATATTGGCAACCAGTTAAATACATTGCCTTTTGCAGTTCATCTTTCAAGGTTTCACATGCAACAATAATGTTTGACATCTAGTTGTCCTCCTCAATAAAGGTAAACAGTCTTTTTAATCAAAAGTTTATCTTCTTTAAAAAAACTGGTTGAAAATCTGGGTGTGCACTAAGCTCAATGTAATTGATTTTTTTTGAAAGTGTAATGGCTCTATTATATTCCTTTTCAGATAATAAGGATAATTTTGCCCCAACCCCTGCTGCATTGCCAATTCCTCTTATTTTTCCCTCTAAGACTGATGGAATTAATCCTATTTTACATACACTTCCTTCATTTAAATAATTACCAAAAGCTCCTGCAAGTAATACTTGATCTATATCTTCAGCCTTTGCACCATAGGTTTTCAATAAAACTTCAATACCGGCTGCAATCGCACCCTTAGCCAACTGTACCTCTCTAACATCTTTTTGGCTAATATATATGGGTTGTCCACTTGCTGTCTTTTCCTCAATCAAAAACGACAGTATACCGTTAACTTCTATAATTCTGTCTTTGTATTTTCTACCAATAGGATGCTTTATTTCCTCAGGTCTCAAGATCCTGCCATTTTCATTTATAATTCTTACCTTTAAAAGTTCAGCCACAAGATCTACTATTCCAGAACCTGCTATTCCCCGTGGTAGTGAGTTGCCAATTACTGAATAATTGAATTCATTACTAATAGATATATGATCAATAGCACCAGTTGCTCCCCTCATTCCACATGAAATTTCTACTCCTTCAAAAGCTGGTCCTGCAGCAGTAGAACAGGACAGTAATTTTTCTTTAGTACCAAGTACTAGTTCTCCATTAGTACCTATATCTATTAGCAATGTTAATTTGTCAGCTTTGTCTATTTCCGCAGTCAAGGCAGCCGCTACCGTATCCCCTCCAACAAAACCAGCTATATTTGGAAATACAAATATCTTACCTGCTGAGCTTATACTTATATTTATCTCATTAGCATCTATGACTAATGGTTCTGTTACAACCGGTACATAGGGCGTGCTAACTAGGTACTTAGGTTGTATTTTTAAAAACAAATGATGCATTGTAGTATTACCTGCAATTGTAACAGCATATATGTCTGAACTACTATAACCCGCTTGTTTAACTGCTTTCTCTATTAACTTATTTATTTCATTTATAATTTCCCAATGTAATCTATCCAAACCCTGGCTAGTTTTTGCATAATTAATACGGGAAATTACATCGGCACCATATTTAATTTGAGGATTTAATGTTGAAACTTGGGTTATTTCCTCTCCAGTTTTTAGATTTAGAAGGTATCCAGCAATAGTTGTAGTACCAATATCGAAGGCAATACCTAACAATGTATGGCTTGTATCCCCCTTTTCTACAGAAACAATTTCATTATCTGCTATTACAACAGTAACTTTAAAATCATTTTCCCTTAACTTATCCGGTAGTGTTTGCAATACTTTAAGGCTTGGAGCTACTCCATTTTTGCCAACTAATCTGCTCCAATCGTCAGCATTATCTTTTAAAGTTGGATAAGGTAACTGCATATGGAATTTTTTTGCTAAAGGATCCAATGTTACATCACGTTCTAATCCACTTGCCAATATGCTATGTTTATCTTCCCTGCGAGGAATTTCAACAATTAAATCATTTTTAACCTTACACTGACATGCCAAAGCTTCCTCAAATCCATCATCATTCATTATATTTACCTTGCATCGCTTACATACACCTATTCCTCCACAAGGAAATTCAAAATTTATTCCATATTCAGTAAAATTATCTTTTAATGTAGTATTATCTTCTACAAATATCTCTATATTATCTGGCATTATTGTTACTTTGTGCTTAGTCATAAAAATAATCACCGCCTAAATCTATGTTTATGAAATTGATATATTCTAAACTATTTTTATATAATTTTATTGGGCACTGATATAAACTTCAGTGCCCAATATATTAATATTTACCGTATTTTTCTACTGCTTCAATTAGCGCAGTTATATTTTCTGGTGGTGTTTCAGCGGGAACAGCTCCTACTCCAGCAGTTAATATAAAGCCTCCTCCAGGTTTAACCTTTTCAAGTAGATCCTTAACAAATTCATCTATCTTCTCTGGAGTACCACTTGCGATTAAGCTTATTGGAACTCCTCCCATAACGCATGTGTGATCCTTTAATACTTCTTTAGCTTTAACAACGTCTGTCTTTTCAAAATAAGCTATTCCCCATCCTCTAGGTAAATCTAGTATAGTTTCTAAGTGTTGCTCATGGTGCCCTTCAAAGAACACAATTGATTTAACTCCCTCTTCATAAAGTGCAAGAATTACTTCTTTTAGTGTAGGCCAATAAAACTCTTTATATAGCTTAGGTGATAAGTACTCATTTAGATGTAGTGGAATAAAAGCATATTTGTTACCCATTCTTGCATAAGCCAAGGCATAATCTATAATTGGTTTTTTTAGTGCCTCTGTTGCCTTCTTAACCTTGTCTGGATACCTATGAATATCTAGTACTACTTTATCTACTCCACGTAAAAAGTCTCCTATAATATCTAGTGGTGCATATGCCCAACCCATCGGAAGCATTGGATATCCTAGTTTTGCAGAAATTTCACCTAATTTAGCACCCTGCATAGCACTTTTCTGTAATTGCATACCAACTCTGACCCAAGTAGCCATAGCATCTCTAGGTGTCTCTAAATTTTTACATACTCTTGGAAGTATGGTTTCAGCAACAAAGCCAACAGGGTCTTCTATCAATTGATCATACTCATCTGGCTCCATAAATGTACCGCCTCTAAACTGAGCTGTTGCATTTTCACTAATTTCTCTACCGGGGAACCTAGTGTATTTATCTCCATAAATATCATGTAATGGACCAGTTATAAATGTTACAAGTGGAGATAAATCATCATGTTCTGCAAAAGCCACACAAAATACACGGCCATCTAATCCTCCAGGTCCTGCTCCCAAGGTGTCAAAAGGAAAATCTCTGGCAAATTTTTCAATTGCCATCAAAGCTTTTTCAGAGTCATAGTTCATATCATGTTCCGTAATACCTGCATATTTTGCTACAATTTCACCGCCAAAACCCCATATTGGAACTCTATCCGGTTCTTCTAAATTAATAGCCGCCTCTACACGTGTAAGACGCTCCTTAGCAAGTTGCTCAGCACTCACCGCTATAGCCATATTATCCCTCCACTCCTAATCCTAATAATTCTTTACAAAGCCTTACTCCTCTTGCAGCATCATCAGCCCACGCATCTGCTCCTGAGAATTCTTTTATTTCTTCGTCTACCCTTCCTCCACCTATTATTATTTTTGCTCCTGTAAGACCTGCTTCTTTAAGTGCTTCTACTGTCCTTTTCATTGGATTTATTCCCGCAGTTATTAGGCAACTCATACCTACAATATCTGGATTGTGCTCTTTTACTGCCTCTACAAATTTTTCCTCAGGTACGTCAACACCTATATCTATTACCTCAAATCCTGCTGCCTCTGCAAAGGCTTTAAAAATATTTTTGCCTATGTCATGAATATCATCTTGTACAGTTCCTAATACAATTTTTCCTATGGTTTCAACTTCACTTTCTTTTAGTAAAGGTAAGGTAAGGTCCATGATGCCCTTAAATATTTCTCCACTTAGAAGGAGTTCTGAAAGGAAGTACTCGCCTTTTTCAAATTTCTCTCCTACCTCGTCCATTGCTTCTCTACAAACATCTAGTAGCTTTTGTGGATCTCCTCCATCATTTAAATACTCTTTGGCAAATTTTAATGCATTTTCTTCTTCCATTCCAACTATACTGTTAAAAATTTTCTCAGTCATGCTTTTTCCCCCTTTATTAATTTATATTGAATTTTTTAGCGCCTTGTAGAACTCTACAACTAGCGCAGATGATCTAGTTTAAATTATTAATAAGTTAATTTTTTCTTGGATTTGATAATGTATTGACTACTATTTACAATGGAATTGCTAGTGGAATGGTATATTTGACCTACTGAAATGTCTACAATTTTATGGATTGGAAAATTCATGTCTCTATCTATAATTTGGTATGTTTAAGTTGTTCTAATCATCATAATGTTATCTTTTCTTGTAATTTGTATACTAATTTATTGCAAGCAATATCAGTTGCCTGTTTTTGCAGTGCTTAACTCTCTTTGATTTATTTCACTTTGTAATTCAATCACTCTTTCTCTTGTTAATTTATAACCTGATACAAGTATTATTGCAGATATCAATGCAAAAATACCTGGTACTAACAAGTAGGCATTTACTATTCCTGTTTTTAGTGCTAAAGTTGCAGCAGCAGGATCAATATTTGGATCAAAGCCAACCCTATCTAGTATAAATGGAATTACAGTTCCTCTGGAAATTATAGCTAATTTCAACGCTACTGTCATCAAACCCATTATAAAGGCTGAAGCATCTTCTCCTGTTTTCCACCTAGCATAGACTGAAACATCTGAGTAAAGCCCAACCATAACAGAAGTAACTATTCCTAAGAACATAGTTGCAATTAATACAAATACAAAGAATAATGCTAAGTTCATAGCAACAAACTTACAAATTATTAAGGATACAGCCAATCCAAAGAGACTAATTAATGTAGCAGTTCTTGTTGATAACTTTTTAGCAACATTACCAGATATATAGGAACCTATCATCTGAACTATACTTATGGCTAGTAAGTAAGTTGGAAATAGGGCCATATTTTGTACCACATAGGTAAAATAATAGGCTGCGGCTGCAGTCATTACAAACATTGTCATATTTCTAAAGAAATCTGATATTAGCAATATAATTAGTGGTGGGTTCTGTACAATACTTTGCCACATTACTTTGAAAGAAACTCTTTGTTCATCTGCAGGACCTACAGCTGCATCTGCACCAGTTGGTTCATAACCATCAGTAATTTTAAATATAAACCAATAACAGAGCATCATCACTATGGCTGTAGCTCCAGCTAATAGAGTATATCCAAGTATTGGATTGTTTGTAACCTCTCCGAAATATCTTGCAAGGGGCTCTCCAACAAAGGAGAATACTATTCCTCCCAAAGCAGTCCATGTAGCACGTCTTGATGATAGTAAAGCTGCTTCATCTGGGTTTGTAGCTAGTACAGGGATTAAGCTTAAATTTGCAACCCATGGAATATTCCATAGTATATGGCTTACAATGAATCCAGCACAAATTATAATTGCTGCAACTAAATCTGAACCAATTTTTGTATACATGAGCATATAGGTCGGGACTACTAGTGGTGGCAACAGCAAGATCCATGAACGATTCCTGCCCCATCTCATAGGCTTTGTACCGCTAATAATAGCGCCATAGAAAGGAGATGTAACTGCATCTACAACACTTGTTACAGTACCAATTATTGCAACAAGACCTAAGGGAAGCTTTGCTATATCAGTTAAGAAAAATACAAAGAAGTAAATCTCTACTAGAGCCATTAGGTTAAAACCAAAATCACCAACACCATAAAACCTCTTTATAGTTTTCGATAATGGCTTTTTTGCCACATAGATCACCCCTGTTTCTCCTAAACTTTTCCCACTCATTCACTATACCCCTATGTCCAATACCTTTTAATCTAGTTGTCTCTGAAAAAGGTTTAAACACCGAACTTTTTAATCTATTTCTTTTTAGTAAAGGAAAATAATATTAAATTGTTACTGAATATCCACCGCTTAGAAACTACTTTATCCACCATCAAGTAATTGTATGACAAATTTTTGTCTATTTTTTGCTTCTACTCCAAAAATACTGCTACAAATTTTCTCAATCATCCTTATTCCCCCCTTATTAAATTTTTTAGTACCTTTATTATCAATTACTCTTTTTTATAAATTTTGTCTCCTTTATCTATAATTGAGCTTGTTCCCTTTCTCCGATCATCTTTTCTGCATTAGCTTTTGCATACCTTGCTGCATCTTCGTCTGTTATCCTGTAACCTGCTTGCATAATAATGGCTCCTATTAAGGAAAAGATTGCTGGTATCCCAGAAAATACCCACATTAATTTACTTATAAATTCAGGTGTAGGAGTAATACCTGCTGTATATCCAATAGCATCTAAAGCATACCCAGTAAGCGTACCACCAACTATAAATCCTATTTTTATAGGGATACTATACATGTTTATGGCTATTGCTCTATTATCTTTTCCTGTTTTATAATAATAGTACTCACCTGCATCAATTGCATAATTAGGTCCAAAACCCAGGAAAAAGTACATTCCCGCCATGCCTAAACAAGCAAAAATTATATATACAATTAAAGATTCCTTTGCCAAAAAAGTCATACCAAAGAAGGTAGCAGAATATATTAATAATCCAACTACCATGGCCTTGTCTTTCCCTATTTTTGCTCCAATTTTAGGACTTATTATACTGCTTACTACTGCAAATGAGGTAGTAACAGTTAGGGCTAATGACATTAAGAGGAAATCACCTAAGGCGTAGGTAAAATAATATGCCATGGCTCCATGATTCATCACAAAAGCTGTAAAGTATAATGAAAGTGATGCCAAATAAATTAACAGTTGATCATTATTAACAACAGACATAACCATTTCCTTTATAGTTGGCGTTGTCATTTCTAAGCCAGCATTTTTAAAATGAGGAGTATCATGAGGTTTTGCGGCTTTTGATAATATAGTAGCCCCTAGGAAAAATACCAAGCCTAGTAGTATGGCTACAGCAGTATATGCACCTGCTGCTCCAAAGATAGGAGTAAAATAATTTATTAAGGGAATTATTGTAGCAGATGCTACAATATTAGCTAGTGCCATGGCTTGGGCATTGCGTGCTGCTAAAATATTTCTTGCTTCAATATCTGCACCCGCCATCAATGATAAGATACCAGATTGTGATGTTTGCAGAAAAGCTAATGAACCGTGGAGTAAAATATAAGCAGTAATAGTAGCTGATACTTTTAATCCAGTAGGTAGGGTAGAAATGTTTGTAAATAAAAGTGTACAACCAATAAATGCAGTAAAACGGCAAATCATAGTCCAAGAACGATATTTGCCCCATTTTAATCTTGATTTTTCAATGATTCCTCCAGCCATTAAAGCAACTATTAGATCAACTATCCTTCCAACTAACAATGTAGTACCCATCAATGATGCACTATAGAGCAAGTAATCTGTCAAAAATATGTTTGTATAATTCATAGACATGGCACTAAATACTGCCATTGTAAATCCGTAGAGAGTATAGGAGTAAATTTCCTTTTTCCCTAGTTTAGACATTAATTTACAACCTCCGTAGCTGATAAGCTTATTTCCCTAGAACTCCCGCACGATATGCACGAATATAGTTCAAACAATAGTCATCTTTCTTAAGTAATGCATTTGTGGCATAAATTATACCCAGCATATCAGGATCTGTAGGATCTAAAATAGCACTGTCCATTCCTGCCTCCATAGCTAAAACTAAAAAGGCCTTATTAATATGTTTCCTTTTAGGAAGTCCATAAGAAATATTGGACAATCCACTAGTTATGTGTATATCAGGATAGTCTCTCTTAATTCTTCTACAACATTCAACAAAAGTCAGTAAAGCATCTTTATCCGTTGATAGGGTTACTACCAGTGGATCTATGTAAAGCCTTGAAGGATCAATACCATACTCATCTGCCTTCTCCATGATCTGACCAAAAATTTCCATACGTTCATCTACAGTTTTAGGAATACCACTGTCTCCACAAAGTAAAGCAATGCAATCCCACTCAGTATCTGCAATTTTAGGAAAAATTACATCTATTTTATCTCCTTCCATAGAGACTGAATTAATAATCCCTGGTTTGTTACAGAATTCCATTGCTTCTACACATACTCTAGGGTAAGGGCTATCTATACAAATAGGTAAATCGGTAACTTCCTGAATACAATCAATTAGCCATCTTAAAGTCTCTACTTCTTTTTCTTCCTGAACGGAAGCACAACAATCTATATAATCAGACTTAGCTTCTGCTTGTATTCTGGCTAACTCCTTTATAAAATCGGAATCACGATTAGCAATTGCTTTTCCTACGGAAGGAATTGAACCATTAATCTTTTCTCCGATAATAATCAATTTGACAAACACCTCCATGTTTTGTGAAATACATTCATAATTGTCTTGAAAGTCATTATTTTCTGAAATTTCTAATTTTAAGATAGCATTGGTAAAATAAAATTTCTATCCGCAAATTATCTATTTTTATATGTCTTTTTCCTACACTTTGTTGTTTTTGAGAATAATTCTCAATTTCTAAAATTGCTGCCTTCCAACAGGAAGGCTAAAAGTAAAAACCTGTTTTTTATAATGCTTCTTCAAGGCCGGGTACTTCTTTCAACTTTCTAATTCCCGCAGCTACAATTATATCTGTAACATCTTCCCATTTGTTTAAGGTGTAAATATGGAGTCCATCTATACCTGTATTAATATAATCATAAATTAGTTTTACAGTGTATTCTTTTCCTGCTTTTTTAAAGTCTTCAGGATTGTCCCAATATCTGCCAATTATTTCTGCTAGCTCTCTTGGAATTGAACAGCCATTTGTTAGAGTCATTCGTATGATAGGATCTCTTGAAAGGACTGGCATAACGCCCACAACAATAGGTAATGTAACTCCAGCTTTTCTAATTTTCTCTACCCAACGTTTATAGTTGTCCATATTAAAGCATAATTGCGTAACTATATATTCTCCGCCTGCATCCTGTTTTGCCCGAAGGTGTGTTATGTCTTTCTCAAATGAATTAGCTTGAATATGTTTCTCTGGATTACCTGCTATAGAAATACAAAACTCAGGGAAATTTTCTTTAATAAATTCAACTAGTTCATTGGCATAATCAAAGTCTCCTCTTGTTTCCTCCCACCCCTTGGGGAAATCCCCTCTTAGTGCTAGTATGTGGTTCACTCCTATTTCTAAGTATTTTTCCAAATCTTTTCGTATGTTTTCTTTTTTATTTCCTATACAAGTATAATGGGTTACTGGAATTGCTTTCCCACTTTCTTTAATAGTTTTCATTATTTCCATATTTCGACCTACATTTGTGCCGCCTGCTCCATATGTACAGCTTATAAAATCTGGATCAAAGCCATATAAATGCTCCAAAGTGTCAAGTAAAGGCTCCATAGGTTGGTGGTCTTTAGGTGGGAAAACTTCAAAAGAAAATGTCATCCTTTTTTTCATAATATCTGTTATCTTCATACTATACCTCCATTTATTATCTTGTGGGTGTCAAATATAATTCATATCTGACACCTTAAATTTAATTTTTTAAACAATTTATAACTGATGTTTATTTAGATATATTTATTTTAATAGTTTGAATATTATAAATTTATATTACATTTTGAATTTAGCATAAATATAGTCATATTTCTATCCAAAAAGTATTTAGATTCAAACTGTAATTTGCTACACTTTGTATTAAAATTCTTTTAATTTTTCTGAAAATTGACTTGAATATGGTTTCTTCCTTCTTTTATATTCCTCCTTACAGATTGAATATTGTTATCTAATAAAAAAAGCAGAAAATCCTTTTACATAAAAGGATTTTCTGCTTTTACACAATAGCTGCAGTATGATGGAAACAATTAATTTGTATCCATTTTTTCATAATCTATATCCTCTTTTAATTTAGTTTCTTTAAAGACCATGGTTATGCGGGTACCGGCATTTACCCTACTTAGCACCTCAAAATAAGCTCCATGACGGTCAATAATCCATTTGGCTATTGACAAACCTAATCCTGAACCTCCAGTTCCCTTAGTTCTTGATTCATCAGAACGATAAAATCTATCAAACAAATTAGGTAAATTTTCAGGTTTTATCCCCATCCCATTATCCTGCACTGTAATGCAAACTTCTCCATCTCTTTTGTGTACCTTCAAGGTAATTTTATTGCCATAGGGAGTAAATTTAATGCTATTGTCTATCAGTATTCTTATAGCCTGCTTTAAAAGCTGTTTATCGGCATTTATATATGCAGGCCTATTTAACTCTAATCCATATTCATGATTTCCATCTATTAGTTGAGTTTCTTTAACAATTTCTTCAACTATATCACAGGCATCAATTACTTCCTGCTGAAGTTGAATAGTTTCATTATCACTCCTAGCTAAAAACAAAAGCTTCTCTATTAGTTCCTTCATATTTTCAGATTCAGTTTTTATGGCACTAATAGCCTCATCCATTATCTTAGGATCCTTTTTCCCCCATCTATCGAGTAAGTTTACATAGCCTTGGATAATGGATATAGGAGTTCTAAGCTCATGAGAAGCATCTGAAACAAATCTTACCTGTGATTTGTAGGAATTGTTTATTCTATTTAGCATATGATTGATGGCGCTAGCCAACTCTTTTAGTTCTTCCTGTGAACTGTCAACAGTAATCTCTTTGCCTAATTTATCAGCATCTATATTACTTATTTTCCCGGCAAGATCCAGAATGTATTTATCACTGCTGCTTTTCATTTCTTTTTGAATATTCTTAGCAGTTTCTGTTAACTCATCTATAGGCTTTAAAGTCCTTTTTATCATTCTATGACCCTTTTTAATATTTCCTAAAAAAATAAAAATCTCATATATAACAATTATAATAAAAACATACATAAAAGTTCTTATACTTCTTCCAAGATAATACTCTACGATATAAATTGAGTCACCAATTGTGAATTCTATTGTATATTTTAGGAGATCTATTTTTTTTAATAAGCCTGTATTGGAATCATTATTTTCAATAACTAAATTTCTTATGGCACCTTCAATATCAACAGGGAGTCTTTTTTCTAAGCTTGATGGAAAAGATAAACCTCCCTTTGAATTTGATATTTTTGATATTTGAATATCATCATAATAATAGTACTTAAAGCTCTCAGGACGTCTTTCAATTTCCTTAACAAAACCTTCAGCTTTTCTTTCTCCATTCCATAGAACTAAAAAAGAGCTTAATAAGATTATGAGAATATTAAGCTTTAAAAAACTAAGGGATAATCTTCCCAACATTTTAAAGTTAAGCTTTAATACTAGAGAGGATCTAATTTTATCTGTTAGATTCTTGTTTAGATTCTTTTTATTCTTCATCTTTTATTACATACCCCACTCCACGAACTGTATAAATGAATTTTTCTTGAAAGGGTTCTTCTATTTTAGAACGAAGGTACCTTATATATACATCCACTGCATTAGTTCCACCTGAAAAATCATACCCCCATATATTTTGGAGGATGGTATCACGACTTAGTACTATGTTTTTATTTTTCATAAGATATTCTAATAAATCAAACTCTCTCTTTGTTAAATTAACAATATTACCTTTTACATAAACCTCTCTTTTCATAGGATCAAGTTCCAAATTTCTTACTGTCAACTTTTTAGAGTCAATACTTATATTATTTGCTGGCTTCTTCCTTAAGGCTACCCTAATACGTGCTAAAAGCTCTTCTATGGCAAAGGGCTTGGTAATATAGTCATCAGCTCCTCCATCAAGACCAGTAACCTTATCTACTACTGCATCTCTGGCTGTTAAAAGTATTACTGGTACATCTGAAAACTGCCTAATCCTTCTCAAAACCTCAATACCGTTAATACCAGGTAACATTATGTCTAACAATATTAAATCAAAGGGCTGGGCTTTGAAAAGCTCTAGCCCATCCCTTCCATTATATGCTTTTTCTACTTCATAACCTTCATAAATTAGCTCTAGTTCCACAAAGCGAGCAATTTTTTCCTCATCTTCAATTATTAGAATTCTCTCCATTTGAATTATCACCTTTTACTTCTTTTTTAATATTTTCAGCTACTCCAGCCATGGAATCCATGGCGCGATTTATATCTTCTCTTTCCAGGTCTGGGCCACGGAATCTATATTTAAATCCAAAGAATAATCCTATAATCAATAATGGGAATACAACCCAGAAGGCAAAAATTGCAAGCAAAACTAATAATGTCACAGGTAAGGCTATAACCTTTTCACCATTTTTCAATACTTCAAAGTAATTTCTATTTCCTATATCTAAAATTTTCACTATAAAATTACCAATTTGTCTAAAAAGATCTCTAAGGCTTATGGAAATATTATCATCCTTGTATCCCTTTTTAGTTTCTGATTCTATAAATTTATTTTCTTCCCTTTCATCCTTTGTGCTGTAGTATCCTCCATCTTCAGGTGCTTTTATTTTATTTTGTTTTTCCAAATATATTATAGCTTCCAATATATCTCCATTTGCTTCTTCTAAAGCTTTTTTTGCTTCTTCGTAAGAAATATTTGCTCTTTTTCTTAATTCTTCAACCTGCTCTAAATTTATCATAATATTACCTCCTTGTTTTTTCTTTATAGTAACAAGGGAGGCTTTAAAAATAATTTAAAAAGTATTAAAAAATCATTAAAAAAATTATATATTTATATTTCTTCTCCACTTGCTATTTCATCTAACTGCTTATCTTTACCTTCTTTAGCTACAATTTCTACTAAATAATTTATAAAACCTTCCCTTAGTTCTCTATTTCTAAGAGCATATTCTACAGTTGCTTCTAAGAAACCTAATTTATTTCCTACATCATATCTTCTTCCTTCAAAACTGTAGGCATATATATCCTCATGTTTTGCTAATTCCTTCAATGCATCTGTTAGTTGGATTTCTCCATTTTTACCTGGTTTAGTATTTTTTAATATCTTAAATATCTCTGGACTAATTATATATCTACCTATTATAGCTATATTTGAAGGTGCATCCTTTATACTTGGTTTCTCTATTAAATCCTTGACTCTATATACCCTATTTCCAATAACATTTCCTGATACTATCCCATATTTATCTACTTCATTTTCAGGCACCTTTTGTACCCCTAATATTGTAGTCTTATATTGGTCATATACCTCTATCATCTGTTTTAAACAAGGTTTTTTTGAATACACTATATCATCTGGCAATAATACAGCAAAAGGTTCATTTCCAACAAATGATTTTGCACAATAAATAGCATGTCCTAATCCTAGTGGCTCTTTCTGTCTTATGTAATGTATATTTGCCATATCTGAAACATTTCTAATTTCATTGTATAAATCTATTTGCCCCTTTCTTTCCAGTTCCAATTCCAATTCTATAGACCTGTCAAAATGATTTTCAATAGAGCTTTTATTTCGTCCTGTAATTATAAGTATTTCTTCAACTCCTGACGCAACAGCTTCTTCTATAATGTATTGCAAAGCAGGCTTGTCTACAATTGGCAACATTTCTTTTGGCTGTGCCTTTGTAGCAGGAAGAAATCTTGTTCCCAAACCTGCTGCAGGAATAACTGCTTTTTTTACTCTCACATAAATTCCCCCTTTATACTATTAGCCCTTTATAGCCTATTAAAACCAATGCCTTAATATACTTAAATTATATCATTGGAAAATATAAAACTCTACAATTATAATATTGTACCATTTTGTTATGTAACCTTGTGATTTTTCTTTAACATATTCCATATTATATTTTGCACATATTTCCCCAAATAAGCTTTTTCACCTTCTTCTAAATTATCTATATATATTGGTTCTCCGTATTCTATAACAACATCTGTACTTTTAATCCATGGAAATTGCTTTTCAAATATTCTATCTGCATTGTTTATAGAAACTGGAATTATAGGACATTTAGATTTTTTTGCCAGCTTAAAACTTCCTTCCTTAAAAGGGAGCATATCAAAATCCCCTTCAAAATTTCTCCTACCTTCTGGTGCAATAAATATGGAGTGGCCTTCATTAATCAGTTTTACCCCCTCTTTTATAACCTTAAGCCCCTTTCTTAAGCTACTTCTATCCAAGAATAAACATCTTAAAAAAATCATCCAAACATTTATAAAAGGAACTTTTTTTAAGCTATCCATAGCTATAAAACCAGCTAATGTAGGAGCAGTAGCATAACAAATTATTGGATCAAAATAGCTTCTATGATTAAATATGTACACCACTCCCCTGTCTTTAGGAACCCTATCCATACCGATGGCCTTTAATTTTGTTCCAGCTACCTTCAATACAACTCTGCATCCAGAGGATATTATGAATTGAGCAATTTTAGCCCTTAGCTTTTTGCTAAATAATCCAATAATAAACTCTATTACAAATAAAGGTATACTAATTATAAAAAAAATTAAAAATACAATAGACAATAATATAGTTCTCATTATTACCTCCAATAAACCAGCATAAATCCCTTAATATTATCATATCAAATTATTAATTTTTAAGTCATAAAAATACCTTCAGATAGATTAATCTAATTTTAATTCATTAGATTGTCTACTTTGGAAGTATATCTTGATATAGATATAGTAAAAAAGAAATATATTGATTTAATCTTATCGTAGAAATATAATGGTTTTTGTTAATTAATCTGTTTTGGTAAATCCTTTTACAAGTACGGAATTACAGTTGTAGCTAGGATTAAGTGACTTTTTTATCAGTTATTGTATAATAATATGTATAGTATTATAAAAATTAAATCAGAAAGGTGTAATTATGAATAGTTTTAAAAAAACAATGATATTTCTATCTCTCATATTATTTTTTTCATCAGGAAATATATCTTATGCCGAAAACATAAAAACCATCCTTATAGTGACTGATGAATTAGATTTTACAAGTATTAAAAAACTAGACCTGGAATCTGAAATATCCTTAGGTCTTATGAACACTAGAACATCTAATGTATTTAACAGAAGTAGTGAATCCTATTTTATGACTATAGCCACAGGTAGAAGGGTGGAATTAGAAAAGGGATTGTATAAAGGACTTAAAAAAGATGAGAATGGTAATATTACCATAATTGGATATGATGATATTATAGAAATGCTTGATGAAAACTACAAAGACTTTTCTAAAAATATGGACTTTTTAGCAGATGTGCTAAAGAGTAAAAATATATCTATTGGTTATTTAGGAAATAGTGTATCTAGTCTAATTGCTGCAGACAAAAATGGAACTATATATAATGGTTACATAGGCATTGAATATGATGAAAAATGGCTAATAGAAAAGACATCTGATCTATTAAAAAAATCAGATGTGATAGTTGTATCCTATGATATAGCCGGCATGGATCATAGATTATCAATACTTAAAGATTACATTGAAGAATATTCAATGTACAATATAATACTATTTCCTAGCAAGGTAAGTGGTGATGTAAATGATATAAGAAATGGCACCCTAGTTCCCATACTTTATAACTGCCCAAATAATAGCTATGGCATGCTAACTAGCCACTCAACTAAAAGACAAGGCCTTGTAACAAATATGGATATATTTTCTGAACTAGCTAATATATACAAAATTGAAACAAATACTTCTACTGGGCATGAAATATATTCTGAAGCAAACAATTTTACAATAGAGGATTTAATTGAGGAAAATAAAAATAATTTAGAAGGAATACTTAACTTAATTGTAATTAAGTATATATTCCATGGAATTGTTGTTTTATTGCAGCTTTATATAATATATGACATTTATAAAAGGAAGAATAATTTTTATGTTAAATATAAAAAGTTAATAGACAAAATTATAATAATGATATTAATGTCCTTAGTATTAGGTATATTTAATCTAAACCGTAACATCATTCTTTATTGTCTGGTATTAATTAGCTCTACTATACTTGTATCATTTTTTATGGAAAAATTAAATTTAAAAATTTTCCCCTTAATTCCCATATTAACAAATATTGCAATATTATTTGCTATCTTTTTCTATCCAAATATGATATATAACTCCTTTTATGGGTTTAATAATCTAGTGTCAGGAGGAAGATTTTACGGCCTAAATAATGAAACCATGGGCATATTAATAGCAACAGGAATAATAACCTTCTTCTGGTTAAAAAGGAAAACAAATAATAAAATATTATCAACCCTAATTCTATGCCTATATTTTCCAGTAATTATTCTGGCGCTATCAGAAAGGTATGCAACGAATTTTGGGGGCTATTTAACTTCTATAGCAGCCTTTTTAATGCTATTTTATATGGTATTTTTTAAGAAAAAACTCAATAAAAAAAATATTATAGTTTTATGCAGTATTGGGTTTGGAATATTCATGCTAGGATTTATAATGAAAATTGGCAACAGCTCTGCAGGTCATGCTGAAAGTTTATACTCAAGAATTGTCACATTAGGAATATATGAATTAGTGGACATGGTCAGAAAAAAATTAAAACAACTATTTTTAATAGCCATATCACCTCCTTGGAGTATAATTATTCTAGCTCAACTGTATTTCTTCAAAAAATTCTTTGCCAGTGAAAGAGGGCTTATAGAAAAAGTAAAAATAAAGAAAGAGAATAAGTATAATGAAATATTAATAATAATCATAACTTCTATATTTGCTTTCTTATTAAACGATACAGGGGCTATCGCATTTGTGTACATAAATACTTACACAATAGCAATGCTAATACATTTGTATTATATAAATAGAGTTAGCCTTCAGTAATTACTTTTAGTATAAGTCTGCCTTTAATAAAATAAGGGCGCCCCTGGTCCAAGAGGTAATCCTAATAGATACCATATAATAAATAAGCCTATCCATCCAATTAGGAAGAAAATTGAATATGGCAGCATTGTGGAAATAACACTTCCAATACCAGCATCTTTATCATACCTTTGAAAAAAGGCAACTGTAAGCACAAAGAAAGGCATTAATGGTGCTATAATATTTGTACATGAATCACCAATTCTATATGCAACCTGGGTCAACTCTGGTGACAAACCTAGTCGCATAAACATGGGTACAAATATTGGTGCCATTATTGCCCATTTTGCAGAGTCTACTGCAATAAATATATTGATAAAAGCTGTTAAAAGTATAAAGCTTATTACTATAGGCAGACCTACGAAACCAACGGACTCTAAAAAGTTTGCCCCAGATACAGATATAATAGTTCCTAAATTGGATTTGTTAAAATGAGCAGTAAACTGTGCTGCAAAGAATATTAATACCAAGAAGCTAGCTAGGCCTGATATAGATTTATTCATTAAAGCTATAACATCCTTGTCACTTTTAATAACTCTTGCCCCTATTCCGTAGAATAAACCAGGTATTAAAAAGAGAAGCATCATTATTATAATTATTCCACCCATAAATGGAGAATTAAGAATACTTCCTGTTTCAGGATTTCTTAAAAGTCCATTTTCAGGTAATATTAAAGCTAGGATTAAGATTACATATATTAATGCTGCAATTCCTGCAAAACGCATACCCCTCTTTTCATCTACTGTAATATCTTCTACAGTTTCCATACTAGTAAAATCAAAGGCCTTAAGCCTTGGCTCAACAATTTTTTCGGTTACAAAGGTCCCAACAATGGTTAAAAGAAAAGTTGAAACAAACATAAAGTACCAATTTGAAACTGGTAAAACTTCATAACTTGGATCTATCATCTGTGCTGCCTGGGTAGATATGCCTGCAAATAATGGATCATTGCTACCAATTAAAAGATTTGCACTCCACCCACCAGATACTCCAGCAAAAGCAGCAGCAAGGCCTGCAATGGGATGTCTTTTAAAGGCCATAAATACAATTGCTCCCAATGGTACTAAAACAACATAACCTGTTGAAGATGCAATATTAGACATAATACCTAAAAATACTACTACGGCTGTAACGGCCTTCTTTGGAGTAACAGCAACTATTTTCCTCATCAAAGCTTCCATAAAACCAGTTCCTTCTGCCACTCCAACACCTAATATAATAGTAAATACTGTTCCTAATGGAAAGAAACTTGTAAAATTGTTTACTACATTTGTAACCATATAACGAATTCCATCTGGAGAAAGTAAATTTACAGCTTCCACAGTAATTTCCTCTATTTTTCCTGTTTCTGCATTGTAGCCCTCATATGTAACAGAAACACCAGCTTTAGCTAAAAAGTAAGATGCAATAATTGTAATTAGACTTAAAATTAGAAATAATGTTGCTGGATCCGGTAATTTGTTGCCGATGTATTCAATCTTATTTAGTGTACTAATTATAATTCCCTGATCTGTATTTTGCCCCTTATCCCTTCTATTGTGCATTCTGTTCCCTCCTGTATGTTAAATAATTTAATTTATATGAACAGTATATACCCCTGAATTAAATAATATTACCATGTTTATGGCTTATTATAATCTAACAAAATATAAACTCTTTCCTTTATAGGGTATAAGTGAAAACCACTAAGTCTGCTTTTTAATTATATTTATAAATTTCCATATAATTAAATTTCCCAAAAATGGTGCCCAGTAACATCAAATTATAATTTAAAGTAAAAAATAAAAAGCTCTAATAAGATATGAGCTTTTATTACTTAAAATACTTTCTATAAATATATGTCCTTAACCCAAGTAATCTTCTTATACGCTTTTCCATGGTCTTTTTATACTCTTCCACAATTTTTACATCTTCATCTGAAGTAGGATAATTACTATATTTATTCTTCACAAATATTTCTGTTATATCTTTGATTCCTTTACTGTCTATTGATGAAAAATTGTAGATAATTCTATCTGCAAACTCAAAATGGGTTTCTCCTTTTTTTCTGATTATTCCTCTTAACTCAATTAGCTTTATTATCTCATTATATAGATAAATTAATTTCTCCTTATTAGGCATTCTAGATATTTTTATATCCTTATATATATTTTTAATAAATCTAATTATAAATTTCATAGACATGCCTAAAAGTATAAGGATTAGTACTGTTATAACTAAATATTTGCCTTCTACCCTTTTATTTAAGCTTTGCACTGCCGGGAAACTATCGTTTTCTATTTCTGGTGTAGGCATTAGAATACTATTTAAAGCATTACCTTTATCTGCATCAGCCTTTATGTCCCTTTGACTTTCACTAGCTTCTTCCAATTCAGCTACATCTAATTCTGATGGCAACGGGTAAGCTGGTGTAGGTTCAAATGTCATCCAGCCTATAGGCTCTATGTAAGCTTCTACCCAACTATGGGCATTATTATTTCTAACTATATAAATCCCTTCTTCCCTGGCTTCATGAGCCAAATATCCTTCCACATATCTTGTAGGTATTCCCTCAAGGCGAAGCATTATAGCCATAGCTGTTGCAAAATAAGTACAGTATCCTTCTTGGCCATGGAATAGAAAGTAATCCACAAAGTCATATCCTTCTGGCACAGCATTAACTTCCAAAGTATATCTATAGTTTTCCCTTAAATATTTCTCTATGGCCTTAGCCTTTTCATAATCTGTATTTACTTTTTCTGTAATTTCTTTTACTAACTCCTTTGTAGAATCGGTTATTGAATCTGGTAGCTGTAAATATATGGATATATTTTCTAAGTCATGCCTTTTATTGTTTATTCCAAGAGCAATTAATTCATCATATTCAAAGGGCTCTAATACAGTCACAGTATATCTGTCTCCAACATCTATATTTCCAGAGAAATATAATATATCATCTTGGTTTTTAACAAGCTTGTACATGCTTTCAAAATTCACCATACTAGGCTTATAGGGACTAAATATTGTATTTGTTAGAGTTCTATTTATTATTAAATAACTAGTTTCTCTATAATATTTATTTCTTTCTTCCTTAGTTAATCCACTAAAATCCTCTCTTAACTCATAATTTACCTCTTTATTTTTTTCTGTTAACCAATGGGTACCTGTATAGGTATGTCTTATATTACCCCGTAGGTAAATAGGGCCTTTCCCATAAACATTCATAACTGCTTCATCATTTAGAATTATTGGACCACCAAGCTTTGTAGGCTTATCAGGATACCCTATTATTCTAGTAATAGAAGTTGAAGTTTCAACACCTGCTTTTTTTACAGAACTGGTAGAACGAAAATCTTCAAGAAATGGAAATACTTCATTAGCTGTTTCTTTAAGCCATTGCCAATGTATATATCTATTACTTTTTGGTAAAGAAATAGCCAAAACTACTATAACTAAACTATAGGTTAAAATAATCCTAATCTTTGCCCCATAAGTATAATTAAATTTATCACTGATTTTTTTGTTCCCATACTCCTTTATTTTTGAATAATTTCTTAAACCCAATAAGATTAAAAATAAAAACAAAAATAGTCCCATCATAATGTAGGCCTCATCATAATATATATACCAATAATACATTATACCTGCTATATATACAGGTAGCAGTATAAAGGGATTTTTAGATTTAAATATAACATACCAGGTAAAAATGCTTAATATAGCAATTATAATGCCCCAAAATATTAATATGTTTTCAGATTCAACAGCTTCCATTTCCTTTATATGATAATAAATATTTTCAAACAAAGAAAACATACGTCTAAGGAATATGACAATAAAGTCGTTTATAAAGTAATTTACAATTATAAGTCCTGTAAGCATTGTTATCATTAAAATATATAAAATTATTGGATAGGTTAGGAGTAGCTTAACTATTATGGTAATTGCATAAACCATCAGGATTTTTAATGGAAGTATTAGATCAACTTTTATTGGCAAAGCACATAAATAAGAAAGAGTAAGGACCATGTGTGAATAGATTAAATTATATAATGAATTCTCTAGCTTTTTCCTTTTTCTATCCATTGCTAAGCCTCCAAAGCTGCCTTTATATTAGTCTCATAGTCTAATATATAGATTGGGATTGCTTCCCTGCTTAAGCCTTTTTCTACTGTTGCATCTATTAAACCAATACTACTTTCATTATAAGTAACAACTATAAATAAAGGATTTAAATTTTTGGATTTTAACAACAATCCTTGTGCACCTGTAGATTTATCAAGATTTGGAGTTATAATAACTACTGTAGAACCTTTTCTAATAATATTCATTCTTTTTTTCATAAAAGTTTCAAAATTAAATGTTCCATTACTTTCAAATTTAGCTAAAGCCTCCAAAAAAGGCTTAAGGTCCGATTTTTTGCTGCCATTTATCTCTATTGTCTTTTCCCCATCTTGGGCTTGGAAAGTTACAGGTATGTTGTGTTCCAAATAATAATTTATTACACTAATACTAATGTCTACTATTTTATCCTCCAGGCGACGATTTAAATCTTTTTTATATAATTCATAGTAGTTATCCACAAATACTATTACATTTGTATCTGCAGAATTATCAAATTCTTTTATTATAAGCTCATCAAGCTTTGCTGACAACTTCCAGTGGATAGCTTTAACTGAGTCCCCTTCCCTAAATTCCCTTAAAGAAGATATCCTTGATTTATCTTCAAAGGCCTTATTGTCAATAATCATATCTCCGATCTGTTCTATGGAGGTTATTTTAAAGGAATTAAGCTCTGTTGGTATAGGATAAACTAATAGGGAAGTTTTAGAAGTCACCTTTTTCTTTATAGTAAAAAATCCAAAAATATCTTTAATAATTACATGTATTTCTCCCAAGGGATAATATCCACGCCTTTTTAATATTAGTTCTTCATTATAGGTGAAATAATCTCTAGAATTTAATGTAGTCACTATTTTAGGAATTGCTTCCCCTGTTAATTCCTTTGAAATATTATTTTCTATTTCTATATATGGTATAGTGAATTTGCTTAAATTTCTCACTGTATAGCTAATTACTAGCTTATCCCCTACATATATAGATTTACTAGGAATATTAACAGAACCTGTAATGTTTTTATAAATTATAAAAGTATGGATTAAGGGTATTAAAAATGAAAAAATATAGGCATAAAATAAGAAATAAAACATTTTTCCACCAATAAATAGGACAGATATTAATAAAATTATGAATAACATAAACACTATATTTTTTCTCATATCATATCACCGGTATAAAAACCTGATTTATTAGCTTACTTAATACTTCTTCAATGGACTTACCTTCAACTCTTGAACTTGGAGATAAAACTAACCTGTGGCTTAACACTGGAATAACAATTCCTTTCACATCATCAGGAATTACATAATTTCTTCCTGATAAATATGCTTTTGCCTTTGAGGCTTTTAACAAGTCTATAGAAGCTCTAGGGCTGGCCCCTAACTGCAATTCATTGGAATTTCTAGTTGCATTTACAATATTAATAATATATTCCAGAATGGAATCCTTAGCTATAACATTTTCTACTTCTTCCTGCATATTTAAAATATCCTGCTTATTTGCTACAGGTTCCAGGCTGTTTAAACTTTTTATAGATTGGTACCTTTTTAGTATTTCCATTTCATAGGATTTGTCTGGATATCCAATGGATAAACGCATTAAAAAACGGTCTAATTGGGCTTCAGGTAATGGAAATGTCCCTTGGTATTCTATTGGATTTTGGGTTGCTAGTACTATGAATGGCTTGTCCAGTATATAATCTCCTACTTCAGTTGACACCTCTCCTTCTTCCATAGCTTGTAAAAGACTAGATTGGGTTTTTGGAGAAGTTCTATTTATTTCATCTGCAAGGAATATTTGATTGAATATAGGTCCCTTTTTAAAGGAAAAGGTTTCTGTCTCCTTATCGTAAATATTTACCCCTAAAATATCAGAAGGCATTAAATCAGGTGTAAATTGAACCCTTTTAAAGGATAGGTCCATACTTCTAGCAAGGGCTTTTGCTAAAGTTGTCTTTCCTACCCCCGGTATATCTTCTATTAATATATGCCCTTTAGCTAAGACTGCTATCAGTACTTTTTCTATAACATCATCTTTGCCTATAATAACCTTCTTAATATTTTCCATAATATTTAAGGCTTTACTGTTATCCATATTTTTCCCCCTTTGTTGCCAATTTCCCTATTAGATTGGAAATATTTGATTGTTATTTGTAATTATAGCACATTTATACCTGCAAATTAAACAAAATAAAAAGCACCTGTAATTAAAAGCTACAGGTGCTTTTTATTTTGTATTAATCATATAATCCATAATGCTCTTTAATTATGTCATACAATCCTACTTTTTTAAGGGCACTAACTGGCGCCAAGAAAGTAACAGTTACAGTTCCAGGAGCCCTGCCTATTTCTATGGAACCATTTATTGTTGCCCTATTCATAACTTCAGGAAC
>JAAYHM010000196.1 GCA_012735405.1 Tissierellia bacterium | reverse complement strand
TCTTCCTTACATAAATATAATAATTCCTCCATTAATATGCCCTTTTCCCCTACTATACTGCAGGTAGGGCTATTGTTTATACCAATTAGGCCTACAACAATTCCTACTGCAATATTTACTAGGGCAAAGGGTATGTTCTTAGGATTTTGTATAATTCCTAAAGCTACATTAGTAAGTCCCCCTGTTAAGGCACCAAAAAAGGGTCCGTATACTACTGCCACAAATATGGTTCCTATGGTGTCTAAGAATAGGAGCGGATTGCAAAAAAGCCAGTGAGGCTGCCAGAAATGGCATATATGGTTTGACTAATATTTGCCCCCATTATAAAATATACACAAGAAAGGAAGCTCTCATGCTATTTAAAGATAACAGCTACATTAATAACTTGTGTATTACATAAAAGGGGGTAAAAGTTTTGAAGGAAAAAATAGAAAAATTTATTACTGACTATGTATTATCTCATAATAAGGATGAATTATTTAGAGTTCCCCTAATAGGCTTTAGCAGTGCAGGGGATGAAAGATATAAAAGGATTAAAGAAATTATTGGACCCCATCACTTGTATCCTACTGACATATTGCCAACTTGCAAAACCGTAGTTTCCTTTTTCATTCCTTTTACAAAAAAAGTAGTAGAGAGTAATAAACAAGATAAAGCAGTTTCTTATTTATGGGCAAAAACCTATTATGAATGTAACACTTTAATAAATAATTTAACTGCCCACTTAATAGAATATTTAAAGGACTTCAGTGTTACAGCAGCTACAGTGCAGGCTACCCATGGTTTTGATGAAGAATTGTTGAAGGCTCCATGGTCTCATAAATCAGCAGCTCATATAGCTGGCCTTGGAGAGTTTGGAGTCAACCACCTGCTAATTACGGATAAGGGATGTGCAGGAAGGGCTGGAACTGTATTTATAGATATAGACATAGAAGCAAATAGGAAACAAATTTTTGATAAATCACCCTGCTTATACTATCAAGATGGCTCATGTTTAAAATGTGTAGAAAATTGCCCTACAAATGCCCTATCCCTTGGGGATCTAAATAGGGCAGTCTGCTATGAAAAATGCCTAGATACCGATAGGCTTTATACAGATATAGGAACTTGTGATTCCTGCGGAAAATGTTCCATAGGCCCATGTGCCTATTTTGAATAAATTGATGGATATAAAAGGGGGTGGAACATTGGAAAAAAGAATAGAAATATCAGAAGAGACTAAAAAAGCCATGCTTAAGCTGCAGCAAAATGAAATAACAGAACATGCCATATACATGAATTTAGCAAAGAGGGTAAAAAAACAGTCGGATAAGGAATTGTTGGAACGGATTGGCAGAGAAGAAAAAATGCACAGTAAGATTTGGGAAAAGTATACTAATAAAAAGCTTAAGCCTCAAAAATTCAAAGTATATTTCTATTACTTCTTAAGCATTATTCTAGGATATACCTTTGTAATTAAGATTATGGAAAAGGGAGAAGTAGTATCTCAGCAAATGTATGCCCTGCTAAGGGAAGAAGTTCCTGAAGCCAACAAGCTATATGAGGATGAACAAGGGCATGAATATGCCCTCATCAATCTGCTAGATGAAGACCGTTTGCAGTATGTTGGTTCCATGGTACTAGGCTTAAATGATGCATTGGTTGAGCTAACAGGAACTTTAGCAGGACTAAGCTTTGCCTTGCAAAATAATAAAATTGTGGCCTTATCCGGACTAATTACAGGCATATCAGCAACATTATCAATGGCCTCTTCTGAGTATCTGTCTGCACGGTCTGAAGGCAATGTAAATGCAAAGAAATCAGCCTTCTATACTGGTATTATGTACATTGTTGCTGTTATATTGTTGGTGCTACCATATCTTCTATTCCCAAGCCACAAGTATGTACACGCTTTAGTTACCATGCTAATAACTGTAGTAATCATAATATTTGCTTTTACCTATTATGTATCTGTGGCAAAAGACCTACCCTTTAAAAAGAGATTCCTTGAAATGGCTTCCATAAGCCTTTCTGTAGCAGCCTTATCCTTTTTAGTTGGTGTACTGGTAAAACAATTCTTAGGCATTGATATTTAATAAAAGTGTTTGGGAGCTTTATTGACAAGAAATTAGCTCCTAAACACTTTTTATATTTTAAAATACTAAACTAATTATAATTAACTCAATAAATCCAACTGCCCAGGCTATAGTACTGGTTACAGACCAGACCTGCATCTGCTCCTTGGCATCGGTTATGCCCAGCATGCGGTTTACCACCCAGAAAAAACTATCATTAAAGTGTGAAAATACCAATAAGCCTATACATGCTGCCAGGGCTCCAAATACTGGGTTTACATTTAAATTGGCTAATATGGGTGCAGTGATGGAAGCAGCAGTTATCATAGCCACTGTACCACTTCCCTGAATAAGCCTTACTAAAGTGGAAATTATAAAGGGCAGCATGATGGCTGGAATAGAGGTTTTTGTAATAAGCTCCGCTATATATGTTCCTGCCCCACTTTCACGAAGGACCATGCCTAAGGCCCCTCCACCTCCAGTAACAAGTATTATTATTCCAGCAGACTTTATTCCTTCTTCCATGTGTTCTATTGTTTCCTCTCTAGTGTATTTGCCTGTTAACCCGTATATGGCAATAATAAGCCCTATACCAACTGCAATAACTGGTGAACCAAAAAAGCCTATTATAGTTTTTAAGCTGCCTTCAATTCCTAGGGCTGTAGTTACAGTATCAATAAGTATTAGTATTATAGGTACAATTATTGGTGCAAAGGACATAGAAGCTGAGGGAAGATCCTTATTGTCATCATCTAGTACAGATTCATAATCTGGCTCCTGATAGGCAGGCCTTGTCCATCCTTCCCCATCTTCTGCCGGAATTTGATATATTTTTTTACCAATATATTTGGCATAAATTAGGGCTGCTATTGTCATTGGTATGGCTAAAAGTATCCCCCACAATATTATAGAACCTACATTTACCCCGAATAAACCTGCCACCCCTACTGGTCCTGGTGTAGGGGGCACTAGTGAATGGGTTATAACCAGTCCTGCTGCCAAAGCAACTCCCAGGGTTACTACTGATTTCTTAGTCTTACGTGAAATAGCCTTTGTTAATGGTGACAGTATAACAAAGCCTGAGTCGCAAAATATGGGTATGGATACTAAAAATCCTGTTATGGCCAGTGCAATTTCTTCCTTACCCTTACCCAGTTTTTTAATAAAGGTTTGGGCCATTCTTTCTGCTGCACCTGAAATTTCAAAAATTTGTCCCATCATAACTCCAAAACCAATTATAATACCAATATTGCCTAAGGTAGAACCAAATCCATTTGTATTTGCAGCCAATACATCATTTGCAGGCATACCACCTATAACTCCTGTAATTGAAGCTGCAATAATTAAGGCCAGAAATGCATGTATCCTGGTCCTCAATATCAAAAAGACCAATATTGTAATTCCAACGATTAGTCCTAAAATCATTTGACTACCTACTGCTTCCATAAAAATCCTCCTTGAAAGTTTTTCCTTAATCTTCTTCCTTTTATTAGTCTAAGCTTTATTTTGTTTGTTAAAATTAAATGCATATTTGGCTGCAACCTTTATGGCTTCAACCATACTTACTTCACTAGCCCTTCCTGTCCCTGCAATATCAAAGGCTGTTCCATGGTCGACAGAAGTCCTTAAAAAGGGCAGATTGTTTGTAATAGAAACAGTCCTTTCAAAATCTACCATCTTAGTAGCAATATGCCCCTGATCATGATACAGGGAAAGTACTGCATCATATGCCCCCTTTAATGCAAAATAAAACACTGAGTCTGCAGGTACAGGGCCTACCACATCTATGCCTTCTTCCTGGGCTCTTCTTATGGCAGGTTCAATTTCCTTTACTTCCTCGTCTCCAAATAGGCCGTGCTCTCCACTATGTGGATTTAAGCCTGCAACTGCTATCTTCCCATCCCTTATACCAAGGACCTCAAGAGCCTCTTTAGACCTTTTTATATAATCGTAAACCCTTTCCTCTGTAACCAGATCACAAGCCTGCCTAAGGGAAACATGTCTGCTTAGGAAAAATACCCTTAAATTATCTACCTGGAACATGGTCAATGGATTGGAGGTATTTGTTAAACCTTCAAGTATTTCTGTATGTCCTATATAAGGAATATTTGCAGCCTTTAAGGATTCCTTATTTATAGGTGTTGTTGCTATGGCATCAATTTTCTTTTCTAGGGCCAGTTTTACAGTTTCTTCAATATATTCAAAGGCAGCCTTCCCTGCTATAGCTTGTATCTTGCCTATTTCAAGCTCATCTATATCAATATTATTTAAATCAATTAAGTCAATAGTTCCTTTAATGTATTTTCCTTTCTGTGGGCTTTCTACTACATTGATATTCAAGTCTAAACCGCAAAATTTCATAGCATTGGAAATAACATCCCTATCTCCTATAACTATAGGCTTGGATATCTTATATACTTCTTCCCTATTTAAAGCTTTCACAACTATTTCAGGACCTATGCCTGCTGGATCTCCCATTGGGATTCCTATTATTGGCCTATCCATTTTAACAACCTCCTCTTGATTTATGTATTAATTTGAAAGCCTGCTTAACATGTAATCGATACATTTTATAATTGCCCTTTCGTCTCCAATCATTCCACCCTTAGTAACAATTGAAATATAATTATATTTGCCATCCTTAATCTTTCCATATACCGCTAGAGGTAGAACTTCGTCTAAGACTTCTATTCCAACAGCTCCAATTTCATTGCATATGGATACAGTAATGTCTCCACCGGTGGTAAACAAGCCACCTATAGTTGAACCAGCAATATCCAGTACCCTTTTTGTTATTTTTCCAATACTACTGGCAATTATTTGTGATATTTCATCTTCTGTTATGCTTAATTCATGGGCTATCTTTTTTAAATCTAAAACATCCTTTTCCCCATTGGTAGTTATTAAGCCAATAATATTGGCCTTGTCAATACCTCTTGTAATCAGCTCCACAGCCCTATCCATTTCTTCATTGCCAGTATTGTGGTAAAGGAGCTTTTCAGTATCCACTTCAACAAAAAAGGTAGGATAAGTCCTTCTTAATTCTTCTACCTGCCTTCTAGTTAAATTTGTCACACTTCCTATAACACACATTACCTTTTTATTGGTCTTATTCTCATTAGCTTCAAATAAGACCTTGGCCAAAGCAGCCGTAAAGGGTCCTGGGTCTACAGACACGAACTTAAGATTAGCTTCCTTTACTGCTTTCGCAATTTCCATTATATCTTCGTCAGTAATGGCATCAACTACAATTATCCTGCTCCCAGCCTTTACTTCTTCTATCAATTCATTTTTAATAACCCTACAGCCCTTGAGCACTTTAGCTAATTCAATGTGGCCTACCTTTTCCTTAGTTTGGCTTTTGATAATATCTGTTACTTTTGAATGCAATACAGGGGTTTTTGGATCTTTAGCCACATCAGTTTTTTCCAAAGGTAGCTGGTTAACTATTAGATAATCTCCAATACAAATCCTGCCTGATGAAGGAAAAGCAGATACCACTATTGCAATGGTATCATCCGCTAGCCCACTAAGAACTCCATCTATTTCTGCCCCTATATTACCCCTTAGGGTACTATCTATCCTTTTACAGTAAAATTTTACATCTTGATCCTGGAAAAACTTTACTACCTTACTAACCCTATTAAAAGCCATATCTTTATCTATAGCTCTACTATCTGTACTTATGGATATAACATCCAGGTTCTCATTTTTATCAGGATTGTACTTGTTTAGGTTTGTAAAGGTAGCAGATTTAAAGCCCTGTTTTGCTAGAAGTACACTGGTTGCATTTGCACCAGTCAGATCATCGGCAATTATTACAATCTTAGGCATATGAACAACTCCTATTCTATTAATTAATGCTTTTACACCAGTTTTATGTTTATTTCTAACTTTTCCAATTCCTTAAGTATGCTAGCAGGTAATTTATTGTCTGTAATGATTAGATCAAAATCTTCCAGATCACAAATCTTAGCAAATTTAGTTATGCCAAACTTGCTGCTATCTGTTACTAATACACTTTTACCAGCAGCCTTAATCATCTGTTTCTTTACATCTGCCTTTTCAAAGGTAGGGGTTGTTATTCCCTTTTCTAAGTCTATTGAACTGGTTCCTATAAAGCTTATATCCACATTAATATTTCTTAAAAACTCACTCGTTCCCGGCCCTATACAAGCCCCTACCATGTTTTGGACATGGCCTCCTGTACAAAAAACCCTGAACTTATGGTTCCTGGCTAGGTATCCTGCTATAAATACATCAGAGGTAACTATTGTTAAATCTTTTTTGTCCTTTAGCCTCTTAGCTATTTCCATGGTAGTGGTTCCAGCATCCAACAGTATAGTTTGCCCATCTTTCACCAGACTTACAGCATATTGGGCTATCCTCTTTTTTTCCTCCTTGTTTCTTACCCTTTTCTCCTTTAGAGGAATTTCTATGTCTAATTTGGTATTTAATATGGCACCACCATGGGTCCTTACAATTAGATTGTTGTCCTCCAAATACTGCAGATCCCGCCTTATGGTCATGGTAGAAACATCAAAGTTTTTGGCTAACTCCTCTACAGTAGCACTTTTATTTTCCTCAATATACTTCATTATTAAATGTCTTCTTTCTATTTGAAGCATAGAAGCACCAACCTGCCTTGTTTATATTTGTTTGTTTATGTTTCAATATGTTTGATTATATCATTTTTTATATACTTGTCAATCATATAATGGGAAAATATAGCTAAGCTTATGAATCTAACAATAAATACAGCAGTATATAAAGAACTCAAAAATTATAAAAGCCAAAGCTTCTGGAATATGAAGCTTTGGCTGCTGTCATGTTGCCCGTCTCTTGATCGTCCTGGCCTTAACACCTTCCCAAAATTGCGCTCAACGGAATTTGTCTATTTAACTGTGTAATTAACCATTTTAATGTATTTATACCCATTTCCATCCAGGGAGATTATATTGGCACTTCCATTGTCTACCTTAAACTTAAAAAAATAATCCACACTGTCAAATACCCAGCTTAAAGCAATTTTAATTACTCCATCATGGCATACTAAAACTACATCTTCTTCTTTTTTTGATATTTCTTCCAGGAAGGAAGTAACCCTTTCATAGGCCATTTTGATGCTTTCACCTTCTGGCACTACAAAATTAATAAAATCCTCATGCCATTTTTTAGCTTCCTCCGGGAAATTTTTTAATATTTCTTCATATGTGAGACCTTCAAAGGCACCAAAGTCTACTTCCCTAATTCTTTCCTCCACTTGACCATCTAATCCCAGTATCTCCATAGTTTCAGTAGCCCTGGAATAAGGGCTTACATATACCCTATCAAAGGACAAGCTGTCAACAAAACTTTTAGTCCTTTTTATTTGCTCCTTCCCTTCCTCTGTTAATACAGTATCCTTGGTACTAAAAATCCTTTTAACATTATCTTCCGTCTGCCCATGGCGAATAAGAATTATATCCAAGTTAGCACCCCCAAAAAAGTTAATAAAGACACAATTTCACAAAGCTCTATGGTGGCACCATATACATCCCCTGTAAAGCCGCCTATTTTTCTATAGGCTATATTAGCCATTATCTGCCCAGGTATAAAGGAGAAAAACAAAGGTATCAAATAAATTGGATCTACAAATAAAAGCATAACTATATATATGATTCCTCCAAATAAGGCATACTTTTTAGGCTTGCTTTTATAAAACATATACCCTATTCCTTCTGCTTTGGCAATCCTTTTAGCAGAAATTAAGTAGGCTATTATCAAACGGCTATTGGCATAGCTTAGGCCCAATATTAAAAACATATTTCCTTCTATGCTGGAAATAAGAATATATTTCAATAGTATATCCAGTACTATGGCCAGAACCCCAAAGGATCCAAGACGGCTATCCTTCATTATTTCAAGTACCCTATCCCTTTCACGGCAGGACAAAAATCCATCAAAGCTGTCTGACAAGCCATCTAAATGGAGGCCTCCTGTTATTACTATCATAGCCAGTAGTGCAAAGAAGCTGGCTATTCTATCATTT
>JAAYHM010000195.1 GCA_012735405.1 Tissierellia bacterium | reverse complement strand
GTGGCAGCAGGAGTTGGAGCTTCAGCCTCCATTGCCTGGGCTCTTGGAGCCAGTGATGAGCAGATTGAAATTGCTATTAAAAATATGATTGGTACCTTAACAGGTATGATATGTGATGGTGCTAAAGGTGGCTGTGCCTTTAAATTGTCAACAGCAGCATCTGAAGCAATTATTCAAGCTAAGCTGGCCTTGGCTAATGTCTGTGTAAATGATTTGGATGGCATACTAAGCCCCCGGGTAGAAGATGCTATAAGAAATCTAGGCAAAGTATGCACAGAGGGCATGGAGAATATGGATAATGTAATTTTGAAAGTTATGGCAAACAGATAAAAGGTAAAGGAAAAGGTGGATTTCAACTGGATCCACCTTTTCTATTTTTAACTTTTAAGAATATGCTTAAGATGTATAGATTCAGGATATGTATATATATTAGATGAAGGGTAATTTACCTGGAAAATAAGTTTGTCAAATTAATGCCATAAGAGTGTTTCCAGGCTTAAAATTGTTGCAAAATTCACAATAGTCGTGAAATTAGAATGTAAATAAGTAGATGCCTTATGAACTTAAAGGGGGTATGGTTGTTGTTATTTAACATCCAGGGGTCAGTCCAAGAAGTGGCTGAAGCCATATCGGCCGTGTTGAATGTGGATGTAACTATTGTGGACAAAAATTTATACAGGGTTGCGGCCACTGGCATGTATAGAGATCTTATAGGGAAACCTCTACCTAATAACAGCTCCTTTCAATTAGTAATTGAAACGGGGCAAACCCAATTTGTAGATAGGCCTAATATAAGTGAGAAATGTGCCAGTTGTAGTTTAAAGGGCAATTGTGCAGAACTGGCTTCCATTGGGTACCCAATTAAAAGTGGAGAAGAACTGCTAGGGGTTATTGGCTTAATTGCCTTTGATTCCAAACAGAAAAAAAGGATTAAGGAAAACTATGATTCTCTGGTTGTTTTTCTAAGAAAAATGGGGGATCTTTTAGCAGGAAATTTAAAATACATAAATACAATAACCAGTCTTACCATACAGGGGGAAGAGTTAAAGAAAATAATTGATGGACTAGGCAATGGAATAATATGTACAGATACTGAGGGAAACATTAAGTTTGCCAACTCTAAGGCAGAAGATTATTTAAATATTGAAGCCAATGCTATAATTAATAAGCCTATAGCTAAAATATTACCAGACCTAAATTTTAATATAGCACTTGATAATCCGGTGGAAACTAAGGTAACTGTTAAAGGTAAAAAACAAAGCTTTATAATAAAGATTAATCCAGTGAAGATAGAAAAAGAAGTTGTAAGCAATATCATAGAAGTCCACGAGACTACAGATATGGTGAGAAATGCATATAAGTTAATAGAGGGGGTTACCAATATAAGCTTTGATCATATAGTTGGAAATAGTCCAAGTATAAGGAAGGTAAAAAATCTAGCTAAGGAAGTAGCCAAAAGTAAATCCACTGTACTATTAAGGGGGGAAAGTGGTACAGGTAAGGAGTTATTTGCCAGGGCTATTCACAATGCCAGCGATAGAAAAAATTTTCCCTTTGTAGCCATAAACTGTTCATCTATTCCAGACAACCTGTTGGAAAGCGAGTTGTTTGGATATGTTGGAGGAGCCTTTACAGGTGCAAGTAAACAGGGACAAATGGGTAAGCTCGAATTGGCTAATGGAGGTACACTATTTTTGGATGAAATAGGGGATCTGCCCTTGCATTTGCAGCCTAAAATATTAAGAGTCCTACAAGAAGGCAGCTTTATGCGCTTAGGAGGTAAGGAACTAATTTCTGTAGATTTTAGATTAATTGCTGCAACTAATCAAAACTTAGAGGAGATGGTGGAAAAAGGGGAATTTAGAGAAGACCTGTATTATAGATTGAATGTAATACCTATTTATATACCTCCTTTAAGGGAAAGGGTGGAAGATATAAATGAATTAAGCCAATTTTTATTAGAAAAATGCTGTAATAGGTTGAGAAAGGAATTAAAGGTTTTTTCTCAAGAGGTAAAAGATGCTTTTAATAATTATGATTGGCCTGGCAATGTGAGGGAATTAGAGAATGTAATTGAGTATTTAATAAATGTGGTGCCTGGGAAAGAGATAACTTTTGAATATTTGCCTGATTCAATAAAGGGAAACTTAAATAACCATTCCTTTAAAAAGAATCATAATAACAGGCTGAAGGATATTTTAGATAATTATGAAAAGGAATTGTTGAAATCTTATATAGAGCAATATGGAGATAGTACAGAGGATAAAAAAAGAATAGCTTCTATTTTAGGAATTAACCTATCCACCTTATATAGGAAGCTAAATAAATATAATTTGCAATAGTGAGAAATTTTTGCAGAAATGAGAAAAATTTCAAATATTAAGAAAAAATAAGTAGACATATAAATTATTAAATATAATTTTATTTGCAGTTTTGCGAAAAATTAGATGGAAAAGCATATTTGTAAAAATAAGGGTTAAATGGCTAATTATGGCTGTTTAACCTTTTTTTATATAAACTGGCACAAATATTGCATCGTTTTTTGGTAGCCATGGGACTAGTTTAAAAAATTTACAGACATAAAACAAGAAAAATATATAGATATGGAGGGGTTAAGATTGATGTATAGCCTAGTTGTGAGCAACAAAATTGATGACATAGCGGCAATGATTGGCAACACTCCTTTGCTGCAAATAAAATTCAAGTATAAAAATGAAGAAAGGATTGTTTATGCTAAGGCTGAACACTACAACTTAACTGGAAGCATAAAGGACAGGATGGCTTTCCATATCATAAAAAAGTCATATGACTTAGGAACCTTAAAGCCAGGTGATATTATAGCTGAAGCAACTAGTGGGAATACTGGCATATCCTTTTCTGCAATAGGCACCTTCCTGGGGCACAAGGTAATCATATTTATGCCTGACTGGATGAGCAGGGAAAGGATTAATTTAATGGAATCCTTTGGAGCCCAGGTCAGGTTGATCAGCAAGGAAGAAGGAGGCTTTCTAGGCAGTATAGCAAAGGCAGAAGAGCTGGCAGACAAAAATGAAAATGTATTTTTACCCTGTCAATTTTCCAATGAATTTAACACTGAAGCCCATTATACAACAACCGGACCAGAAATTTGGAATCAGCTACAGAAAATAGGCAAAAAGCCAGATGGAGTTGTGGCAGGTGTAGGAACTGGTGGAACCATTATGGGTACTGGCAAATACTTAAAAGAAATGAATCCAAATGTTAAAGTTTATCCACTGGAACCAGCCAACTCACCAACCTTATCAACAGGCGGTAAAAAAGTAAGTGAACATAGGATACAAGGGATTTCAGATGAATTTATACCTCCAATTTTAAAACTTGATGAAATAGACGATATCATTGGAGTGGATGATGGAGATGCAATTATAATGGCACAAAAATTGTCCAAAACATTAGGACTAGGGGTAGGTATATCATCGGGGGCCAACATGTTGGGAGCAATAATTGCACAGGAAAAGCTTGGCAAGGATAGTACCATTGTTACAGTTTTCCCAGATGATAATAAGAAATATTTAAGCACAGATCTAATGAAGAAAGAGCCTGTAAAGGACAATTTTATATCTTCCCATGTAGAATTAATAAGCGTAAAGGCAATAAGATAAAAACTTAAGGGTGCTGGTGTGTT
>JAAYHM010000194.1 GCA_012735405.1 Tissierellia bacterium | reverse complement strand
TTCCAGGAAACATATCATCATGATACCTATAAAAAACTCCATCCAAAGGGAGACAGAAAAAGCGATTTTGCCTGGAGGCTATATGGGCTTGACAGGGCTATGGAGGCTGGAATAGATGATGTGGGAATAGGTGCGCTATTTGGCTTGTTTGACTGGAAATATGAGGTTATGGGTCTTCTTTACCATGCAATACATTTGGAGGAAAGATTTGGAGTAGGACCCCATACTATTTCCGTACCTAGACTGGAACCTGCCATTAACACCCAGTATCCTCAAGGTGGAAAATATTTAGTTTCAGATGAAGATTTCAAGAAGCTGGTAGCCATAATTAGACTTTCTGTTCCATACACTGGACTAATAGTTACTGCTAGAGAAAGTGCAGATATTAGAAGAGAAGTATTGCCTTTAGGTGTATCTCAAATTGATGCAGGTTCCAGAATTGGTATTGGGGGATATGAAGAGGAGGATTATATACCTGAAAGAGAGCAGTTTCAACTTGGAGATATGCGCTCCCTTGATAGTGTAATAAATGAGTTGAGTAGGGAAGGATATATAACATCATTCTGTACAGCCTGCTACAGGGCAGGAAGAACTGGTGAAAGCTTCATGGATATGGCAAAGCCAGGACTTATTCAAAATTATTGCATACCCAATGCAATTCTTACCTTTAAGGAATATCTTATAGACTATGCAACAGAGGATACTAAAAAATATGGCAATATGGTTATTGAAAAGGAGCTTGAAAAATTAGAAAGACTAAATCCTAAAAGAAGATCCCTGGTTGAAGAAAAATTAAGATTAATTGAAGCAGGACAAAGGGACCTATATTTCTAGGGGTGGATATATGAATAAAAGTCCAAATACAAATAGAATAACCATATCCATATTTGGAAAAAGAAATGCTGGTAAATCTTCACTTTTAAATGCCCTGGCTGATCAGGATATTTCAATTGTAAGCAGTATACCAGGCACTACTACAGATCCGGTTAAAAAGGCCATGGAGCTTCACCCTGCAGGCCCTGTCCTCTTTATAGATACGGCAGGCATTGACGATGAAGGGGTTCTTGGAACCTTAAGGGTCAACAGAAGCTTAGAAGTAACCAGGAGAACCCACCTTGCCATATATGTAATGGATATAGAGGACATTGATGAAGAAGCATTGATGAATATGAAAAATATATTTAAAAAATACAATACACCCTATATACTGGTCTTTAATAAAATTGACAGGGTAAGTAATGGCTATATAAAGGAAGTTAAGGATAGGTACCAGGAGGCAGTCTTTGTATCCTCTCTAAAAAAGACCAACATAGAGGTGCTTAAAGATGTACTCATAAAAAAGATAGAACATATAAAGGAGGAAGGCCTGCCCCTGGTGGGAGATTTGGTGCCTTACAATGGTAAGGTTATGCTTGTAGTCTCCATTGATGAAGAAGCTCCAAAGGGAAGGCTTATACTGCCTCAGGTACAGGTTTTAAGGGATTGTCTGGACCATGGGATTATGTGTTATGTAGTAAGGGATGAAGAACTTGGTGCAGCCATAAAGGATAGTGGGCATATAGATTTGGTGATTACTGATTCTAAAATATTCAAAAAGGTAGACAAAATAGTTCCAGAACACATTAATCTGACATCCTTTTCCATACTGTTTGCAAGGCAAAAAGGAGAACTGGATGAATTTATAAGGGGTGCAAATGCCATAGCAAGCTTAGCAGAAGAAGCTAATATACTAATAGCAGAAAACTGTACCCATAATACCAGCCATGTTGATATTGGAAGAGTAATAATTCCCAGGCTACTTGAAAATAAGACGGGAAAAAAATTTAAGTTCCATTTCCAAACTGGATATGATTTCACTGAAGACTTAAGTAAATACAGCCTTGTTATACATTGTGGAGGCTGCATGGTAAATAGAAAGGAAATTGAAAGTAGAATTAAAATATGCAGGGAACAAAATATACCTATAACCAATTATGGAATATTATTAGCCTATTTAAACAATATACTGGACAGGGCTACAAGAATATTTTACTAACAGGATTATTTCCTGTTAGTTTTTTATTTTGGCATGGATAAATAAAATTCTTAAAAATGCTAAAGAATAAATTGGAGTAAGATATATGATATAATTATAATTGTGTTCCTTGCAAAGAATTTTACAGGAGGCAATTTTATGTGCACAGGTATAAAAATGGATTATGATGATGGCTGTGTCCTAGGAAGGACTATGGACTATGAAGTCCCTTTAAATTATAATGTATTGTATTTACCAAGGAATTATAATTTCTGTAATGATTTAATGGGAAATCCTCTCTACTCAAAATATAAAATGCTGGGTGTATGTTTTAACAATAAGGACCCCTTAAAGGATGGGGTAAATGAACATGGACTGGTAGGAATCACCAATGCCTTTTCAGGCTTTAACCTTTATGACAGTGAGGTTAGGGAAGGAAAGCTTAATATTTCCAGTTTGGATTATTTTACCTATGCCCTTGGAAATTATAGGTCTGTGGAAGAGCTGGTTGAGGACCTGCCCAATATTCATATGGCTACAAAAAATTATAAGGGTGAAAGTGTTATAGCACCAGATTTCCACTTTATGTTTGCGGATTCCAGCAAAAGATGTGTAATTATTGAACCTGAAAATAAGAAACTAATCTGCTATGAAAATCCTTATAATGTAATGACTAATTCACCAGGTTTTAAGTCCCATATCAGAAGGCTTAAGAAGCTCTTGGATCCGGATAGGCTTGAAGATTTTAATTCTGTAAAAAACTTACCAGGAGGCTTTGATCCTACATCCAGATTTATTAAGGCCTTTTATTTAACTAAAATGCATGTTAAGCCTAACAACTATAGGGAAGCCCTTGCCTACTCCTATAATATTCTGTCTGCAATGGCTTTGCCTAATGGATTTATTAGGAATAAAAAGTTTAATTACAATACCTACACCAGATATATTTGCCTTTACGATTCAAAGCATAAGCTTCTTACAGTTAGAACTGATACCAATCCAATGGTTTATGAATTAAGCTTTGAGGATATAAAGGAAGAGGATAAAAGGCAGGCTTTTTTCCTGGAGACAGATTTTGTAACTGAAAAGTTAAATCAATAATATATGGAGGCATTTTACTTTTTATAATATAAATAACAAATATTTTAATAAAGGGGGGAATTTTTTGTTAAACAAAAATCTAGATTTTAATGGATTAATTGAAAAGGTAGGAAAATGCTGTCTTTCTGAGGACTATTGCGGGACATGCAGTAAGGAATCCTGTTTAATTGGGTACTGTGAACAGTCATTATTAACTGCCTTCAGAAACAAGGATGAGTATCTGGATAATGGATTGGAAGGTATACCCTATGAAGATACCAAACTCTATGATGAGGACAAGCTGGTAGATGCTATAGCTTTTATACTACATGAATGTAAAAACTGCCAACTATATCATGATGAAGACTGTATAATCAATATTATCAGGTCTGCTTTAGAAATTGCATTATTAGGTGATTATTTAGATTATAAGGGTAGTACCTTAATTTACTTTAAGGACCTGGAAGATAAAAATAAGGCTATATCCCAAAGAGTATTTAAGATTTTTAATGAATACATGGCAAATTAAATAATAGGGGGGGTATTAATGGATAAATTAAATCTAACTATAGAGGACAGAATAGGGGAAACTAAAGGCACTGAATTGGAGAGGGCGGTAAAGCAAAATTTTAATGGTGAAATTAGGGAAGCTGGAATATATCTAGCCATGGCAAGACAAGCCCAAAGGCAAGGCTATGCTGAAATAGCTGAGGTACTAAAAACCATTGCCTGGGAAGAGGTTGAACATGCAGCAGTATTTGCTGAATTAAATGGAATGATCCAGGAGGATATATTTGAAAATATTAAGATGATGCTGGAAGGAGAAATATTTTCCAATGAAAACAAAAAAGCAGCCTCTGACAAGGCTAGGGAACTGGGCATAGACTCTGCCAGGGATTATTTCAATATATTTGCCAAGGATGAAGGCAGACATGCCAGGATGCTGGAAGGAATATTAAAGAAGTACAATAAAATATAAAATTAAAAATAAAATCACCCTATTTAACATATAGATTAATATATCCAATTCTATGGGGTGATTTTTTGAGGGCAAATACTTTTGTTTATGGCTCTATGCTTATGATTCTAATTAACTTCATAGTAAGGGCTGTAGATTTTGTCTATGACGTTATGCTGTCGAAATATATTGGTGCAGAAGGATTGGGACTGGCCCATATGGCCAGATCTGTTATGATGATTTTCATTGTTATTTCCAGTGCTGGCATACCAACGGCTATTTCTAAGCTGGTTGCAGAATATAAGTCAAATAAAAATTTTTATGCCATTAGAAAAATACTGATAGTATCCATACTATTAGCCCTATCCTTTGGAATTAGCTTTAGCACCATCATAGGACTATTTGGTCACAATATTGCCATTCATGTATATAAAAATGAAGTATTGATTGCACCTATATATTTCCTTATTCCTGCTGTTATTTTGCTGCCTTTAACCATTACCCTAAGGGGATATTATTATGGATTACAGACTATAATGGTTCCCAATATTTCTCAAATAATAGAACATATAGCCCAGCTTATAATTGTATTTATAATGCTTACCTTGGCCTACCCAATAACCCCTATTAAGGGTGCCTTAATTGCCATATGCGGTATTTCCATTGGAGAAATATTTGATTTAATATGGCTTACATCAAATTTAAGAAAAACTAATAAGGGCATGGATTATTTCCCCTACCAGAGAAAAAGTGCTTCCTACATACTTAAGAATATTTTTTCCATCTCTGCTCCCATAGCCATAGCAGATTTAATCAGTGTCATATTAAGATTTGCCAACTCCATATTTATTCCAAGAAAACTGATGGAAATAGGTTATTCCAATAGCCAGGCAGTTTCCACCCTAGGTAGGATATCCGGAATGGCCATGCCTTTAATTGCCTTTCCCTTTATAGTAACGGGAGCCATTGTTATCAATCTAGTTCCAAATCTATCTGAAAATATGGCTTTAAAAAGATATGATAAGGTAAAAAGGGATATTAATTTTTCTTTAAAAATGACCTTGCTGGCAGCCATACCCTTAACAGCAATATACTTTTTGTATGCTTATGATTTAGGATATTTTATATATGAGGATATGGAAGTAGGCCATTTTATAAGAGCCATGTCCTTTGGAACCATATTTATGTCCCTGGAGCATACCTTTTCCGGAATACTTAATGGTTTAAACAAGCAAATAGCTGCCACAAGAAATAGGCTAATTGGGCTGGGAGTACAGGTGGGCTGTATTTATGCTTTAATTGGCAATCCAAGGTTTGGAATTAATGGCTTTTTCCTTGGTTTCTTTTTATCTGGTATAGTAATTTTTATACTGGATAATATAACCATAGGAAGAAAGGTAAAATTAAAGGTAGATTTTAAGGATATACTATTAAAGCCTATATTAGCCAGCTCTATTATGCTGGCTGCTGCCCATTATAGTCCCTATATTTTAAAGGGGCTAATTATTAAGGATTCTGCTAAATTCTTCTTAAGTTTAGGAATAGGTGGAGTGGTCTATGTAGCCTTCTTATCTATAATTAAGGCTTTCAGAACTACATAGCCTCCACCTTGATACCTATTATTTATCATAGTGCATTATATTCTTGATCATCTCTGGCCTTATTTCCCATATATTAGCCTGTACGGTGTATATATTCCAATTTTCTATCTCAAATATTCTCATCCAACTATCCATTACCCTTTTCTTTTCCAAAGGATATAAATATGAATATTTGCCTTCAATAAAGGAATATATGTCTATTTCATTGAAGCCCTTTCTCCTCATTTCCTCCAGGTACTTCCTGTCATCCTCCTTATCCTTTGGAAGATAGCGGTGATTTAGTACATAATCCCATTTACCTCCATCGAAGTATATAACCTGTGATCTGTCTACTTCCAATTCGTAGCAAACTGTATCTATTGTTGGCCTCAGCATGCTGTCATAGCTAATGGAACACCAGATTGGAAATTCAACACCATCAGGCTTGGGTACCCTTTTACTTGCAACCTCCGTAAACCATCTATAAAGTTTAATATAGTGCTCTGCAATGTCTCCATACTGTTCTTCTATATATTCCCTTTTGGTTCTAAAAACCCCATTCTTTTTCAAATCATCAAGGCTCCTGATATCCTGCCTAGTCCAAATAGTCACCTTTTCACTATTTTTTTCCATACACACCACCAGCCTTAATATTAATAGTAATTACCAGGCAGCTACAGTACTATCTGCCCTCTTTTCTGTTCCTCCTATTAGGGCATCCCCTTCTTTAATAATAATCTGTCCTCTTCCAAAAACTCCCCTTCTTATAAGGGACTGTATTTCATGTCCCCTTGCCTCCAGTTCCTTTGCTATATAGTTTGGAAAATCTGGTTCTATATATACCCTTTTTCCTTCTTCCCACATCCATCTGTGGGCATCTAAGGCTTCCTGTGGATTTAATTTAAAGTCTATAAGATTCATGGCTACCTGAACATGGCCCTGGGGCTGCATAAAGGCACCCATTACACCAAAGGGACCTACTGCCTTCTTATCCTTTGTTATGAAGCTTGGTATTATAGTATGGTAGGGTCTTTTTCTTGGTTCAACACAATTTACATGCTTAGGATCCATGGTAAAATTATGGCCCCTATTGTGAAGGGCTATGCCTGTTCCAGGAACTACAAGGCCTGAACCAAAGCCCATATAATTACTTTGAATGAAGGATACCATGTTCCCTTCTCCATCAGCAGTAGCCAAATATACAGTGCCTCCACTGTCTGGTCTGCCACAGCTGGGAATTATGGCTTCCTTACCAATTAGTTTAGCCCTTTCCTTGCCATAGGTATCAGATAGAAGATCCTTAACCTTTACCTTCATCCTTTCCTCTTCTGTTACATATTCTTTAGCATCAGCAAAGGCAAGTTTTATGGCTTCAATTTGTCTGTGATAGGTTAGTGGATCCTCTTTAGTAGTAAATTCAAATTCCTTTAGTATATTTAGAGCTAGTAAGGCAACAATTCCCTGACCATTTGGAGGTATCTCCCAAATATCATAGCCTCTGTAGTTTACAGATATAGGTTCTACCCATTTAGCTTCATAGTCTTCTAAATCTCTCTTTCTTATATACCCACCTGTTGCCCTGGAAAAAGCATCTA
>JAAYHM010000193.1 GCA_012735405.1 Tissierellia bacterium | reverse complement strand
TTGGGCAAACATTAAAGGAACTAGAAAGAAAAGGCTGGACCGGCATTTATGAAGGAGAAAATATACTTGGCCTTCATAAGGGAAACAAATTAATCAGCCTGGAGCCTGGAAGCCAAATAGAGCTTAGCATTGGGCCTGAAAAAACTATAGAGGACTTAGAGAAAAAATATTTTAACTTCCTTGATGATATAATTCCAATACTTGAAGAAAAGAAGCAGACCCTTATAACTGTTGGCTACCATCCTGTAACTAAAATTGAAGAGATTAAAATAATACCTAAAAAAAGATACGATTACATGTTTGAATATTTTAAAACCAAAGGAAGCCATGCCCACAATATGATGAAGGGAACAGCCTCCTTGCAGGTTACCATTGATTATGGATCTGAAGAAGACTATATTAAAAAATTTAAAATAGCCAATGCCCTATCTCCAGTACTGTATGCCCTCTATGATAATGGCTACTACTTTGAAGGAGCTATTTGGGAAAATCACAGCTTAAGGGCCTTTATATGGGCAAACTGTGATAATGACAGATCCGGCATAGCAAGGGGAACCTTTGATGGGGACTTTGGATATAGAAAATATGCAGAGTATATATTAAATATACCTCCCATATTTGTATTTGATGGCCAAAAAACCTACCCTACAGGCAGTAAATTAGTTAAGGAAATATTTGATCCGGATAAGTACTCCATTGAAATGCTGGAGCATGTTTTGACCATGGTCTTTCCAGATGTAAGGACCAAACAATATGTAGAAATAAGGATGATGGATTCAGTTCCCTATCCATTGAATTTTTCAGCAGTGGCACTGATAAAGGGACTTTTTTATGATGAGACTAACCTGGAAGAATTATATGAATTTGTAAAGGATATTTCAGAGGAAGATATAGTAAAGGCTAAAAAAGATTTATTTGAAAAGGGCTTGTATGGCCAGTATAAGGGCAAGAGCCTGTTAGAAACAGGAAATTATCTTCTGGAACTGGCCAGCAGGGCTTTAGATGAAAAAGAAAGGAAATATTTAAAACCCCTTGAAGAGCTTATTAAACATAAGCAGAACCCTTATGAAATAATCAAAAGCAAGGCCCATTTAGGTAAAAAGGAATCCTTAAAATGGTGCTTATTAAGCAGTATAAAGGACATTTAGGCGTGAAGCCTATGTGTCCTTTTTTTGGTTTACAAGCTTTTATTGACAAAAACAATAAAATATCATACCATAAAATAATGGGATATTATTTTTTTGAATAGAATAAATTTTATGTAAGTATATTTGACAGCATTAAAGTATTGGGCAGCAAGGCATAAGCTGTCTCTTTTATTGGTAATTTAGTGAAGGAGGCTTAAAAAATGGCATTTGAATTTAATTGGGAGGGCAATAAAGACAGGGTTAACCGATTGCTTAACTTTATTGAAGAGAACAAGAACAAAAAAGGCGTACTTATGCTTATACTCCAGGAAACTCAAGAATTATTTGGTTATCTTCCAAAGGAAATATTGGAGTTAATATCAGAAAAAACCAATATACCTTTATCAGAAATGTATGGAGTAGCAACCTTTTACTCACAATTTTCCCTTGTGCCAAAAGGAGAAAATGTTATAGGGGTTTGTTTAGGAACTGCCTGCTATGTAAAAGGTGGACAAGAAATACTGGAAAAAATACAGGAAATATTAGGAATAGGTGTGGCAGAGACAACACCGGATGGAAAGTTTTCCATTGATGCTACAAGATGTTTAGGTGCCTGTGGATTAGCACCTGTAATAATGATAAATGAAAAGATATATGGAAGGCTTACTGTAGACAGTGTAGAAGAAGTTATAAACCAGTATAGATAAGATGGAGGGATACATATGATGACCGTTGAAGAGTTAAGGAAGATTAAGGAAGAAACCCTTAAGCATATGGAATCAAAATTATATAAGCTTGATAAGGAAAAGATTGGCCAGAAGGCTACAAATAGACATGTACTCATATGTGGTGGTCCTGGCTGCTATTCTTCAAATGTGGAGGAAATAAAGGAAAGGTTCGTTGAGAAAATAGCTGAAAAAGGTTTAGAAAATGTGGAAGTAAGCATATCAGGCTGCTTTGGTCTATGCGAATCTGGTCCCAATATAGAAATATATCCAGATGGAACCTTCTATAGCAGAATCAAAATTGAAGATGTAGATGAAATAGTGGAAAAACACCTTTGCCAAAATGAGATAGTAGAAAGGCTACTTAATGAAGATGCTAAAAAAGAGGACAAGATTCTCCCAGTACACCAGGTAGACTTTTATAAAAAGCAGGAAAAGATAGCCTTAAGAAACTGTGGAATTATAGACTACAACAGCATAGAAGAATATATTGCCTTAGATGGATATCATGCCTTGGCTAAAGTATTGACAGAAATGGACCGGGGAGAAGTCATAGAAGTCATGAAGAAATCCAACCTAAGAGGAAGGGGAGGGGCAGGCTTCCCTACAGGAAGAAAGTGGGAGACAGCATACAAATATGAAGCGGATAAAAAGTATGTAATATGCAATGCTGATGAAGGAGACCCAGGTGCTTTTATGGATAGAAGTATACTTGAAGGTGACCCTCACTCAGTATTGGAAGGCATGGCTATATGCGGATATGCCGTAGGCTCAGACCAGGGATACATATACATAAGGGCTGAGTATCCAGTGGCGGTAAAAAGATTGAGAACAGCCATAAAACAGGCAAGAGAAAAGGGTTTACTAGGTAAAAACATATTAGGCACTGGATTTAATTTTGATATTGAATTAAGACTTGGAGCAGGTGCCTTTGTATGTGGAGAAGGTACAGCTTTAATGGAATCTATAGAAGGTAGAAGGGGAATGCCAAGACCTAAGGTGGAAAGGACTGCCCATAAAGGATTGTGGGGTAAGCCAACAATTATAAACAATGTTGAAACCTTTGCCAATGTTGCTCCAATAATCCTAAAGGGTGCAGACTGGTTTAGAAGCATTGGTACGGAAGATTCACCAGGAACTAAAGTATTTGCCCTAGGTGGCAAGGTGAAGAATACAGGTCTTGTAGAAGTACCTATGGGAACTACTTTAAGGGAAATAATATTTGACATAGGTGGAGGAACTGTTGGAGGCAAGAAATTTAAGGCAGTTCAAACAGGAGGACCTTCAGGAGGATGTATACCAGAAGAATTTTTGGATACTCCAGTAGACTTTGCTTCCTTAAGCAAGATAGGCTCCATAATGGGATCTGGTGGAATGATAGTTTTAGACGAATCTGATTGTATGGTAGATATAGCCAGATTTTTCCTAGACTTTACGGTAGATGAATCCTGTGGTAAATGTGTTCCATGCAGGGAAGGAACAAAGAGAATGTTGGAAATATTAGAAAGGATAACAGAGGGCGAAGGTACACCTGAAGATTTAGACAGGCTTGAGTCTCTGGCTGAAATAATTACAAGCAGTTCCTTGTGTGGATTGGGACAAACTGCTGCAAATCCCGTAGTATCTACTTTAAAATACTTTAGGGAAGAATATGAAGCCCATGTATATGAAAAGAGATGTCCGGCTGGATCATGTCAGGCGCTTTTACAATACTTCATTACAGATAAATGTATAGGATGTACAAAATGTGCAAGAAATTGTCCAGTTTCAGCCATAAGCGGCAAGGTAAAGGAAAAACATGTTATAGACACTGAAACATGTATTAAGTGCGGTGCTTGCATGGAAGCTTGTCCAGTAGGTGCAATTATTAAAAAGTAGGAGGTTTATTATGGCTAATGTAACTATTACTATAGATTCTAAAAAGGTGACAGTTCCCAGTGGTACCTTCATAATTGAAGCAGCTAAAGAGGTTGGCATAGAAATACCAGCCCTTTGCTATGATCCTAATTTGGAAGTAGTAGGAGCTTGCAGATTATGCCTGGTGGAAGTAGAAGGCAGCAGAAAACTGCAAACTGCCTGCTCTACCAAAGTATGGGATGGCATGGTTGTTCATACCCGGTCAGAAAGAGTAGTAAAGGCTAGAAAGGAAATTTTACAATTATTATTAGATAACCATCCTAATGATTGTTTAACCTGCCAAAAGGCAGGGGAATGCTTGCTACAAAAATATGCCTATGAATATGATGTTAAGTTCAGGGAACATGATGGGGATAGAAGGCCGGCTTTAGTAGACACATCAAGCCCTTATATACTAAAGGATGACAGCAAGTGTATCCTATGTGGCAAATGTGTCAGGACCTGTGCCCAGGTAGCAGATAGGCAAGTTCTTACCTTTGCCAATAGGGGCTTTAATACTAGGATAGTTGCAGATATAGATTTAAGTTTAGAGGAATCAAGCTGTGTATCCTGTAATAGATGTGTTACTGTATGTCCTGTAGGAGCACTTCTAGATAAGAGGCTAATGGGTAAAGGAAGACCTTGGGAATTTGAAATAAAAGAGGTCAAGTGTAAGGTTTGCGAATATGGCTGTGATTTTGAGGTACTATCCAGGAATGGTAAAAATGTAGCTGTAAGGGCTAAGGCCCCTTCCAATGGAAGACCCCTATGTTTAAAGGGAAGGCTTACAACGGAGTTTATATACTTGGATGAGCCATATACCCCATACAAGAAGGAAAATGGAGAGTTTAAGGAAACTACCTGGAAGGAAGCCCTAGGCCTGGATAATATAATTGAAAAGCTATTGGATAAGGAAGAAATCAGTACGGGAGTGGAATACAATGGCTAATATTATTATAAATGGTAAAGGATACCAGGTTGAAGATGGTATTACAATACTTGAAGCTTGCAACAGGTTGGGAATAGATATTCCAACCTTATGCCATGATGAAAGATTGGAGCCCTATGCTGCTTGCAGGTTATGCGTAGTAGAAATAAAAGGCAAGGGCAAACTTGAGACCTCCTGTTCTACAAAGGTTAGGGATGGTATGGAAATAGAAACCCACAGTGAAAGGGTAATAAGGGCAAGGAAAGAGATTTTAGACCTCTTATTTTCAAACCATCCCAATGACTGCTTAACCTGTGAAAAATCAGGAGAATGTAAACTACAGGATTATTGCTATGAATATGGAATTGTTGAAGGAACCTATATAGGGGAGAAAAAGAATTATCCTTTAGATGAGTCCAATCCCTTCTATACCTTTGATCCAAACAAGTGTATACTTTGTGGCAAATGTGTTAGGGTATGTAGCGAACTACAGGGAACTAATGCTATTGGGCTAAAAGACAGGGGCTTTGATACTAAGGTAAGCACCCCCTTTGATATGGGCTTGGCAACTTCTAAATGTGTTTCCTGTGGAAACTGTGTAGCCGTATGTCCCGTAGGAGCCTTGATGCCCAAGAAAAGAGAAAGGTACAGGGCTTGGGAAGTAAGAAGGGTCAAGACTACCTGTTCCTACTGTGGAGTAGGCTGCCAGATGTATCTACTGGTAAAGGGAGATAAGGTAGTAGGGGTGGAGCCAGCAAAGAGTAGACCTAATAATGGTCTATTATGTGTAAAGGGAAGGTTTGGATATAATTTTATAAATCATCCTGACAGGTTAAAAACACCCCTTATAAAGAGAAATGGAAAATTTGAAGAGGCTACATGGGAGGAAGCCTACGATTTAATAGTGAGCAAGATAAATGAAATAAAGGGAAAATACGGTCCTGATGCCTTTGCAGGCCTTACATCTGCAAGGTGTACCAATGAGGAAAATTATCTATTCCAAAAGATGTTCAGGGCCCTAATAGGCACCAATAATGTGGACCACTGTGCCCGCCTCTGACACGCTTCAACAGTTGCAGGTCTTGCAACAACCTTAGGAAGCGGAGCCATGACTAATAGTATAGAGGAAGTTGAATACAATGATGCCATATTTGTAATTGGTTCCAATACAACAGAAAACCATCCTGTAATAGGAACCTTCATGAAGAGGGCCTTAAGAAGGGGAGCAAAGCTTATTGTAGCAGATCCCAGAAGGATAGAACTGGCTGATTATGCAGATGTATTCCTTCAAATAAAACCAGGTACCAATATAGCCCTACTTAATGGAATGATGCATGTAATAATTGAAGAAGAACTTTATGATAAGGAGTATGTTGCAAAGAACACAGAAAACTTTGAGGACTTAAAATTAGTTGTAAAGGATTATACTCCGGAAGTAGCGGCAGAAATATGTGGTGTGGACAAGGAGGATATAATTAAGGCAGCCCGTATATATGCTAAGGCAGAAAGGGCAGGCATATATTATGCAATGGGCATTACCCAACATACTACAGGTACCCACGCTGTAATGAGCATATCCAACTTAAGTCTTTTGTGCGGAAATATTGGTAAAGAAGCAGCAGGAGTTAACCCACTTAGGGGACAAAACAATGTCCAAGGGGCCTGTGACATGGGTGGCTTGCCAACAGACTACCCAGGCTACCAAAAGGTATTTAAACCAGAGGTACAGGAAAAATTTGAAAGGGCATGGAATGCCAAACTTTCAAACAAGGTTGGACTTACCATTCCTGAAATAATGAATGAGGCAGAAGAAGGAAAGATTAAGTTCATCTATATAATGGGAGAAAACCCAATGGTATCAGATCCGGATATAAACCATGTAAGAAAGGCCCTAACTAATTTAGACTTCCTGGTAGTACAGGATATATTCCTGACTGAAACAGCAGAATTAGCTGATGTGGTACTGCCAGCCGCATCCTTTGCTGAAAAGGAAGGCACCTTTACAAATACTGAAAGAAGGGTTCAAAGAGTAAGAAAGGCCATAGAGCCTGTTGGAAATTCTAAGCCCGACTGGAAAATATTAATGGAGTTGATGGATAGATTAGGCCATGACAGGGTTTATACTCATCCAAGTGAAATAATGGATGAAATAAGGACTGTAACACCTTCCTATGCAGGTATTAGCTATGAAAGATTGGAAGGAGAAGGCATACAATGGCCTTGTCCAGATGTAAATCATCCAGGTACCAAGTATCTTCACAAGGAAAAAGTTGCAAGAGGTAAAGGACTCCTTATGGCAGTTGACCATAGGGACAGTGCAGAGCTACCTGACAAGGATTATCCATTTATATTTACAACAGGAAGAATACTTTACCATTACCATACAAGAACCATGACCGGAAGGGTAGAGGGCTTAAACAAACTGGCACCTACCTCCTTTGTAGAAATAAATGAATCAACAGCCAATAAGCTAAATATTTCTAATGGAGAAAAGGTAAGGTTGGTATCCAGAAGAGGCAGTGTGGAAACCTATGCTAAAGTTACAGATATTGTAGATGAAGATGTACTGTTTATGCCCTTCCACTATGCAGAAAGTGCAGCAAACTATCTAACTAATACAAAGATAGACAAGACAGCTAAGATTCCAGAATTGAAGGTGGCTGCTGTAAGAATTGAAAAACTAGGGAGATGATTTTATGTATAAGGTTGGCATAATTACTGCCAGTGATAAGGGAGCCCTTGGCCAAAGAGAAGATATAAGCGGCAAAACCATTAGGGAAATAGTTGAAGATAGAGGATATAGGGTTGAAAGGGCTATAATTCTTCCTGATAATGAAGAGGCCATATTTAATGAAATAGTTTATATGGCAGATGAACTTAAGGTGGACTTGATACTGACTACAGGAGGTACAGGCTTTAGCAAAAGGGATGTGACTCCTGAAGCTACCATGAAGGCCTGTGACAGGATGGCCAATGGTATAGCTGAGGCTATAAGATACCATAGCCTCAGCATAACTCCCAGAGCCATGCTTTCCAGGGCAGTATCAGGCATAAGGGGAGAGACCTTGATTATTAATTTACCAGGCAGTCCCAAGGCTGTTAAGGAGGCCCTGGACTATATTATGGATTCTGTCCACCATGGTTTGGAGATATTAAAGGGAGATAGTCATGACTGTGCTAGGTAGGTGAGATTGTGAAAAAGTTTGGTACTGCAGTTATTCTAGCAGGGGGCAAAAGCACCAGAATGGGGTTTGACAAGCAGCTTTTAAGGATAAATGAAAGAAGGCTTATAGACAGTCTAAGGAAGAAGCTAAAAAAGGAATTTAATGAAATAATTGTAGTTACAAATAAGTCTGAGTATTATATAGGCCTTACAGACAGGATAACTAAGGACATAATACCTGGTAAGGGCCCCTTATCGGGTATACATGCAGGCTTAGTGGAAGCTTCAAGCAAATATGTTTATTTTGTAGCCTGCGACATGCCAAATATAAATTTGGACTATATTAGGTTTATGAAAAAGAAAATGGAAAATATGGATGTAAAGGCCTGCATTACCAAATATGGAGAGTGGATAGAGCCCTTCAATGCCTTCTACTCTAAGGACATGATAAAGGATATAGAGAAACATTTATTGAAAGATAGAAAATCTGTAAATTCATTAATAGGCAAATTACCTGTTTGCTATATAGAGGAGGAAGAGGCAAGAAGGTTTAGCCCCAACTGGGACATGTTCTTGAATTTAAATACTAAAGAGGAATTAAATGACTATTTAAAATCTATAAATAGTCAAGATTGAGGTAGATACAATGAAGGATGAGATTAAAAAGGTAAATATAGTACGGGTAAACAGGGATAAAATTACAGAGGAAGAAGATATAGTTGTGGTAGAGTACCCCTTTACCATATTTGTAAATGATAAGGAAATTATTACCCTCTTATGTAGTCCGGATTCCCTTGAGGAATTAACTGTTGGCTTTTTATACTCAGAGGGCTTTATATCTAAACTTTCAGATATAGATAAAATTAGAATGGATGATGAAAAGGGCATAGCCTATGTTTATGTAAATAATGTAAATGAGTTCAATGAAAAATTTAGGGGGAAAAGGACTATTACATCAGGCTGTGGAAAGGGCACCCTCTTTTACAATGTTTTGGACTCTTTTAGATCTAAAAAAATAGAAAGACCATTATCGATAAAGGCAGACAATATTAAAGATTTAATGAGATCATTCAACAAGAAATCAGAGCTTTTTTTAAATACAGGCGGTGTCCATAGTTGCGCCATGTGTAATATTGATGGTATAATTATATTTAGGGAGGACATTGGGAGACACAATGCTCTCGACAAAATTTTTGGAAGAGCCCTTTTAGATGGAATTGATACCAGAGATAAGATTATTTTAACCAGTGGAAGAATATCCTCTGAAATACTTATAAAAACAGCTAAAAGGCAGGTTCCAGCAATAATTTCCCGTTCTGCACCTACCAGTTTAGCAGTAGAAATGGCAGAAAAATTGGGCATTACCCTTGTTGGATTTGCAAGGGGAGAAAAAATGAATATATATACCAATTTTCCGAGCATAATTTTCTAAGGCCAGGCTATGAAAATTATGCCGATGGGTATAAGGAGAAATCCTTATGCCTCCCGTGTTTGGAAAGGAAAATTATTTTGTTATAAAACAGTCCTTTCCAGGACTGTTTTATTTTATAAAAGAAAAGGAGGATTCAAATGAAAAGGTTTTTAGCATTTACTTTAAGCTTTATACTTGTACTTACATTATTGGTAGGCTGCGGACAAGGTAATGTAAGTCAGGATACCCAGGAACCTGAAGAAAATAAAGCTGTAGAAGAAGGGCAACAAGAGGAAGAACCTAAGGAAACAGGTGGAAGAATTATATTAGCTACAACTACTAGTACCCAGGATAGTGGATTATTAGATTACATATTACCTGTATTTGAAGAGGAATATGGTATTACAGTAGACGTAGTAGCTGTAGGAACTGGTAAGGCCCTAGAAATGGGAAGAAATGGAGAAGCAGATATTCTTTTGGTCCATGCCAAGGAATCTGAGGAAGAGTTTGTGGCTGAAGGCCATGGCTTGGAAAGAAGAGATGTTATGTACAATGACTTTATACTAGTAGGGCCAGCAGAGGATTCACTTGGATTGAAGGAAAATTATGGAAATGATATACTGGGAGCATTAACTGCTATATCAGAAAATGAAGCCACCTTTGTATCAAGGGGGGACGATTCTGGTACCCATAAAAAGG
>JAAYHM010000192.1 GCA_012735405.1 Tissierellia bacterium | reverse complement strand
TTCTTTTTCTAAGTACAAGATAGGTGTGTTTAAACTGAAAAGGTAGATCCTTAATTGTTTGTTCTCTGTAGTCATGAATTTTTTTAGTTTAGCACCACATGCAGGGCAAGTATGTTCTTTTGGATCAGTTGTAATGTAGATTTTAACAAAAGAATCGCCATGTGATATTTTAGTTACTTTAACCCCTTCTAAATTTAATAGTTGTGTGATAAAATTAGATTGCACTTGTGAATAAACCTCCTTTGTATGTTTTTTTTAGCCAATTAACATTTTAGCAGGTTTATTTCACGAGTGCATTTTATTTTTAGGGAAAACCAAATGTTGGAGTACTTTTTTTATGCACCCCAATATTTATTATAGATCCATTTTACAAAAGTATAAATTTGAGATTGTATAATTATTAGGATTTCTTATATATAAAATAATTTTTGAAAATCTGTAACGTTTTTAGTATAAATGTGACTAATTATATGAAAGGAGGGACTTAGTGAAGCAAATAGAGAAATTATATATACTTTATAAGCAGGATATTTATATCTATCTTCTATCCTTAACCCATAACCCTGACCTTTCAGAAGATTTGCTGTCAGAAACCTTTGTCAGGCAATAACATCTATTGGAAATTTTAAAGGGCAATCGTCAGTAAAAACTTGGTTGTTTTCTATTGCAAGAAATTTATGGCTTCAACAGCTAAGGGAAGATAAACATACAGTTGAATACAATGATCTTTTAAAACTGTATGTTTCAGATAGTATAGAAGAAAGGTTAATAACCTCAGAAACATCGGAAAAGATAAAGAAGCTATTGTTAGAAAAAGATGAACGTACACAAAGAATAGTAAACTTGAGAATTGCAGGTTATAGTTTTACTGAAATAGCCCAGGAGATGAATATATCAGAAAGTGCAGCAAGGGTTATTAATTATCGTACAAAGAAGTGGATTAAAGTTAATTTGGAGAAGGAGGGATTGATTTGAATATTTCATGCGATATAATACTTGATCTGATACCCCTTGTAAAAGACGGTGTTGCAAGTGAAGATAGCGTTAAAATAGTTCACGAACATATAAAAAGCTGCCAAAGTTGTAGAGCTGATTATGAAGCCTTTAAATATACAAACATAGAGCAGATCTCAACAAAGGATGAGAAAATAATTTTTGCTATTAAGCGTAGTATATTTATAAGTCAGCTTATTTTTTTAATAGCAGGTGCTCTTATTGGAATAGCTTTCTCCAATTCCATGAACATGTTTTATAATTTTTTAATAATGCCTATTGTTGGCAGTATATCGTTATTTACATTTAAAAAGAAATGGTATCTGTCTCCAGTTGCCATTTTCATATTAACTTATTTGTGGCAGACAATTGAAATTATTATTTCAGATGGCTTTCAATGGCATAGCTTTTATGCAGGATTATTCTACAGTGTAATATATACAGTACTAGTCATAATTGGAGTAGTAATTACAAAGTTATTAAAATTTGCATTTGGAAGAGGTGAGTAAATTGAAAAACAATAAAAGAACAATATTAAAAGTGTTTGCTGCATTAATAGCATTTGTACTTATTGGAGGATTAATTTTTTTCACCAATGCTTTTGTAGGCAATCCAATATCTGCAATGATTGCAAATAGAGCCATAGAAAAATATGTAGGTAAATACTATCCTTATCTGGATCTTGAAGTAGAAAAAGCAATATATAATTTTAAAACTGGTTCATATATGGCAAGAGCCTGGTCCAAAACAAGTATTGATACTAAATTTAACATATATTATTATAGAGGCGATATCAGGGATGATTATGAAAGTAGTGTATTAGGTAAGTACAATACATTGTATAGGCTTTCAGATGAATATTCAGTTATAGCTAGAAACATTATTGCAGAGAAACTTGGATATGAAAACAACACTACCATAGTAATTTATGAAATGGATGATGAGGCTAAAGATATTTTACAGCTTGATATGGAATTTGATAAATCCTTACCTTTGGATTCAGAGGTTTTAATCAGGGTTGATTTAGAAGATATCTCCATAGAAGAAGTTGCAAAAGTATTAGTGGATGCCCATAAGGCTTTTGTAGAGGATAACTGTAATTTTACAGAATATAGCTTATTTGCTGAAGAGGATGGTACACATATAAGTATACATGGAGTTACCCCTAAAGATATTGAAGGTGGTGAACTTGTAGATCTTCTGAAAGAAGCTAAAAATAATGAAGGTGATAGCAGGATTTATGTTTTTATTAAGGAAGCAGACAAATAGTTACTACACAAGGTTAGAAGAGCAGGCTTGAATTATTTTATAATTCAAGCCATATTTTTTTGTAATATGGTATAGAAAAATTATAAGAAAAAGAAGGTGTTTTCCATAAGTTATAGAATATTTATAGTAATAGTGCTATAAACCTTTTAGACATAAGCAATAAAAAAGTAATTCTTAGAGATTTTAAAGAATCTGATATTGAAGTTAGGATGTATTGGGAAACAGAGGAAAGGAATTTATACGCAGGCTCAGATTACTCATTAACTCAGCCGGAGTTTTTATAGAGTATTCAAAGGATAAGGAAGGTTTTTATATGAAAGTGTAGAATATCTTGAATATAAGAAGTTATCATTAAATGATTTTTAAAAAGAGATACTACCCTTTAAATATTTTCATAATAGGATTTAAGAGGAGGCTATTTTATGGAATTATATTAGTTCTCTTAATTCCACTAGCTTCAGTTATAGTACTTTACGTATATGTAACCATATTTAATTAAAGATTAGCTATATTATAGAAAGAGGTGAAGTTAAAAAGGATAAGGATAAGCATAGTACCAGGATGTTGAAAATAAAAGTTAAGCGTGTAAGGAGTGGAGGCAAGTTTGAGAATTGAAAGGGATAACATTGTAATTAGAAGTGCTACGGTTGATGATGCCATTCAATTAAATAAGTGGTGGAATGACGGTAGAGTTATGGAGCATGCAGGTTTTCCCTATGGACTGGGAGAGCCTCTAGAAGATACTATTGAAAATGTAAAAAGCAAGAAAGGGAAACTGAGCCAGCTCTGTATAATCGAAATAGATGGAAAGCCTGTAGGAGAATTGAACTACAATATTGAAGGTGATACAGCATATCCCGGATGGAAGATATGTGAATTTGATTATCAAAATAAGGGATATGGCCTTAAAATAATAATGATGCTATTTGAATTTCTTTTTAAAGATGAAAGTATTAATTCAAAATGTCAAATAAATAAAATTGTTTGGGATACAATGCTTGAGAACAAAAGGGCTCAACATGTCTATGAAAATAAGATTAGAGCTCGTAGAACTGGATTCAGGGAAAATGCATGGAAAGATCAAACTGGAAAATGGAGAACTGCTGTTGACTATGAAATGACCAGAGAGGAATTTTATAGTAGATATAAAAGAAGTTAACGGAATATTAGATATCTTAAATATATTGTATAGAAAAATTTTTATACTGTAGTGGTATAACTGGTGAATTAATTATTATAAGTGTATTTTGCAGCATTGTAAAAATATAATATCATTTTGTTAGGAGATGTATAGATGGAAATAAAAGAAATATATGATAAAGAACAGAAAAGAGAGATATCTGCAAAAATATTAAAATCACTTCCTGATTGGTTTGGCATACCTGAAGCTATAGAGGAGTATATAAACAGGAGTGCTGATTTACCTTTTTTTGCAGCAATGGATGAATCAAAAGCTTTAGGCTTTATCTCAATGAAAGAAAACAGTCAATATACTGCTGAAATCTATGTAATGGGAGTCTTGCCTGAATATCATAGACAAGGGATTGGTAGAGCTTTATTTAATAGAGCATAGAAGTGGGCAAAAGAACAGGGTTATGAATATTTGCAGGTAAAAACTCTTGATGAATCCCATCCTGATATTTACTATGCAAGAACAAGGAAATTTTATTTATCAATGGGATTTAAGCCCCTGGAGTGTCTCCCGGAATTATGGGGTAAGCATAACCCTTGCCTGATCATGATTCAGTATATTAAATGACAAATAAGAAGGTGTTATTATGTAAAAGTGGAAAATATATATGATAAATTGAACATTAGCTTCACACCTTTTTTTCTTGATGCAGTTCAACTATTCAAGAAAAAAGGGTACAGGAAAGTACTAGATATTGGATGTGGATATGGGAAACATAGCCTTTATCTAGCAGAAAATGGTTTTGACGTAACCTCAATCGATCCTAATGTAAAAGTCCTGGAATGGCTAAAGGAATATATAGAAAAGAAATCTATAAATAATATAAGTGTAATGAGAGGAGATATAAACAGGCTCTCCCTTGAAGATAGTTCCTTTGATGCAGTTATTTGTACATCAGTACTCCATCATCAGTGCCTTAAACAGATTCAAAACAGCATTTCAGAAATTCAAAGGGTTTTAAGACAGGGAGGATCCTTTTTATTTGATGTTTTGTCCATAGAGGACGATTATTTTGGATATGGCCAAGAGATAGAGCTAAATACTTTTGTAGGCTCCAGAGAAGGCGAAGAGGATATACCCCATCATTATACTGATATTGAAGAGTTAAAGAGGCTATTAGAAGGTTTTTCAAAAGTTAATATCCAACAAAACGGGTATCATATTATCATTAATTCTGAAAATGAGATTGTAAGTAGAGTATTTGATGTTTTAACTTTTAAGTAATCATATGAGGTTTAAGGGTTTGTGTGGTATGTAAGGATGTGATGTAGACCAATGGCTTAATTATGAGTTTGTAATTTTTAATTATATAAAATAGAATTTGAAGGGGATTATAATGCAGATTATTGAAATAAATAGGGACAATGCAGAAATATTGTTTGATTATTGGAATGAAATTGGTAAAAGCATACCTTATTTTTACAAGACAACATATGATTCATTTGTAGAATCTTTATTTGATGACAAATATGAAGGAATGACCATTTTTAAGGATGGTAGAATTTTCATTGCAAAAGAAGATGATATAGTCAAGGGTTTTATACAATATGGAATACCTACATTTCATTTCACTGGTGAAGGTAAGATTACTGAAAATATTAATATAGGAGTTATACGTAATTTATACTTTGATAAAGCAAGAAGTGATATTGGACAGGTCTTGCTTGATTTATCATTGGAATTTTTTAAAGAGAATAATATTAAAGACTTATATGGATTTTATCATGCAATGGGCATGAGCTGTAATGGAAACCATGGTAAGCTGCATGACAATTTTAGCTATATAGGAAATTTACTATTTAAAAATGGATTTGAAATTGAACATGAAAATATTTATTATGTGTGTGATATAAGTAAAAAGAAGTTTGAATATCATAATAATAGCTATATTAAGGTATCAGATTTGAATGATAATAGGCAGAAAATTGTGCTATATGATGAAATTAATGAAGTAATTGGAAATGCGGAAATAAAATACATAGATAAACTAACAGGAAATAGGGAGAGGGAAATTATTTATTTGGTTTGGATAGGGATTGATAAGAAGGTTAGAGGACAAGGGTTTGGCACAGAATTTTTGAACCATATTATTGAATTTTGTAAAGGAAAAGGATATAGATACTTACATACAGATACAGCTATAAATAATGAAACAGCTCAAAAGTTCTATATCAAAAATGGATTTATAGATATGGGGGTAACAAGAAGTTATATGACAAAATAGGTTACTTATTTAAAAGTAAGTAATAAAAATTCAAAGAATCCATAAGATTATTAACTCCAGCTTTTATTGACATGATAGTTAAACTTCAACTTTAACTTTAAGAACAAAACCTCTAAAAATCCAAACATATAAGATTAATGTAATTGGTTAGCTTTATGTTAAAAAGCCTTCTATGTAAAAATAAATATCATCTTGTCATTGGTTCTGAATATAATATTGTAGGTAAGTGTTTGAATGAGTAAGGATAGGCAGTTTAGGTGGTCAGGCTTAAGTAATTAACTAATTTAAGCCTGATTTTAATAAATAGTAAAACTAAAGCTATTGTTTAAGGGGATCTTATAGGATTTGTAGGATAGCATTGTAAAAAGGATTACATAAATTAATAGTACCAAACAAAAAGGTAGGTAGGGCTAGAGAAACAATTTCTTTAGATGGTGGCTATTAAAATTAAAAGAGGAGGTAATATATTTGAATAAAGAGCCAGTAACAATAAACAAGCAATTTTGGACCTGGTTTGTTATTTTGAGTTTCCTGGCAAGGCCTATTCATGAATTTGGGCATTGGATTGTGTATAAAATTTATGGCATAGAAGTCTACTTTACATTAAATCAGGTTGTACCTAAAGATATCAGCAAATTTAAGTTGTTAGGCGAAGCTGGAGGCCCTCTGATAAATGTGTTATTGATATTAGTAGGCTTTTGGATTATATGGAGAACAAAATATAAAGGATTAGGAGCAGCTTTAATTGTTACTAATTCATTAAGTAGATTGGTACCCTATATTCTTATTGCATTGACTAACTCCTGGAAATCTAATGATGAGGGCATTGTTGCACAGGTTTTAAATTTAAACCTGTATACATTCTATATTATATTGGGCTGTTTTTTTGCATTGTCTATACTTATATGTTTTAGACCAAATTTTAAAGAGGCAAAGAGACCAATTATTAAGCATTTATTTTTTATGTCAATTATTTTTACCTTCATAATATTGATCTTAGAAATTCCTCAAAATATATTTTTTGAAAATTACCATTTCAATTTAGATGAGGCAATTAAAAATATGCAAGGTTAAAAGTTAGGTATATGGCAAAATATTGGGATGCAAACTAATTACATTTATACTAAATGCTTAAAGTTAAACTTTAATTTTAGGCATTAAATAGCTAAAAATACAGATCTATAAGAGTTAATCCAGTTGGTTAACTTAATATTTAAATCTTATTTCAAAAAATTGTATTTTGTTAAAGAATTGTTGACAGGCTTAAATTAATTTCAATTTAAGCCTTTTTTATTAAATTAGAAAAAGTAAATAAAGGAATTTTGTAGAATTTGTAGAATAAAAATATAAGCGACAAATTGTCTTCCCTTCACAGATGAATTGTCAGGAGAAAATAATAGAATTTGAGTGTACATACAAGTGTATTTAACTGCGGAGGAAATGAAGGAAAGATTTACTTCAATCATATAATAGGAGGAGTGGATATGTGGCAGAATCTTGAAAGACCTTGGCAAATAGCCTTTGAAATGGCTTGGGAGGCTTATAAAAGTGGAACTGTACCCATAGGTGCAGTGATAACAAATAGTGAAGGATATATTATTTCTACAGGAAGAAATAGGAGATTTGATATAGAAGGCAGCAGTCCTCTTGCTGGAACCAATATGGCCCATGCAGAAATGGATGCCCTATTGGGATTGAATGAAAAGAAGCATCCTGATATACGAAAATACATACTATATACAACTATGGAGCCATGCCCCATGTGTTTTGGTACTGCTGTAATGATGAATATAAGAAATATTTACTTTGCTGCAAGGGATGGATTTGCAGGAGCTACTGCATTAAATGACAAATTAGAATATATTAAGAATAAAAATATTACTATAAAGCAGGGTAGCCAGGAAATGGAAGCTTTTCAACTAATATTGCAAAGCGCCTATGAATATGAAAGGAAGCATCCAAGAGTAGAGGAGCTAATGAAAAAATGGAGAAAAATTAATGAAAAAAGCATAGAATATGGTAAAGAGTTACATAAGAATAAATATTTTAGGATTTCTGTGTTAGTGTAAAATAATTGTAGGAAAAAATACAAAAAAGAATAGCCCCATATGTTATGATAGAAGTGTCAAAAACAAAAATCATAATAAAGGAGGCTATTCTTATGAATACAATTATACACGAAATT
>JAAYHM010000191.1 GCA_012735405.1 Tissierellia bacterium | reverse complement strand
TTTGCCTTTATTTCAACTTTGTAAATTAGTCGTCCATCATCTTCATCCAACTCAAAATCTGTGATGCTGCCATTGGCTAAACTTAAGGCTATGGACTTTGCCCTTGCTTCACCTATTATATTTCTTTCTTTTACTAGCTCTTCTTTGTCATCATCATCGTCGTCCTGGTCGTCATCGTCGTCATCATCATTGTCATCATCCCAAACATCATCTTCATAGCCCCTGTCATCATCCCTATCTTCAACATCATCAAGATCATCTTCAATTAAATCATCTAAATCATCATCTATATCTACAATTTTACTTAAATCCAATCCTGTATCCCTTGATATTCTAATAAGCTCTTCGATTGAAAGATCTATCAATTCTTCAAGTTCAAAATCAGGATTTAAAATAAGCAAGTTTTTTATAAAGGTCATCTTGCCTATGGATATATTATATTTTTTGGCATATTCTTCTATGGTACCTGTAGTAACAATGGATTGCCTTAAAACCACTGGTTTAAACTCCTCTTCCTTAAAGAAGTCCCTTATTATTTCATTTAGCTTATGAACCTGACTTTTACCCTTGTCTATATTTTCGTTCAAGACAGATACAAGCATTGCATGGCGATCTTTATCTATATAGCCCTCCTTCAACATTTTATCCAGGAGGTCATTTAAAACCATATTTATATCCTTGCCCTTATAATCCATATCATCAACTAATTCTTTACCTTCCTTATTTAAGCCTGCCAGCTCTACTACCTTTTCCCTTCTGCTTATGGCCATTTCTATACTTGGATTTACATCCAGATATACAATACTGTCCGGCTTCATATATGGCATATACCATCCTAAATATGCAATTAAAAATACTGCAGCTGCTGTTGCTAGGGTAAGGACTGGTTTAATAAATTTAGGCCTTTTATCTACTTCTTCCTGCCTAGTTATATAATCATGTTCTGCCATCTTTTCAACAGGCATTGCCTTAATTTTTTCTAAAAGGTCTATGGGTGCAGCATCTATTGCATTTTTGAGGCGCTTATTTATGTTATCATTCATCATTTCACATTCACCCCCTGATTACTAAGGTGTACCCTTAACTTTTTTAGTGCCCTTCTGTATTTTGACAAGGCTGTTGATAGGGGTATTCCTAAATTTGAAGCAATTTCCCTATGCTTCATGCCTGTCACTGCATAGAGAAGTACTATTTTCCTCTCATCCTCAGACAGTATTGTTAAGGCAGATTTTAATACCATCTTATCTATTGGATCCTGTATATAGGAAAATTCCATCTTGTTTTCCAAATCTAAATCATTTGAATCAATAGTCCTATTTTCCAGCTTAAATTTATTTCTAGCAATATTCTTAGCAATAGTAAACATCCAGGATAGGGGCTTGCCCATAGGCTTGTATAGGTGGGCTGCAGAACGGATTTTTAAATAGGTTTCCTGCATAATATCTAAAGTATCTTCATGATTTTTGACTATGGACATTATATAGGCATACATGGTACGCTCAGTAATATTGTATAATTTCTCAAAGGCCTCCATATTGTCTTGGCCAATCTGCCGAAACAAATCTTCGTCTATATTCAATTTTCTTCTTTTCCTACTGTCTGCATCATCTATTCCTAAAACAAAATAAAAAAGAATAGCAGCTCACTCCCTTCAATATGGTAACAATTTAAAGACCAATTTTATTGCATATATTTTAAATATTTTTATCCAGGCAAAATATAATTTCCCAATAAAGAAATAATGATAAAACAAATGTTAGAGTACATAAAATATGTACTCTAACATTTGATATCCAATAATTAACACTATTAAAATAAATATGGTGAACATACCATACAAAAAATTTATTTACAAGTACAATCTAACTTTATCATAGGTCTATTAATCTGGAAAGTGTAATATTTTACTATTAAACCGCAAGTATTAAAAACTTTCATAGGCTAAGCAAAAAATATTCAGGGTGGGACT
>JAAYHM010000034.1 GCA_012735405.1 Tissierellia bacterium | reverse complement strand
CGTATTTTTTTAGTAAATCACCTAAAAATTCCTTTCTAGATGCAAAATATTTGTTCATTCTTTCCTCATAGGCCTTGCTTCCTATCTCCTTGATATAGCTTTGGGCAAATTTGTCTATGACCGGATGAGTATGGGCAAATTTCATCCCTGCTTTTACTAGTAGCTTAAATTTATCAAAGATACTCTGAGCAGATTCCTCTGTAGCCATTTCTTTATTTATGAACTTTAGCTTTTCTTCTGTAATTATGTCCAACAAGTGCATGTACAGGTCTTCCTTATTTTTGTAATGATAATAAAAGGTTCCCTTGCTAATCCCTGTTTCCTTTAAAATATTATTTAAGGAGGCATTTTCGTAGCCCTTTTCTCCAAATTCCTTCATGGCTATATTTATTAGCTCTTCCCTTTTTTCAAAATACTTTTCCTTATCCCTACCCACCATCATCACCTAGTACCTTTCTACATTATATTTCTACTCTTCCTGTAAATATCTTGTAGGACAATAAATTAAGTAAAGTCAAATAAAGAAGGCCTATAAAGTAATACTGCCCATAACTTAAATATAGTATTCCTTCTCCCCTTATTACACTGGATATGCATTTGGCTGCCCAAAAGCCTGGTGTAAAGGAGAAGAAAAGCTCCTTCTTATCTATAAAAAACAAGGCTATGATTGGAAACAATATAAATATGCCCATTCCCTTCATAACAGCAAAGCCTTCAATCTTATTAGTGGAAAAGGCATTTATTAATAGTGCATACATGGGAGCTTCCAAAGCTGCTAAAAGGGCTATGGCAAAAATGTTCCCTACAGGAAAATCCCCAATATTGGAAAACCACATGATAAATACAACGGTAAAATAGGTCAAAACAAAGACTGTAGTAAACCTAAAGGATAGAAATTGATTTATACTTAAGGGTGTTATCTTTATTGATGTAAAAATATTGTCATCCCTGTCTTCAAGTATTGAAAAGGCAAGTATGGCTCCAAAGGCTATGGGGGTAACCAGGATTAAAATAACCAGTATTAAATCTGCATATAAATCTATATTAAGATCAGACCTGTCTGCTATCCAGGGCAAGAAGTATCTACCCATGATACCAAATATAAATGGATATATAAACATAAATCCTATCATAGGGTCCCGGCTCCACTTTTTTAATTCTGATTTAAGAAAGCTTAAATACATACTACTCACCGCCTTCCTTGACTTGGAATTCATCAAACTTTTTCAAAACCATATAGTATAATGCTATGGATGCCATGATTAAATACACTAAAGCAAACAAGGTTCTCCAGACTTCCACCCCTCCTGCAGTACTCTCTAATAGAATGGCTGCTGATTTAGTAGGGGCTATGAAAAGGATTTTATCAACTATTTCATTTTTAATAAATCCTACCTGCTCCAATAGAACCGGTATTGTAAATATAAATGTATATTTCATCATATCCATTAGCATTTCAGTAAAGTCCTTTGTGTTAAATGTCATTAAGAATCCTACTAATGAGTGGAAAAAAGCTATAAGAATGACAGAGCCTATTAAGCCCAATAGATTTAAATTTACCTCTTTAAATATTTTTCCATAAGCATATATTATAAGCAGGGTTATTAAATTGGATGTAATATTGGCAAAAGTCTTGGCAAGTATATAGTCGGATTTGCTAATGGGACAGACTAAAAAGGTTCTTATGGTACCTTCCTGCTTTTCATAGAAAAGGGTAGCTCCAACCAGTACCATGGACATGGCTGTAGCATCTATATACACTATTATAGGAATTAGGCTGGTTATATCCTCCACCTTAACAAAATATAATACCCCTATCCATAATAAATCAACTAAAATTGCTGCTGTAAATATATTGTACTTTCTCATCCTTTGTAATTCACCATATAATAAGGTAACAAAGCTATTCATTTTTCTTCACCCCTGTTACCTCAATAAATATATCATCCAGGGTCATTTCCTTGCTGTGAATGGTTAGTATTTCCCTTGTTTTTATTAAATTTATAAAATTATAATCATATTTTAAAGTATCCAGGCTAAAGGATTCTTTTTTGATTTCTTCTCCTTCCCTGTATTCTACCTCTACTCTTCTTTCCCCATATTTAAGCTTTAAATTTTTGGGACTATCCATTTCTACAATTTCTCCATTGGCCATAAAGGCTACCCTATCACATAGCTCATCTACATCATTCATCAAATGGGTAGTTAGAAGGACAGTTCCTCCCTCTTCCCTATACTCCTTTATTATTTCCTTAATTATCCTTGCATTGTGAGGATCCAGACCGTTTGTGGGCTCATCTAAAAAGAGCATTTTAGGATTGTTTAGCATGGCTCTTACAAAATTTAACCTTATCTTCATTCCCTTAGAGAATTCTGATACCCTTTTATGTCTGTCTTCGTACAATCCTACCCTTTTTAACAGTTCATCAGTGTCTATAGTGCTTTTATACAATTTTTTAAAGAAATTTATGTTTTCTGCAGCAGTTAATTTGGAAAAATGAACTGGCATTTCAAATCCTACACCTATTTCCTCATAATAGGACTTGCCATAGGATTTTAAATCTTCTCCTTTGTATAATATCTCTCCTTCATAGTTTGCTAGTAATTTTGTTAGTATTTTCTGAGTAGTACTTTTCCCTACCCCACTAGGGCCTAAAAGTCCAAATATTTCACCCTCTTTGATTTCAAAGGATATACCCTTTATTGTGTTTTCCGCACTTTTAGGATATTTAAAGGTCAGATTGTTAATTTGATACATAGGCCTTACCTCCCCTTCTAGGATTGTAGACCATATGGTCTAGACTGCTAAGTCTATTATAGTATAATAT
>JAAYHM010000190.1 GCA_012735405.1 Tissierellia bacterium | reverse complement strand
GCATCTGAGCTTGCACCATATCCAACTATCTCCCCATAAATAGTAGCATTTCTTTTTAAGGCATGGTTAAGTTCTTCCAACACAAGTATACCTGCCCCTTCTCCCATTACAAATCCATCCCTTTTTTTGTCAAAGGGTCTGCTTGCCTTAGAAGGCTCCTCATTTCTTGTAGACAAGGCCTTCATAGCATTGAATCCAGCAATAGCAAGGGGAGTTATGGCTGCTTCACATCCACCAGTAATTATCATATCACAAATTCCCCTTTGAATCATCCTGAAGGCCTCTCCTATGGCATGGTTTCCAGAGGCACAGGCTGTAGTAATGGTCATAGTAGGCCCCTTTAGACCATATTTCATGGAAATCTGGCCAGGTGCCATATTTGATATCATCATGGGAATAAAGAGTGGGCTTACTTTTTTGGGTCCCTTTTCAATGAGTTTAGTGTGTTCTCCTTCTAAAGTTTCCATTCCACCTATACCTGAACCAATTACAACTCCTACCCTATCTTTGTTAACTATGCTTAAATCTATATCTCCATCTTCCAAGGCCAAATAAGTTCCAGCCAAGGCGTACTGGGTAAATCTATCAGTACGCCTTATTTCTCTTTTATCCATAAAATCCTCTGGATTAAAGTCTTTAACTTCAGCAGCTATCTTTGTAACAAAATCTTCTGCATCAAATCTAGTAATATATCCTACACCAGATTTCCCTTTAATAAGAGACTCCCAGTACTCATCCTTGCCTATGCCTATAGGTGTAATGGCTCCAAGTCCTGTAACTACTACTCTATTCAATTTTATGCCTCCTCTATTGAAAGCTATTCAATTTTGCTTTCAATATATCTAACAATATCTCCAATATTTTTGAAGGCTTCTGCATCTTCGTCCGGTATTTCTACTTCAAATTCATCCTCAAGAGCCATCATCACCTCTACAGCATCCAATGAATCAGCATCCAAATCATTCATAATAGAGGTTTCCATTGTTATGCTTTCAATATCATCTATGCCTAAAGTATCTCCTATAATATTTCTAACCTTTTCGAAAATTGTCATTTAAACTCCTCCTTTACATTATCATTCCGCCATCTACATTTATAACCTGTCCTGTAATGTAATTGGATTTTTCACTAGCTAAAAATATCACTATGTTGGCAATGTCCTGAACAGTTCCCAATCTGCCCATAGGAATATTTTTAACTAGTGAATCTCTTATATCTTCCTTTAAGGCTAAAGTCATATCTGTTTCAATTAAACCTGGGGCTATAGCATTTACATTTATACCTCTACTTGCAACCTCTTTTGCCAGGGATTTTGTAAATCCTATAACTCCAGCTTTTGATGCACTATAATTGGTCTGACCAAAATTTCCTGCAACTCCTGCTACAGATGCGATATTTATTATTTTGCCACTTTTTTTCTTTATCATATCCCTGATAAGAGCCTTTGAACAAAGATAGGTACCCTTCAAATTAGTATCAATTACCTTATCCCAATCTTCTGTGCTCATTCTCATTAGCAGATTATCCCTATTTATCCCTGCATTGTTTACCAGTATATCTATAGAACCTATACTTTCCTTAACTATTTTTACCATATTTAATACTTCCTCTTCTTTGGAGACATCTGCTTTTACAGCTATGGCCTTAACCCCATACCCTTTTATTTCATTTACTACCTCATCAGCTTTGTCTTTATTATTGACATAGCTTATAGCTATATTTGCACCATTTTTAGCCAGTTCTACAGCAATAGCCCTTCCTATACCCCTTGAAGCTCCTGTTACTAGGGCATTCTTCCCAGTTAAACTCAATTCATTACCTCCTTTCTAAGGGCTGAAACAGTCTTATTGAAGGTATCAATATTGTTTACATGGTAGGCCTTAACATTCTTGTCCAAAGCCTTGCTTATTCTTTTTACAAAACCTGTAAGGCTTTTGCCAGGGCCTATTTCTATGAAGGTATCTACATTTTTTTCTATTAAGAATTCTATGCTATCTTGCCAAAGTACTGAGCTGCTTACCTGTTTTACCAGCTTTTCCTTCACTTCATCCTTTTTTGCTACAGGTTTAGCATCTACATTTGATATTAGGTCCTTTTGTAAATCAAATAAGGTAGTTGTCTCTAATACATCCTTTAGTTTCTCACCTGCAGGCTCTAATAAGCTTGAGTGAAATGGAGCACTAACAGGCAATATAATTGCTTTTTTTGCTCCCAATTCTAAAGCCTTCCTGCAGGCTATTTCAACACCTTCCTTTATTCCTGATATTACTATTTGCTCAGGGGAATTATAATTTGCTATTTCTACTAAGAACTTATCCTTTACCTCTTCAATAGCCTCTTTTACTTTTTCCCTTTCAAGACCCAATATGGCCGCCATTCCACCTATACCTTGAGGAACAGCTTCCTGCATAAGCTTTCCTCTAATCTTTACCAGTTTTAAAGCATCAGACAGCTTAATTCCACCTGATTTTACTAAAGCAGTATACTCACCCAAACTTAAACCTGCTGTATAATCACAGTCTATGCCTTCTTTTTCAAGAGCTTTCATTATTGCAATGCTTGTTGCCAGTATTGCAGGCTGAGTATTTTCCGTTTTCATAAGCTCTTCCTCTGATCCTT
>JAAYHM010000189.1 GCA_012735405.1 Tissierellia bacterium | reverse complement strand
TATTAAAAGGCCTCCACCTACTTGGGATTCTTCAGCACAAACTGATATCATATTCTTTTCAATTAATTTATTAGCAACTAGTTCTACAGATGAAGCAACTAAATTGTCGCTTAAGGCATATAAGGCACCAACCTTACTTAATAATGAATCTAATGCTTGGGGCATTTCATTTACTGAACTTATACCAATTTTTTCGACCTTTAAACCCTCCTTGGGAGCTAATTTTTCAACTTCCTTTATTTGAATTTCTGAATTGGTCTCACTTGTATTGTATATGATACCTATTGTTTCAATACTTGGATCAATTTCCTTAAACATCTTTAATTGGGCTTCTACTGGTGCCTTATCTGAAGTACCAGTTACATTGCCACCTACATTTTCCCAATCCTCAACTATTCCAGATTCCACTGGATCAGTAACTGCACTGAACAATACAGGTATATCCTGGGCTGCTTGCTTAGCACTTTGTGCTGCAGGAGTTGCAATGGCATATATTAAATCTACCTGATCTTTAACAAATTTTTCAGATATACTTACAGTAGTTGGAATGTCACCTTGAGCATTTTGATATATAATTTCTGCATTTACTCCTAATTCTTTTAGACCATCTTCAAATCCAATTCTTGCATCATCTAAAGCAGGATGTTCTGCTAGTTGTACAATTCCTATTGTGTAAGTGGATTCATTTTTTTCTTCTTCTGCTTTGCTGTTTCCAACACTACAGCCATTTAAAATAAGCATCCCTACTAATGCTAATATCATTAATTTGCTTATATATTTTTTCATGTTTAAATCCTCCCCTATGGATTATTTGTTAATTAGTTTAAATTATTGAATTAGAGTATTTGTACATTAGCCTAGGCTAAAAAAGGTAATAAAAAAATCTTTCGCTCCTATAAAACAAGTTATAACTTGTTTTATAGGGACGAAAGATTATACTCCGCGGTACCACCCTATTTGTGACAAAAGTCACCCCTCTAAATCAGACCTAACAGTCCTATCCCCTGTAACGATGGGCTTTCGGATTCGTCTACTCGAGAATTCTCTTTTAACGAATCTGCTCAGGAGTGAATATTACATATCCTCTTATTGTTGGCTCTCACCTTACCCAACTCTCTGTAAATAAGATAAGATATCTTTCTCTCCATCACAGCATTTAAATAATTTTAATAACTATCTTAGCACAATTTTTTAAAAAGTCAACAATTTTTTATAATTTTTATTAATTAATCTTTTTACCCATGCTGATGACAGGATTTTATTTAATATAAAGTATATTCATGATGGCAGCAAAGAGTGATATAATTTTTATATAATCAGGCAAAATATTTATGGGGGGGATATTCATGAAACTTTCCTGGTGTACTATACATGTTAAAGATATGGAGGAGTCCTTAAAATTCTATAGGGAGATAGTTGGACTTAAAGAGAAAACCAGATTTAAAGCTGGCCCAGAAATGGAGATTGTGTTTCTGGGAGAAGGGGAGACTAAAATAGAGTTAATTTATGATAAAAGTAAAAAGGAAGTTAATATTGGGGAAGATATTTCCTTAGGATTTAAGGTGGATTCATTAGATAAAAAGATGGAATTTGTAAAGGAAAAAGGGATTGAAATTCACAGTGGCCCCTTTCAGCCCAATCCAAATACAAGATTTTTCTTCATACTGGATCCCAATGGATTAAAGATTCAATTTGTTGAAGAAAGTAAATAGATAAAAATAGGAGGTACAAGGATGAAATTATTTTTTATGTCAGACATACATGGCTCAGTATATTATTTAATGAAGGCACTGGAAAGATTTAAAGATGAAAAGGCTGATTATATAGTATTATTGGGAGATGTACTATATCATGGAGCTAGAAATCCTTTACCTAAAGAATATAATCCTAAAAGGGTAGCTGAAGTACTTAATGGTTACAGTGATAAAATAATAGCAGTAAGGGGAAATTGCGATAGTGAAGTAGATGAAATGGTACTTGATTTTCCCATTATGGCAACATATTCTACAATTTTATATGAGGGCAAAAGACTATTTTTATCCCATGGCCATATATACAATGAAGTCAAGATGCCTAAATTAGCCAAGGGAGATGTGTTTATATATGGCCATACCCATATACCTAAGGCTGAAAAAATTGACAATCTTTTTGTAATAAATCCAGGAAGTATTACCCTGCCGAAGGAAAACAATCCCCACACCTATGGAGTATTGGAAGGAGATATTTTCACAATTAAAGATCTAGATGGTAATTTGTTTAAGAATATATCTATGGTATTATATGGCTAAAGGAAGATAATTGATGCTTCTTCCCGGTGCTCGAACCAGGAAGAAGCAGTTTTTAATGAAGGGTAAAATTAATCCTTTCCATACTTACATTTATAACATTATATAAAACAACTCCTACTATAGTATTAATTAAAGCAGCAGGTAAAACTATAAATAAAATCAGTTCATAAAAATCTCCTGGTAGTCCTGATATAAATGCTGCAGAAGACAAAAATACAGTTCCGCTGATTAAGGTGCCTAGGGACATGATAAATATGACCAAGAGCTGTTCTTTAATATATTTTCTAAATGCCTTTATGGATAGAAATATAACAATGGTTGTAACTAGCTTATCAATTATATTAGCCACTTGACCACCTGGAAAACTGGTTGTTAAAGCAGTAAATATGCCAGCTACCAATCCAGAGGCTATACACAGTTTCAAATCCTTATTAAATAAAAGTATTATAAAAAGTACTATTAGTGAAAAATCAGGTTTCATTCCTAGGAAAAATGGTGGAGTAATTTGATGTAAAAGAACTCCTATTGCAAGTAAGAAAGAATTTAGAACAAACCTTTTTACATTCATAGAAAACACTCCTTTTATTTTATTGGCTGTAAATTTTCTAATCAAGGAATTGACATGGAATTCTCTTCACATCATAATCACCCCTTTCTATTTAATGCTCAGTCATTTTTTTGTATTTTAGGTATAAAAAAACCGTCCTAAATAATTAGGACGGATGAAATCCGCGGTACCACCTAAATTGTGCAATGCACCACTCTTTCGGGTACTAACATACCCTATCCGCTGTAACGTGCGGCACACGGTAGTGCTACTCTTTCACATTTCACACTACTTCTCAAGGGCCCATTCATTGTACATTGTCGTACCAGCTTTCCACCCTCACCGGCTCTCTATAACTAAATGTACAACTACTCCTCCCTATCAACAAAACTAGATATTAAAATATCTTATGTAATTAAATTGCTCATATTTTATCACTAAAATAAAGGGTAGTCAAGTTATAAATTTTGATTTTTAAACACTAATTTTTTAAAAAGTTAAAAATGTGTAAATAATTATGTTTTCACTCTCCAAATATTATATAATTAAATAAACTAGATATAAGGGGGTAATTTTTTGCTTAGTAAAAAAGTAATAGAAAATGTGCTCTATGCTGCTCTTTCCACAGGAGGAGATTTTGCAGAAATATTTGTTGAGGATAGATACAATACAAATATAAAAATGGTTGGAGGCTATATTGAAAATAGTATATCTGGCAGGGATTATGGAGTTGGCATAAGGGTATTTGATGAATTAAATAGTGCTTATGGCTATACTAATGATTCTAGTGAAGAAAATTTAATAAAAGTGGCAAAAGAAGTAGCCCTGGCAGCCAGATCCAAAAAAGACAATTTTGTTTTAAATATGATGAAATCAATTGTTCCTAATAAACATTATATAAAAACACTGCCAAATACAGTGGATAAGAAAAGGAAAGTGGAGCTTCTAAAAAAAGGATATGAAAGTGCCAAAACTTATGACCCACTTATTTCACAGGTTACTACAAATTATTTTGATGAGGAACAAAATGTACTTATAGCCAATACAGAAGGTTTAATTGTTGAGGATAAAAGGGTAAGGACTAGGTTTACTGTCCAATCTATTGCCTCAAGGGATGGGGAAATGCAGGAAGGCTTTTATGGTCCTGGTGCTTCCATGGGCTTTGAGTTTTTTGATAATATAGATGTAAGGGAGATAGGGAAAGAAGCATCAAGAATTGCTAAAACAATGATATTAGCAGATTATAGTCCAAGTGGAGTTATGCCTGTAGTAATTCATAATGAATTTGGAGGAGTACTCTTCCATGAGGCCTGTGGCCATTCACTGGAGGGAACTTTTGTGGCTAAAGGAAATTCAGTATTTAGTGGGAAATTGGGTGAGAGGATTGCATCTCCCTTGGTTACTGCTATAGATGATGGCTCTATACCAAATGGTTGGGGTTCATCAAATGTAGACGATGAGGGAACACCAACCCAAAGAAATATACTTATAGAAAATGGAATACTAAAATCCTATTTAGTAGATAAGCTAAATGGAAAACGAATGGGTATGAAATCAACAGGCTCTGGCAGAAGACAATCCTATAAGTATCCCCCAACATCCAGGATGAACAATACCTTTATTGCCAATGGTAATTCAACCTTTGAAGAAATAATAGCTAATACAGAAAAAGGATTATTTGCTAGAAAACTAGGTGGCGGAAGTGTAAATCCTGCTACTGGAGATTTTAACTTTGCAGTAATGGAAGGATATTTAATAGAAAATGGTAAGATTACAAAACCTGTAAGGGGTGCAACCTTGATTGGAACTGGTGCTAAAGTATTGGAGAATATAGATATGGTTGGAAATAACCAAAGCTTTGGCCAAGGAATGTGTGGTTCATTAAGTGGTTCAATACCAGCCAATGTGGGACAACCAACCATAAGGGTTAAAGCACTAACTGTTGGTGGAAGAAAGGGGGATAAATAGTATGACATACAAGGAGCTGTCAGAAAAAATTTTTAAAGCTGGAAAAAATAAATTTGATGATATGGAAACTTATATAGAACAAAATAAGGAAATAGAAATAGCAGTGTTTAATGGAGAAATTGACAGATACAATATATCAGAAACAGAAGGTTTGTCATTAAGAGGGATTACAAAAGGCAAAATGGGATATTCTTATACTGAAAGATTAGATGAATCTTCTATTAATATGTTAATTGAAGAAGCTGAGGAAAATGGGAAATATATTGATACAATAGATAAAGAAATTATTTATGGAGGTTCAAAAGAGTATAAAAAACTTAATAATTATAATCCTAAACTTAAAGAAATACCCCTGGAAAACAAAATAGAATTTGTAAGGTCTTTGGAAAGGGAAGCCTATAGCCTTGATTCAAGAATTGTATCTGTAAGTTACTGCATATACAATGAAAAGGAAAATAGCAGGTATCTATATAATACAAAAGGACTGGATTTAGAAGATAAAAGAAATTTAGCCATATCTTTTATACAGGTTGTAGCCAAGGAAAAAGAAGATACTAAAACTGGAATAAGCTATAGAATTGTTAAAGATTTTTCAGAGCTGGATTATAAAGCTATGGCAAAGGAAGCAGTAGATGAAGCCACATCCCGCTTAGGTGGGAAACCAATTAAATCAGGAGACTATCCTGTCATAATTAGAAATGATGTTTTTGCAGAAATATTAGGGGCTTTTAGTTCAGTATTATATGCAGATAGTGTACAAAAGGGCCTATCCTTATTTGAAGGTAAAATTGACAAAGAAGTTGCAAATAACAAATTTACATTGGTGGATGATCCATTTATAGAAGAAGGTTTTAATTCCTGCAGCTTTGATGGAGAAGGTACTGCTACTAAGGCAAAAAAAGTAATAGATAAGGGAGTGCTTAAAACCTATCTATATAACTGGAAATCTGCTTTAAAAGATGGGGTTGAGTCTACAGGTAATGGCTTTAGAAGATCCTATAAATCTAATGTAAGCACTTCTACTACTAACCTGTATGTAGATAAGGGAGAAAAATCCTTAGATGAATTGATGCAAATATTAGGAAAAGGTCTTATGATTACAGAAGTGCAAGGCCTACATTCTGGGTTAAATCCAGTATCTGGAGATTTTTCCCTATCAGCACAAGGATATTTAATAGAAAATGGTGAAATATCAAAACCAGTAAATTTAATAACTATTGCTGGTAACTTCTTTCAAACCCTAATGGATATTGAGGAAATAGGAAATGATTTTAGATTTGCATCAAATGGTGTAGGTTCACCATCTATAATGATTAGAAAGCTATCCATAGCAGGTGAATAATAAATAAGGGTAGGGAATACCTACCCTTTTCCATTAACAACTTTTAATTGGGGTTCTTCATTATTATCTTCTTTTTTTTCATTTATATATACAACAGCCCTTTCCATCCTATGGTCCTTAATGGATGTTACTTTAATGTGAAGGTTTAAAACATCCAATTCAGGAGTACTTCCATCAGCTGGGACTGTACCTAACATACCAAAGACAAATCCTCCAAAAGTGTCATACTCATCTATGTCCGGAAGATTTATACCCAATTGTTCAGCTACTAATTCTACAGGAGTATGTCCTTGGATTTTCCAAGTTTTTGAGTCTATTCTTTCAATCATTGGTGGCTCAACAGGTACAGTTGTATCATCATCAAGATTTCCGACTAATTGTTCCAACAGGTCGTTAATGGTTATTATTCCAGCCATTCCGCCATAATCATCTAATACAACTGCAAAATGGTTACGGCTTTGTTTCATGTTGTTAAAAAGCACATCTGTCCTTACAGTTTCAGGTACAAAGTATGCAGGACGTACTGCTTTGTCTAAAACATTATCTTTCGACCTATCCTTTAGTCTAAAATAATCCTTAGTATTTAATACTCCAATCACATTATCTGTACTTTCATGACATACAGGATAATAGGTATGTCTGCTTTCATAGATAGTTTTTTCCCAATCTTCTTCGCTTTCTTCCAACCAAAGCAGGCTAACTTCAGTTCTATGGGTCATTACATCTTGAGCATATTTATTGTCAAATTCAAATATATTGTGTATCATTTCTTGTTCACTAGGATCGATGGAACCTTTTAGTCGGCCCTGATCCACCAGCATACGGATATCATCTTCTGTAACAATATCGTCTAATTCATGAGGATCTATGCCAATTAGACACAAAATTCCATTTGTTGATTTTGTTAACAACCATACAAGTGGACTGAATAATTTAGAAAGTATAAGCACAAGCCCTGATACCATTAATGAAATTTTTTCTGGATTTTTCATAGCAATTCTTTTTGGTACTAATTCCCCAAATACTAAGGTGAAATAGGATAAAATAATGGTAATAAATATAACGGCTATTGTATTTAGCGTAGCAGGATTTATATTAACTCCTACCCTTATTAAAAAGTCTACTAATGGATCGGAGAAATTATCTGCTGCAAAGGCACTGGCTAAGAAACCAGCTAGAGTAATACCTACTTGGATAGTAGATAAAAAGCGGGAAGGTTCTTCAATTAAATACAAAATCCTACTAGCTTTTTTATTACCATCTTTTTTCATAGATTCTAGTCTGTTTTCATTAGCAGATATTATTGCTATCTCAGCACATGCAAAAACAGCATTTGCAAATATTAAAACTAACAGCAGCAAAATCTGCCCCCCAATAGAAACATCTGACAAATTAAACCAACCTCCTAATAATTAAGTGATAATTTGGGTCAAAAAAAGGACACGCTAACAAAGGCAATTAAAAATTGCCCTTTGTCACGTATCCTAACTATTCAATTAATCGAATTTTTAAATATTTTTTTAGAATTGCTAGAACACACAAGTCAGGATAAGGTGAATCATCCACTTAAAGTCCACTCCTTTTCTAACTAAGATAATAACATATAAGGCTGCACTAGTCAATATAATTAATTTTCAAAACTTTAAAAAAACAAACTGCTATGTATGATATAATTTTTACAGGATAAGTCAAGAAGATATTGAACTAAAATCTTTTGGTAACCCTATTGGGGTGTTTCAAATGAAAAAAATAAATTATAGGACAATAATAAGATACCTATTAATTTCAGTTATAATATTTTACTTAATCTTTTTATTCCTGGATATAAATAACAAATATATAAAGCTATCAAAAAATTTAAAGTTTATATGTATAATACTATGTTTTTTTATTTCCTTATTGTCAAGACATAATGCTTTTGACCTGTATAATATTAAATTGTTACAAATTGGTCTTTTATTAACAGTAATTGCAGATTATTTTCTCTTAATATTGGATGATTATTATGAAATTGGCATAGCCATATTTATACTTGCACAGATTACATATTCAATAAGATATGCTACAAGAAAAAGGAGCTGCATTATAAAAAGGTATATTAAAATACTAGGGGGTATATTTTTCTTATATATTATAATAAACTTTTTTATTAATATTCCTCTTATAATAGCTCTTGGCCTATCTTATGGAGTTTGTCTTGTAACAAATGTTTACATGTCCATATTAGTTTATAAAGAAAAGACTTTTCCTAAACTGAATAGTATAATGGTAGTTGCTGGCATGTTTCTTTTTTTATTATGTGATATAAATGTGGCTATTTTTAATATTATTAAAGGTGTATATTTTAAATATAATAGCTTGGTTTACCAAATATCCCTTGTAGCCATGTGGTTATTTTATTTACCTTCCCAGCTTATATTATCTTTGAGTGGTTATAAATTTAAATAAATTAATTGCGAAAGCAATTTAATTATGTTATATTAGATAAAAAAATGGGAGGAGTTAATTTTGAGGAATTGTCCAGATGATTACATAAGTAGATGGTTTTCAGTTTTTCACAGGCTTTATTTAAGTTTTGTATATGAAGGACTTGAGGAATACAATATAGGCAGTGGACAGATAATGTTTTTGCTGGAATTATACTATTGTGATGGTATAAGCCAGGAAGAACTTTCATCCTATTTAAGTATTGATGGTGCAAATACTACTAGAGCTATAAATAAGCTGGAAAAGGAAGGATACGTTGTAAGGAAGCAGGATGAGAAGGATAGGAGAGTAAAGAGAATTTATCTAACTAAAAAGGCTATGGATATAAAACCAAAGGTGCTAGGTTTAATAAACCAATGGGAAAATTTACTTTTGGAAAATCTAACAAAAGTTGAAAAACAGGTGCTAAGTGAATTGCTAAAGAAAATAGGACATGCTAAGGTTGAAAATAATAGATGTGAAATGTGTAAAAGAGATTGCATGTAGATAAGTTGGACATATTGGTGGAAGTCCCACCAACATGTCTTTTTTTATATTAAAATATTTTTCAAAAATAGTTGCGAACGCAAGTAATATGTGGTATCCTTTAATGTATAGTAAAATAGTAGGAATTAAAGGATAAAGGAGTATGATTATGGGAAACAAATTTTTATCTATAAAGAATTTACATGTAAAAGTAGGAGACAATGAGATTCTAAAAGGTTTAAATCTTGATATCAATAAGGGAGAAGTACATGTAATTATGGGTCCTAATGGTGCAGGAAAATCAACTCTTGCCAATGTACTAATGGGCAATCCAAAGTATGAAATCACTGAAGGAGAAATTGAATTTGAAGGTCAAATAATAAATGATACAAAGGTAGATGAAAGGGCAAAGCTAGGAATATTCATGTCATTCCAATATCCAGAGGAAATTCCAGGAATTACAGTAGAGAACTTTTTGCGTTCAGCTAAAATGGCAGTGGAAGACAAGCCAATAAAGATTATGGAATTTAAAAAGACCTTAAAGGAAAAAATGAAACTATTGGATATGAAGGAAGAATACGCTAAAAGATATTTAAATGAAGGTTTTTCAGGAGGAGAAAAGAAAAAAAGCGAAATATTACAGCTTTTAATTTTAGAACCAAAGCTTGCCATATTAGATGAAACAGATTCTGGACTTGATGTGGATGCAGTCAGAGTTGTAGCTACTGGAGTAAAAGAGTACAGATCAGATGAAAACTCAATTATTATTATAACCCATCATAACAATCTATTAGAATACTTAAATCCAGATTATGTTCATTTCTTAATTGATGGAAAAATAGTAAAAAGTGGTGATATGAGCCTGATTGACATTATAGAAAAGGAAGGCTTTGAAGCTTTCAAAAACTAAAGGAACAGGGTGAGGCATATGGATACAAGAAGAAAAACTTACGTGGAAGATATAGACCGTGGTATATATGATATAAGAAATGAATTTAAATATGATTATATAGCCGAAAAAGGATTAACAGAGGAAATAGTAAAGGATATTTCAAGGAAAAAAAATGAACCAAAGTGGATGACAGACTTCCGCCTAAAATCTTTGGAAATTTACAATAAATTAGATCTACCAGTTTGGGGACCAAATCTTGATGAATTGGATATAGATAATATAGTTACTTATGTTAAACCTAAAACAGATATGAAATATACCTGGGATGATGTACCTGAAGATATAAAGGAGACTTTTGTGAGACTGGGTATTCCAGAAGCTGAACATAAATCTCTTGCAGGAGTAGGTGCTCAATACGATTCAGAAGTGGTTTATCACAATCTTAAAGGGTATCTTGCTCAGAAAGGTGTTATATATACAGATATGGAAACTGCTGTTAAAGAATATGAGGATGTTATAAAAGAGCATTTTATGACAGTCGTACCACCAAGTGACCATAAGTTTGCAGCCCTTCATGGAGCAGTTTGGTCAGGAGGCTCCTTTGTATATATTCCTGAAGGTGTCCATGTAGATATACCTTTACAATCCTATTTCAGGTTAAATGCTCCTGGAGCAGGTCAGTTTGAACATACTTTGATTATAGTTGAAAAGGGAGCTTTTCTTCATTTTATAGAAGGATGCTCAGCACCAAAGTATTCTGTAAATAATCTCCATGCAGGTTGTGTGGAGTTGATCGTTAAGGAAGGAGCTAGATTAAGATATTCTACTATAGAAAACTGGTCAAAGAATATGTTTAACTTAAATACAAAAAGGGCTATAGTAGAAAAGAATGGAATAATAGAGTGGATATCTGGTTCCTTTGGTTCAAAGGTTTCAATGCTTTATCCTATGAGCATTTTAAAGGGCGAAGGCGCAAGGGCAGAATTTACAAGTATAACCTTTGCAGGTAATGGTCAATACCTTGATACTGGTGCTAAAGTTGTACATGCTGCACCATATACTACTTCAAGCATCAATACTAAATCTATTTCAAAAGATGGTGGTGTAGCAGTATATAGGGGATCTTTAACTATAACAGAAAATGCTCATCACTGTAAATCTACAATATCATGTGAATCATTGATGCTGGATAATAAATCAAGATCCGATACAATACCAGTTATGGATATAAGAAATGATGAAGTCGATATAGGCCATGAGGCTAAAATAGGTAGGATAAGTGATGAGGCTATATTTTATCTTATGAGTAGAGGAATTAGTGAAGAGGAAGCTAAGGCTATGATAGTAAGAGGTTTTGTTGAACCAATTTCAAAAGAATTACCACTAGAGTATGCTGTAGAGATGAACAATTTAATAAATCTAGAGCTAGAAGGCACTATTGGTTAAGGAGTGATATAAGTGATGGAAATTAAGGATGAATTGAACTCCATTCCGGTAAAAACATATAGGTGGTTAAATGTAAACCATTTAAAAATAGATGAAGTCATAAATAAGGCTAAAAAGCCTTATAATAAAAAATATCTTGGGGATATAGATGATGAAAATATTTCTATTGGCACTATAAATAATATAGTTTCTATAAATCAGCATTTAAATAGAATTAATAATGAAAAATGTGAATATGGCGTGTCTAAGAAAATGGTAGAATTAGCTGAAAACTCCCATAATGCAGGAATATATGCCTATATTAAAAGAGGAGCAAATATTGAAAAACCAATAAGAATTAAGTATGGAATGGACAAAGAAAATGATCTTGTTATAGATAACAATGTAATCGTAGCTTCAGAAAACAGTAAAGCTACCATTGTTATAGATTATTATACACTTGATGATGTAGATGCCTTCCACAATGGGGCCTTGAAAATTTACGCAATGCCTGGAGCCAGTGTCACAGTTATAAAGATACAAAGAATGAACGACTATTCAAACCACTTTGATTCAAATCTTGCAATAGTGGAGCCTGGTGCAGAGGTAAATTTCATACAGGTAGAATTTGGGAGCAAAAGATCTGTTACAAACTATATATCCAACATAAAGGAAGAAGGCAAAGCATCCATAGATTCAATATATTTAGGGGATAAGGATAGGGAATTAGACTTAAGCTATTATATGAACCATATTGGAAGAAGGAGCATAAGCAATATTGAAACAAAGGGAGCTCTTAAGGACAGAGCAAGGAAATTATTTAAGGGAACCATTGATTTTAAATTAGGCTCAAGTCAATCTGTAGGAAAAGAAGAAGAATCCGTAATATTACTTGATAATACTGTAGTATCAAAGCAAGTTCCATTATTGTTATGTACAGAAGATGATGTAGTTGGTGAACATGCTGCCAGTTCAGGAAAGGTAGATGAGGATAAGCTGTTTTATATGATGAGCCGTGGTTTTTCAAAGAGAGAAGCTTTGAAAGCATTAGTTGAGGCTTCCTTTAATCCTATAATTGACAAGATTCCTATGGAGGATGTAAAAAACATTATTAAAGATGAACTAGCAAGAAAGCTTGTTATGGAGGATAGAAAATGGTAAGCTTTAATGTTGAAAAAATTAGAGAGGATTTTCCAACTTTAAATCAACAAGTAAATGGAAAAACTCTAGTATATTTGGATAATGCAGCTACAACCCATAAGCCAAAATATGTACTAAATGCTATAAAAGATTATTATGAAAAGTATAATGCAAATCCCAATAGAGGGGCCCATTACCTTGGAGTTTCAGCCACAGAATTTTATGAAAGCTCCAGGGAAAAGGTAAGACAGTTTATAAATGCTAAATCTGCAAGGGAAATAATATTTACTAGAAATGCAACGGAAGCCTTAAATTTAATAGCCTATTCCTATGGTTTAAAATATATAGAAGAAGGGGACGAAATTGTGGTGTTAATATCAGAACACCATAGTAATATTGTGCCTTGGCAGAAAATTGTTCAAATAAAAAATGCTAAGTTAAAATATATATACTTAAATGAAGATTATAGATTAGATATGGAAGAAGTAAGAAGAAAAATTACAGATAGAACAAAGATAGTATCCTTGGCACAAATGTCCAATGTTCTAGGTACCGTATATCCAGTTAAAGAAATTGCAGAATATGCCCATTCTAAAGGGGCCATAGTAATAGTGGATGGGGCTCAGAGTGTACCCCATATGAAAGTAGATGTTTTAGATTTAGATGCTGATTTTTTAGTGTTTTCAGGTCATAAGATGTTAGCACCAATGGGTATAGGCGTATTATATGGTAAGGAAGAATTATTAGAGAAAATGCCTCCTTTTCTAATGGGAGGAGATATGATTGAGTATGTTGAAGAGCAGACAACTACCTTTGCAGAGCTTCCTAGAAAGTTTGAGGCAGGCACTCCAAATGTGGAAGGAGCTGTAGGACTTAGGGCAGCCATAGAATATATTGAGAAAATAGGATTTGAAAATATACAAAAACAAGAAGAGAACTTAACAGCTTATGCATTGGAAAGATTAAAGGAAATCCCATATGTTAAAATATATGGACCCCTTGATATGAAGGATAGAGGTGCTGTAATTTCATTTGGGCTTGAAGGTTGCCATCCCCATGATGTATCAACTATAGTTGATAGCTATGGGGTAGCCTTAAGGGCAGGCCATCACTGTGCTCAGCCTCTGATGAAATACTTAAAGGCTCCTGCAACCTCTAGAATAAGCTTTTATTTCTATAATACGAAGGAAGAAATAGATATATTTATAGATAGTCTAAGTAAAGTAAGGAAGTGGTTAGGTTATGGATCTTAATGAACTTTATACTGAATTGATACTTGAACATAGTCAAAGTGGGCATAATAAAAGGCATCTTAAAGATGCCAATTGTACTGAAAGAGGACACAATCCCAGTTGTGGTGATGATATAACCCTGGAATTAGTTTGTTCGGAAGATGGAACAATTAAAGATGCATCTTTTACAGGAATTGGATGTGCCATTTCCCAGGCTTCCACTTCCATGATGATAGATCTTATAAAAGGTAAATCAAAGGAAGAAGCAGAAACGTTAGCAGATATTTTTCTTTCTATGATAAAAAAGGAAATAACCGATGATGAAGAACTGGAAGTATTAGAGGATGCTATTGTATTTAAAAATATTTCAAATATGCCAGCAAGGGTAAAATGCGCAGTTTTATCCTGGCATACTTTAAAGGAGGCCATTAAAAAAGGAGCATAGACTTAAAACTATGTTCCTTTTTTCTTTAATAATTAAAAATTAATTATAAATCTTATAATATTCATTGTTTCAATTTATTTAATGCAAATAATTTGATATAATTTAATTATTTACAAGATGCAATTTTATAATATTTTCTTAATAATTTTGAATTAAATATTACAATTTTTATGAAGAATATTATTTACCTATTTATAAGGTATATAAGTTACAATAGATAAGAAAGGAGGTTGCCCATTGAGCTTATTAAAAAGAAAATTTATAGAAGTATCCATGTCTGTATTGCCAATAACTATACTAGTATTGATTCTAAGTTTTACTTTAGTAGATGTAGAATCTGACATGCTAATTAGATTTATAATAGGTTCTTTTATGGTTATATTAGGTTTAGGGATATTTTTATTTGGAGCTGAACTAGGAATTACACCTATAGGTAATTTGATGGGAGAGTATATTGCCAGAAGTAATAAGATTTTGGTAGTATGCATTTTAGGTTTTTTATTAGGTTTCTTAATTACAGTTGCAGAACCAGATTTACAGGTACTTGCAATTCAGGTCGATGAGGCATCAGGAGGAAAGTTACCTGGTACATTATTTTTAATTGTTGTATCCATAGGTGTAGGAGTAACAGTTTCCATTGGTCTTTTAAGGATTTTATATGAAAAACCCTTAAACAAGTTATACACTATTTTATATTTTATAATTTTTCTATTAGGGCTAAAAGTATCTGAAGAAATATTAGCAGTTTCCATAGATGCCTCAGGAGCCACAACAGGGGCCATGACTACACCTTTTATACTTGCTTTAGGACTTGGTGTATCTCAATTAAAGGGTGGAAAAACTTCAGAGGAGGACAGCTTTGGACTTGTGGGTATGGCTTCTGCAGGCCCCATATTGGCTGTAATGCTTATGAGTGTTATAGCCAGACTAAGCAATATACAGGGAGAAGCAGAAGAGTTTGTATATCATAGTGGAATATTTCAACCCTATTTAGAAGAATTTCCAATTATAATGAAGGATATTTTGATAACCTTGGTACCTATACTTATATTATTTTTGATATTTAATAAAAACAAATTTAATCTAAATAGAAAAAATAGGAATAAAATATTAAAGGGTCTTTTATATACCTATATTGGTTTTGTTTTATTTATGACGGGAGTAAATGCAGGTTTTATGAAAGTGGGCAGATTAATAGGCTACAGTATTGCATCCTTTGAATTTAAAGGGCTACTACCTGCCATAGGATTTTTATTAGGGCTTGTTGTAGTTTTAGCAGAGCCGGCAGTACATGTATTGACGGAACAGGTAGAGGATGTAACTGCAGGATATATAAAGAGAAGAGCAATCTTAGCCACATTGTCCATTGGAATTGCTTTTGCTGTAACTTCTTCCATGTTGAGAATAATGATACCAGGTTTGAAACTATGGCATTTTTTATTGCCTGGATTTGCATTTGCAGCTTTTTTAAGCTACAAGGTTCCACCTATTTTTGTAGGTATAGCTTATGATTCTGGTGGAGTTGCATCTGGACCCATGACGGCTACTTTTGTATTAGCCTTTGCACAAGGTGCTGCAGAAGCAATACCAACTGCCAATGTATTAGTTGATGGATTTGGAGTTATTGCAATGGTAGCCATGACCCCATTGATAGCTATACAGATACTAGGATATTTGTTTAAGATTAAGGCTAAAAAGGAGGGGGTTGACATTGACAACAATACTAGAGAATAAAAAATATAAATTATTCTGTATAATAGTGGATTTTGGCAAGGGCACCAAAGTTCTAAGGGAATCTAAAAAGATGGGAGTAACTGGAGGAACTTTTCTTTTAGGTACCGGCACTGTAAGGAGCAACATACTCAAACTATTAGGATTAGATGAGATAAGAAAAGAGATTCTTTTAATGGTTATAGAAGAAAATCTTGAAGAGATTTTACATGAAGAATTAACCAAAATATTCCATTTAGATAAACCTAATCATGGTATAGCTTTTTCTATGCCTGTAGCTAATGTCGTTGGCTTACATCATAGTGAGTATATACCAAAACCTGAAAAGGAAGGGGAAGATAGTATGAAATATGATGCTATATTTACAATAGTAGATAGGGGTCTAGCTGATGATGTTATGGAAGCTGCTAGGGAAGCGGGATCAACTGGAGGTACAGTACTCCATGGCAGAGGTTCTGGAATCCATGAAAAAGAAAAACTATTTAGTATGGAAATAGAGCCTGAAAAGGATATTGTTTTAATATTGTCAACTAAGGATAAAACTGATAATATTGTAAATTTAATTAGAAAAAGGCTTAATATAGATAAACCGGGAGCAGGAATATTATTTGTATTAGATGTTAGCAAAACATCAGGGCTGGCAATATAAAAGAGAAATCCTTATTGAGGATTTCTCTTTTATATTTATCTATTATTTTATTCATTACTATAAACTAGCTCATATTTACCATCTTTTACAATGAATATTTTCTCAATCTCATCGTCTACCAGATCTAATACATCCTTATCAAACTTAAATTTTGCACCTATTCCACAATCTGAGCTAAGCTTTCTTGGTACAGGCATCAGATGGCATTCAATATTTTTAGACTTTGCCTTTCTATCAAATTTTATTGCCCCAGAATGGGTAAAAAATGTTGCTATGTATTCCTTCATAATTATTTCCTCGCTTTTATTAAAATATCTTCTCCTTCATTTTCATATTCTAATTTATATCCTTGGTTTTTTAGAAATCTAGAAACATTGTTTTTAGCAGTGTTGTTGTCAACTAAAATATCTATTCCCTCGGGACTTTTTTCAATTGCGTTTTTAGCCATTAATACTGGCTGTGGACAGGATATGCCCCTTGCATCTACTTTTTCCACTATTTATCTCCCCTTTCAAAATTAATTGCTAGCCTTAATAGGACTTTTTTCTTTTGAAAATGCTTCACTATTTGCAATTGATATGGCAAGAACTACAGCTAAACATATAAATACTGCAACTTTACCATTTGGAGAGGCTCCAGATGTACTTGATGCTAAACCAAAATTATGGGCTATGGCAGCACCTACTAGACTTCCCATAACTGTTACTGCAGAATCTGTGTTACCTTCACCAGCTAGTATCAATTGTCTTAGTGGACAGCCACCTAGAAGTACAGAGCCCCATCCTACTATAACCATACCAAGGAAATTCCATAGTCCATCTGTATGGGCTACAGGTTGTTCTGCAAATCCAAGCTTGAAATATCCAAATGCAATATTACCTATTAATGCAACCACAATAATTGCTATAAAGCCTGATAATAAATGGCTATCTTTAAACATTATCATATCTCTCATGCCACCAACCATACAAAGTCTTGATCTTTGGGCAAGGGCTCCTACTATTAATCCGGCAATTAATGATATCCATATTGGTGCATGCATTGATCCAGGTCCTTCTTCACTAAAATGTAACATACTAAAGCCTGCTACTAGCAATATGAATAGCAAAAAATTTGTTATTGGGAAAAGGTAACCTTCAAAGCTGCTTAAGGTGTAATTTCTTTTTAAACTAAATCCTTTATTTAGGAAAAATACTCCTATAAATATTCCAACTACAAATCCTACTAAGCCAACGATTGCATTCAGGTCTCCACCAGCAATTCTTAATACCATTCTTAATGGACATCCTAGGAATACTAAAGCTCCTATCATAACTACCATACCTAAAATGAATCTTGTAAATGGTGAAGATCCACCTTTAGTTTTAAATTCCTTGTTTGCTACAGAAACCAGGAAGGCACCTATTACAAGTCCAACTATTTCAGGACGTACGTATTGGACTATTGGTGCACTGTGTAAACCAATACCTCCTGCAATATCCCTTATAAAACAGGCTATGCAGAAGCCCATATTTTTGGGATTGCCAAAGTGTACAAGTAATACTGCAATAAGTCCGGTAATTGCTCCAGTTAGTAAAATGCTTTTTTTCTCTTTCACTTTTATACCTCCTCTTTTATTAATGTTAAAATATAACTGCATCATTTAAATTTTAACAATCCTTTAAAAAAAAGTATAATAGAAATAATAAATACAAGGATAAGTTACCATAAATTTTGTCTATAACTGGGCTTATTTTTTATAAAAGGTTGATTATTTATTGTTAAACAAATATGCTTTAGATAGATATGACAAGATAATTACATAAAATAGGAGGGGTAGTTTATGAAAAGGATATATTTAGACAACGGGGCAACTTCTTTTCCAAAGGCACCAGGAGTGGTAGAGAGCATATCAAATTATCTTATCAGTGTAGGATCTAATGTAAACAGGGGAAGTTATGATACTTCCTTTGAAGCTGAAAATATTGTTTATGAAACCAGGGAGCTTATATGTGAATTGTTTAACTTTAAAAAAGCTGAAAATGTAATATTTACAAAAAATGTTACTGAAAGTTTAAATATATTAATTAAAGGACTATTAAAATCAGGTGATCATGTTATAGTTTCCTCCATGGAACATAATGCTGTTATGAGACCATTAAATAGTTTAGAAAAGTATGGTGTTGAGTATTCAAGGGTACAGTGTAATTCATTGGGAGAGTTAAACCCAGATGATGTGGTAAAAAGTATAAAGCCAAATACAAAAGCTATAATCATGACCCATGCATCTAATGTCTGTGGAACAATACTGGATTTAAAAAATGTAGGAAGAATTTGTAAAGAAAAAGGCTTATATTTTATAATTGATTCTGCTCAAACAGCAGGTTTTTTAGATGTAGATTATGAGGATTTAAATGCAGATGCCATAGCTTTTACAGGTCATAAAAGCCTATTAGGTCCCCAGGGAATAGGAGGATTTATCATATCTGATGAGTTAGCTTCTAAGGTTGAGCCTCTTATAGAAGGAGGTACAGGTAGTTTATCAGATGAAGAAATACAGCCTGAATATATGCCAGATAAGTTTGAACCTGGAACTCTAAATATACCAGGTATATATGGATTAAATGCCTCTTTAAAATATATATTGAAAGAAAAAGTTAGTACTATTAGGGAAAAGGAACTCTATTTAGTAGAACATTTTTTGGAAGGACTATTAAATATGCCTGGTATCCATATAGTAGGAAAGAAGGATTTATCCCATAGAACTGCAGTAGTTTCCATAGACGTGCCAGGAAAAGATAATGCTGAAGTATCCTATGAACTAAGCAGTGGCTTTGGGATTATGACAAGATGCGGCCTACATTGTGCTCCATCAGCCCATAAAACCTTGGGAACCTTTCCTAGAGGTACTGTTAGATTTAGTTTTAGTCATTTTAATACTATTGCTGAAGTGAAATATACAATTGATGCTATACATAAGGTATTAAAAGATATATAGATTAGTAATAAGAAATCCTAGAGGGGATTTCTTTTTTATATGAATTTAAGTATAAAAGGGACTTAAGCAATCATATTTATAATATTGTGTTAATTTCTCAAAAAGGGGTATAGTTAAAAATAAGCAAAATACAAAAGGGGGAAAGGATATGGATTATAGTCTTATTGTTGGAGGAGAAGCAGGTCAAGGTATGGATACCTTTGCCAGCCTTTTTGAAAAAGCTATAAAACGCTGTGGTTACAATGTATATGCTTATAGTGATTACATGTCAAGAATAAGGGGAGGCCATAACTTTTTTAACATAAGATTTTCAACGGAGAATATATTGGCTATTAAAGACAATATTGATATATTATTTGCACTAAATGAAGAAACGGTTCAAATACATAAAGATAAAGTAAAGGATACAGGTATTATAATTGCAGATGAAGCAGTTGCTAAGGAAGACAATTCCATAATCCATTTAAAACTATCAGAGATAGCTAAGAAATTAAATAACAAGAGAGTTGCAAATACTGTAGGCTTAGGTGCCATACTAAATTATTTTGGGGTACCAATGGATATTGCAGCTAAAATAATTAAAGAAGAGTTTAAAGAAGAAATTGCTGATGTAAACTTAAAGGCTTTAGAAGAAGGATACAAGCTATTGGATACGAAATATAATCTACAGATTAGAGAGGATGACAAAATACTTATAAATGGCAATGAGGCAGTTGGGTTAGGAGCCATAGCAGCAGGTTGTAAGTTTTATTGCGGATATCCTATGACTCCATCAACAGGTGTACTAACTTATATTGCAAAGCATGCCAATGAATATAACATAGTGGTAGATCAGGTGGAAGATGAGGTAGCAGCCCTTAACATGGCTTTGGGAGCTTCCTATGCAGGGGTTAGAGCCATGACAGGTTCATCTGGCGGAGGATTTGCTTTAATGGTTGAAGCTTTAAGCCTTGCAGGGATTATAGAAGTACCTGTAGTAGTTATAAATGTACAGAGACCCGGGCCGGCAACAGGTTTTCCAACAAGAACGGAGCAAGCAGATCTAAGATTTATGATCCATGCAGGTCATGGAGAGTTTCCCAGAATGGTTATGGCCTTAAGGGATACAGAAGATGCCTTTTATCAAACTGTAAGGGCCTTTAATATAGCAGAAAAATACAATATACCTGTACTTTTATTGAGCGATCAGCATTTGGCGGATGGAGTCACAAGCAAAAAGCCCTTTGATTTAAAGAATATAAAAATAGAAAGACATATAAAAAGGCATATAGAGGGAGAGTACAAAACTTATGAATTTACTGAAACTGGCGTTTCACCAAGAATAATACCTGGAAAAATTGAAGGGGCTACTGTTTTGGTGGATAGTGATGAACATGATGAATATGGCCATATAACAGAAAGTGCAGAAATAAGAATAAAGATGGTGGATAAAAGGCTTAAAAAGTTTGAATTATTAAAAGATGAAGTAAAAGAGCCCTGGCATGTAGGGGATGAGGAGCCGGAAAATCTTGTGGTATGTTGGGGATCAACCTATGGAGCAGTAAAGGAAGCAGTAGAAAATTTATCAGATGAAGGAGTGTCTATTGCTGCCTTAGTTTTTGGAGATATATGGCCATTTCCAACAAGGAAATTATTAAGTTTAAGCAAAAAAGCAAAGAAGATAATAGATATTGAACAAAATGCTACAGGCCAGCTTGATAGCCTAATGAGACAAGAAGCTCTCATTCAATCAGACTATAAAATACTAAAATACGATGGCAGACCTTTTACTGCTGATGAAGTATATAGAAGGATAAAGGAGGTAATATAATGACTTGCAAGTATGAACTATATGAACCAGCCTGGTGTCCAGGATGTGGAAACTATATGATAAGAACTGCTTTAAAGATGGCACTGGAGGAGCTGGAGATTAAACCACATGAAGTGGTTATAGTATCTGGAATTGGTCAGGCAGCTAAAATGCCCCACTATATTAGTGTAAATGGCTTCAATGGACTTCATGGAAGGGCTATACCTCCTGCCATTGGCGTAAAAATGGCCAATAAGGAACTGCATGTTATAGTAGAATCTGGAGATGGAGATACCTATGGTGAAGGAGGAAATCATTTTATACATGGTATAAGGCGTAATATTGATATAGCTCATTTTGTCCACAATAATCAAATATATGGCTTGACCAAGGGGCAAGCTTCACCAACGACAGCCATGGGACAAATAACCACTTTGCAATTTGACGGTGTAAAAGTAGAACCGCTTAATCCCTTGGCTTTAGCCTTAACGATGGGAGCTGGCTTTGTTGCTAGAGGATTTTCAGGGGATATACCTCACCTGGTTGCTTTGATGAAGGAAGCAATAAAATATAAGGGATATGCTCTAGTAGATATACTTCAACCCTGTGTTGTGTGGAATAGGGTAAATACTTTTTCCTGGTATAAAAACAGAGTATATCATTTACCTGAATCCTATGATTATACTAATAAGGAAGAAGCAATGAAAAAGGCCTTAGAATTTGGTGATAGGATTCCAATAGGTGTTATCTATAAGGAAGAAAAGGAAACTTATTTGGATAGATTTGACTTTATAAAGAATGGCCCACCTCTTGTAGATGTGGAGTTAAATCCATTAGATGCAGAAAAGCTATTGGAGGAGTTTAGATAATTAAGCTTAAAGGAGATGGAGAAAGTGGACTATACCATATTGGTTGGCGGAGCAGCAGGTCAAGGCCTTGACACATTTGCTAATATAATGGAAAAAATAATAAAAAGATGCGGATATCATGTATTTACCTACAGGGATTATATGTCAAGGGTCAGGGGAGGCCACAATTTTGTCCAAATAAGATTTTCGGATAAGGAGATTTATTCTTTTAAAGATAAGCTGGACCTTATACTTGCACTAAATAAAGAATCCTATATACTTCATAAAGAAAGGCTAAAAGCAGATGGAGTAATTATAAGCCATGAAGAATTGGATGAAGAAAGGCATATAAAACTACCTATAGACGAAATAAAAAAGAAGATAAAAAACCATAAGGTATTAAATACTGTTGGTATGGGAGTTATTTTAAAATATTTTGGCTTGCCCTTAAATACAGGAAGGGAAGTTTTAGAAAGCGTCATTAGAAAAAAATATATTGAAGATAATATAATAGCCCTTACAGAAGGATACAACTTAATTGAAAGTAAGTATGAACTTCCTGTCGAGAAGGATGAAAAGATTATAATAAATGGAAACAATGCACTGGCACTAGGGGCTATAGCAGCAGGATGTAAGCTTTATTGTGGATACCCTATGACTCCCTCTACTAGCCTGCTTACCTATATTTCTTCCAAATCTAATGAAATGGGAATAGTTGTAGACCAGGTAGAAGATGAGATTGCAGCTTTAAACATGGCTTTAGGAGCTTCCTATGCAGGTGTTAGAGCCATGACAGCTTCTTCTGGCGGTGGCTTTGCTTTAATGGTAGAGGCCTTAAGCTTTGCCGGTATATTAGAGGTGCCTATTGTTATAGTAAATGCCCAAAGAGTAGGGCCTGCTACCGGTATGGCTACCAGGACAGAACAAAGTGATTTAAGATTTGTAATCCATGCAGGTCATGGAGAGTTTCCACGGATGGTAATAGCTTTGAGGGACCCTGAAGACGCCTTTTATCAAACTGCTAGAGCTTTTAACATTGCAGATAAATACCAGATTCCTGTAATAATTTTGACAGACCTGTACCTGGCAGATTATTCTAAAACAATAAAACCTTTTGATTATAATCGTATTAGCATTAAACGATATATAGACAGGGAGGTTAAAGGTAAATATAAAAAATATGAAATAACAGATAGCGGTATATCTAAAAGAATAATTCCAGGAAAAATTGAAGGGCAAATTGTTATAGGGGATAGTCATGAACATGATGAGTATGGACATATAACAGAGGATCCAGATTTAAGGACTGAAATGGTTTTAAAAAGAATGAGAAAATTGGAAGGTTTAAAGGAGGAGCTGGAAGAACCCTGGCTTATAGGAGATAAGGAACCAGAATATTTAATAGTTTGCTGGGGTTCAACCTATGGGGCAGTAAAGGAAGCAGTAGATAGGCTAAATGAAGAAGGTATATCTGTTGGAGCATTAGTGTTTGGCGATATATGGCCTTTCCCAACTAAACAATTGATGAATATTGGGGAAAAGGCAAAAGCAATTATTGACGTAGAACAAAATGCTACAGCACAACTGGATAGTATTATAAGGGAAGAAACACCCTTTGAAGCAGATTATAAGATATTAAAATTCAATGGAAGGCCTTTTAATGGGGATGAAGTTTATAATAGAATAAAATCTATATTTAATGAAAAATGACATTATAAAAATATCAATGGGATATACTCTATTATTCCCATTGATATTTTTTATTGTCAACAGAAGATAGGCTTATAAGCATTATAAAAATGGAAAAAGAGCACAAATGATAGGGATTAGGGAGTATGAAAATTAATTTACATGAAATTTTAATAATGAAAACTAAGTCATAAAATAAGAGTAAAAAGATATAAAATATAGTTGACTAAATACAAAAAAATAATATAGTATATATGGTAGTGACTGACTGGTCAGTCGGAACATAAAAAAGTAGGAGGATGGTTATGCTTTCTAAATTTAGTGTCAAAAGACCCTATACTGTTTTAGTTGGAGTTGTATTAATTCTTATACTAGGTGTTGTATCATTTATGAATTTGCAAACAGATTTGCTACCTAGTATTGACTTGCCCTATGTAGTAGTTATAACATCCTATCCTGGTGCCAGTCCTGAAGAAGTTGAAATGATTGTTACAAGACCTATTGAACAGGTTTTAACCACTACTAGCAATATTGAGAATGTAAGTTCTATATCTAGTGAAAATATGTCTATGGTAATACTTGAATTTAACAATAAAGTAAATATGGATTCGGCCATAATTGAAATTAATAGCAGTATTGATTTGATTAAACCTAATTGGGATGACAATATAGGTACCCCTATGATAATGAAGGTAAATCCGGATATGTTGCCTATTATGGTGGCATCTGTTGATATGGAAAATATGGATCTTTCTGAGATTACAAAGCTTGTTAATGAAGATATAATTCCAGAGCTTGAAAGCATAGAAGGAGTTGCATCTGTAGAAGGTGTTGGATTAGTAGAGGAGAGTATAGAAGTAATAATTAGCTCAGAAAAAATTGAATCACTAAATAAAAAGATATTATCCTCCATTGATTCAGAGCTTTCTGAAACGGAAGATAAGCTATTAGATGCAAAGAAACAGATAGAAGATGGATTGACTACATTGGAGCATAAATACAAGGAAGAGAGTGCAAGGCTAACAGAAGGAGAAAAGGCTATAAAGGCAGGGAAGGAGCAAATACAGTCTTTAGAATCTTCTCTAAAACAAGGGGAAGAAGAGCTACATAAGAATAGAGAAGAGCTTGAGGATGCCTTAAAAACACTAAAAGAAAAAGAAGAAGAACTTCTTAAATCAAAAGCCCAACTTGAGAGTATGGGTGATAATTTAACTGAAGAGCAAAGTATGTATTTAACACAAATTAATGAAGGGTTGCAGACTATTGCATCAAATAAGGCCCAAACTGAAATTGCCTTAGATACCATAAACAATAAAATTGCTGAACTGGAAGATCAAAAAACTGCTCTTGAGATGAAAAGAGCAGAAATTAACGTACAAGAGGAGCAAATAAAAGAAGGAAAGGCTATTTTAGAGGCTGAAATTGAAAAAGCAAGAGAGGAATTATTAAAGAGCCAAAGAGTATTAAATGAGCAGATGGAAGAATTTGAAAAGGCCAGGGAAGAGGCCTATAAGAAAGCCTCCTTGGATGGAGTTATTACTGAGGAGATGATTTCAGGAATTTTAGCAGCTCAAAATTTTTCAATGCCTGCAGGATATATTTCTGATGATGGTATTGATTATATTGTGAAGGTAGGAGATAGGATACAGGATATTGATGAACTTAAAAAACTGCTACTATTTGATACAGGTACAGAAGCTGTAGGCAAGATATATTTAAAGGATGTTGCTGATATAGAATATAAGGATAATTCAAAGGATACCTATGCTAAAGTAAATGGCAATGATGCCATTATACTGACAATGCAAAAACAAAGTAATTTTTCAACAGCTGAAGTATCTGATAGAATTGGTGAAAGAATAGAAGAGTTAATAGCAAAACATGATGGCTTAAATATAACACCTTTAATGGATCAAGGATTGTATATAGATATAGTTGTGGATTCAATTTTGGACAATTTAGTCTATGGAGGATTGTTGGCAGTATTGGTTCTTATAGTCTTCTTAAGGGATGTAAAACCAACCTTTGTTATAGCTCTTTCTATACCAATAAGTATAGTATTTGCTATAGCAATGATGTACTTTACAGGTGTTACCATTAATATTTTCTCCCTTGGTGGCCTTGCAATGGGAGTAGGAATGCTTGTGGACAATTCTATAGTTGTACTTGAAAACATTTATCGTTTAAGAAATGAAGGCATGTCAGCTATAAAAGCATCAATATTGGGGGCAAAGGAAGTTTCAGGAGCCTTATTAGGTTCTACACTTACAACAGTGGTTGTATTTTTGCCTATAGTATTCACTGACGGCATATCAAGGCAATTGTTTACTGATATGGGGCTTACTATTGCTTACTCACTATTTGCCAGCTTGATAGTTGCCCTTACTTTGGTACCTGTAATAAGTTCAAATATGCTCAAAAGATCAAGGACGAAAGAGCATAGATTATTTAACAGGATTTTAAATATATACGAAAAAGCCTTAAGGTGGTCTTTAGAACATAAGGCTGTGGTAGTAGTATTTGTAGTAGTCTTGTTTGCTACAAGTGCATATCTTGGAGTTTCAATGGGAACATCATTTATCCCGGAAATGGAAAGCCCTCAAATGTCTGTTACTATAGAATTACCAGAGGATAGCAGACCTGAGGTTCTTTATTCAATGGCTGATACTGTTATGGCAAGAATTTTAGATATAGAGGGAATAAAAACTGTGGGAGCATTTGAAGGTGGAGCAATAGGAGGCTTTATGACACAAGATTCAAAGGATAATTCCATGACTTTATATATAATTATAGAAGATGAAATGGTAGGGGAAAATAGGGAAATTGAAAAGAAGATTTTAAAAGCAACAGAAGATCTTAATTGTAAAATTAGTGTTAATACAACAGCTATGGATATGGCTACTATGATAGGTCCAGGAATTGAGGTTATGATTAAAGGAAGAGATCTTGATACATTAAGGCAAATGGCCAAAGATATAGCAAAAATCCTTGAAGAAACGGAAGGTACAATAGAGGTTTCTGATGGAATTGATGAGGAAGCAGTGGAAATGAGAATTATTGTTGATAAGGAAAAGGCTATGGAAAAAGGGCTAACTGTTGCCCAAGTATATGGAGAAATAAACAATAAACTATCTAAAGGAAAGACATCTACCACATTAACCGTAAGCAATAAAGATTATCCAGTTATTGTAGTAGATGGTGCAAAGCAAAGCATAAGCAGATCAGATTTGAAAGATTTGCCTATAAAAATAAATAACAATGGTCAGGAAGATAGTATAAAGCTAGCAGATATTGCTGAGATAACAGAAGGGCATGGGCTATCTTCCATAAGAAGGGATTCACAGCAAAGATATATATCTGTATCTGCTAATATTCATAAGGACTATAATATTGGACTGGTAAGTAGAGAATTTGAGAATAAGCTAAAGGATTATAATATACCTGATGGATATAGAGTCGAAATTTCAGGTGAAAGAGAGCTTATTAAGGAGTCACTGACAGATTTAGCCTACATGCTAATATTAGCCATATCATTCATCTATTTAGTAATGGTAGCACAATTTCAATCCCTGTTATCACCATTTATTGTAATGTTTACAATACCCCTTGCATTTACAGGAGGATTGTTAGCATTAGTTATTACGGGTTATGATATAAGTGTAGTATCAATGCTGGGTTTCTTGGTATTGAGTGGAGTAGTTGTAAATAATGGTATTGTATTTATTGATTATGTGAATCAATTGAGAGAGCTAGGAATAAGCAAAAAAGAAGCTTTGGTACAAGCAGGAAAGGTAAGAATAAGACCAATATTAATGACAGCCATTACAACCATATTAGGCTTGTCAACGCTTTCTGTTGGAGTTGGAATGGGAGCAGAAGTTTTACAGCCTTTAGCAATTGCAGCTATTGGAGGATTAACCTATTCTACAATATTGACATTGTTTTTCATACCTGCAATGTATGATTTATTTCATAAAGATAAATTGATTAAATCTATGGATCAGGGTGATGAGCAAAATGGAGAATAATACTTATACTGATAAGGAATTAGCTATATTTAATGGGGTTATAGATTTGATTAAAAGGGGAGCAAACATATATTTAGTGACAGTGTCTGAAATTGCAAAGGCATCAGGGGTTGGTAAAGGAACAATATATGAATACTTTAGAACCAAGGAAGAGGTAATATCAAAGGCAATTCTATATAATATGAAAAGGGAAGTAGAGCATGCCATAGAAAGAGTGGAACAGAAAAATAATTTTAAAGATAGATATTATGAGGCATTAGAAATTATTGTAGAAAACTTTGATAATAAGTTTTCTACAATCAATCTTCTTTTGTCTACAGGCAATTTTAATGAACTATATGAATATATGATTGATGAAAAGCATCTTATAGCTGCTTACACTTCAAGAATAGAAAGTATTATAGATAGGCTGTTATTAATGGGTTATGAAGAGGGGATAATCACCATAGAGGAAAGCCAGTATTATAAAAGGATGGTAATCATTAGCTCAATAGCTGGTTTTATAAACTATATAAATAATAGGGAACGTTATTTGGATATTGATACACAAAAAGCTATGGATTTATGCTACAAAATGGTTATTAAGGCACTTAAATAATAAAAAACTACCAGTTTTTCTGGTGGTTTTTTTATTATTTTTTGCTCAATAAGTGCATATACTTTGGGTATAATACCCAAAAAAATAAGAAAAGGTAGTGGTGCTATGAATAGATTGGCTTATGAAAAATCTCCCTACTTATTACAACATAAGGATAATCCTATTAATTGGTATCCATGGGGAGAAGAAGCTTTACAGAAATCAAAAGAAGAAGATAAACCCATATTCCTATCCATAGGATATTCCACTTGTAGATGGTGCCACAATATGAACAGGGAATCCTTTCAGGATGAAGAGGTTGCAGAAATACTGAACAAATATTTTATTCCTATAAAAGTTGATAGGGAAGAGAGACCGGATTTAGATAAGGTATACATATATTTTGCAGAAGCTTTAACAGGATATGCCGGATGGCCCTTAACTGTTTTTTTGACTCCAGATAAGATTCCTTTTTATGCTGGTACCTATTTTCCTAAAAGGAGCCAGAATAATCGCATAGGGCTTATAGAACTTCTTAATAAAATTAAGGATTTATGGAAGGAAAGAAAAGAAGAAATAATTAAGGATTCAAATAACATATTAGAAGAAGTAGATAAAAGCTTTAACAGAATAAGAAAGGGAAATATAGATGAAGATATATTTTATAGAACCTATAAAGAATTAGAAAATTCTTTTGATGAAACTTATGGAGGCTTCACAAAAGAACCTAAATTCCCATTACCTCAATATATTTTATATTTGTTGATATATGGATGGAATCTGAATAATGAAAAAGCATTAAAGATGGCTGAGTTTACCTTAGAGAGTATGTACAAGGGAGGCTTATTCGATCATGTAGGTTTTGGCTTTTATAGATATTCAACAGACAAAAAATGGCTTGTTCCTCATTTTGAAAAGATGTTATATGATAACGCTTTGCTGGGGATTGCATATACTAAAGTATATGAAGTAACTGGAAAACCTTTATATAAAGAGGTGGCGGAGAAAATATATAAGTTTGTTTTAGGGGAGCTTTTATCAGATGAGGGAGGTTTTTATTCAGCACTAGATGCGGAAACTGAAGGAGAAGAAGGAAAGTACTATGTATTTACCTATGATGAAATAATAGGCCTATTAGGAGAGGAATTGGGGGAATTTTACTGCAAGCATTATGATATAACTAGGGAAGGCAATTTTGAAGGTAAAAATATACCCAATTTAATAAGTAAGAATCTTGAAGATATTAGTAAGCAAGATTGGGCAGTATTAGATAGCCTAAGGGACATGATATTAACCTATAGGGAGGAAAGAGTAAAGCCCCATAGGGATGAAAAAATACTTACATCCTGGAATGGACTTATGATTGCTTCTTTAGCCTATGGGGGGAAAATATTAAACAAAGAGCTATTTATAAGAAAGGCCAAGGAAGCAGCAGATTTTATAATAGAAAACTCTATAGACCAAGAAGGAAAATTACTAGCTATCCACATTGATGGGGTAAGTTACAATTATGGTTTTCTAGAAGACTATGCTTATTTTTCACTAGGCCTCTTAACACTATACGATGTTACAGGGGATGAAAAATACTTAAGTTTAGCTAAGAAACTAGTATATGATATGCTAGACCTGTTTTGGGATGATGAAGATAAGGCTATGTTTTATTATAGTCAAATATCCGAAAGTTTAATACTTAGACCAAAAGATATATATGATGGCGCTACTCCCTCTGGAAATTCTATTGCAGCAATGGTTTTAAACAAATTGTATAGAATTTTAAGGGATGAGTCTTTATACGAAAAACACAGGGAGCTTTTAATGGCCTATGGAAAGGATTTAAATGAAAATCCAACAGCCCATTTGTACTCATTACTAGCCTTGATGAATTTTAGTTTATAATTTTTTAAAAAAAGTTGTTTATGTTTAAAAAAATGTGGTATATTATAATGTAAGTTTATCCATACTAAAAGCTATGACATGGTAAAGTAGAATATAGGAAGTATTACAGAGAGGATTCCATTGGTGAGAGGAATCTATACGGACTATATTTGAAGTGCGCCATTGAGCTTATGGTCGAAATTTTAGTAGACCAATACGGTTGCTCCCGTTACAGAGCTAGAGTATGTCAGTACTCGAAAAGATGGGATTTTTGTCCCAAGCAGAGTGGAACCGCGAAAGGTTAACCTTTTGCCTCTGTATATCATACAGGGGTAAAAGGTTTTTTTAATGCAAATAATAAATAATATAAATAATAAAAATGGAGGGAATATGTTATGAAATATAGTAGAATTCATGAAACTATAGGTAAAACACCCATAGTAAAATTAAATAGTATAGTAGATGAAAGTATGGCAGATGTATATGTAAAAATGGAAGCCTTTAATCCTGCAGGAAGTGTTAAGGATAGGCCAGCCTTATATATGATAAAGGATGCTCTTGAAAGAGGGGTCTTAGAGTCTGGAGGAACAATTATAGAACCAACAAGTGGAAATACAGGTATAGCTTTAGCTATGATAGGAACCTCCCTGAATTTAAAGGTAATAATAGTTATGCCTGAAACAATGTCATTAGAAAGAAGAAAGCTCATGAAAGCATATGGTGCCGAACTAATACTTACAGAAGGGAAACTTGGAATGCAGGGTGCAGTAGACAAGGCAAAGGAATTAGCAGATAAAAATGGATATTTTATGCCAAATCAATTTGAGAATCCTGCAAATGTTAAAGCCCATTATGAAACTACAGCGGTAGAAATATTAAATGATATGGACCATGTAGATGCCTTTGTGGCAGGTATAGGTACTGGAGGAACCATATCAGGAGTTGGTAAAAGATTAAAAGAAGTATATAAGGATGCTTTAGTATATGCCGTAGAGCCCAAAAAATCTCCCTTGCTTACTGAAGGAGTAGCAGGAAGCCATGGAATCCAGGGAATTGGGGCTAACTTTGTACCTAAAATTTTAAACAGGGAAATAATAGATGAAATAATTACAGTAGCTGATGAAGAGGCACTAGAAACTGCCAGATTATTAGGTACAAAGGAAGGTGTTTTCTGTGGAATATCCTCAGGTGCCAATGTATATGCAGCCCTAATGGTAGCTAGGAAATTAGGTCCAGGTAGAAAGGTAGTAACAGTTCTCCCTGATACAGGGGAAAGATATCTTTCCACAGCATTATTTAAGGAAGAGTGATAGTAATGCTTAGAATGATTTTAAAAGAAGCAAAAAATATATTAGAAAAGGATCCTGCTGCTAAAAGTTTAATAGAAGTTTTACTTTGCTATCCAAGTTTAAAGGCTATTATTTATCATAGAATAAGTCACAAATTATATAAAAAGGGGAAAATTACTTTAGCAAGGATTATATCTCAAAGAGCAAGGAGAATAACAGGCATTGAAATTCATCCGGGGGCAAAAATTGGCAAGAATTTTTTCATAGACCATGGTATGGGAGTGGTGATTGGAGAAACTGCAGAGGTAGGAGATAATGTTACAATCTACCATGGAGTAACCCTTGGAGGCATTGGTGGAGACCCTAATTCTAAAAGGCATCCTACAGTGGAAGATGATGTCATGATAGGTGCTGGAGCAAAAATACTTGGTCCAGTAACTATAGGAAAGGGAGCTAAAATAGGTGCAAATGCAGTAGTGCTTCATGATATACCTCCCTATGCCACTGCAGTTGGAATGCCAGCTAAAGTAGTAAAGATAAATAAGCCCAAATCCTTGATGTATGTTATCTAAAATTGTTGACTTTTTTAAAATATGTGCATATAATAAATAAACAAAAGCTATATAAAGGCTATGAACAAGGCTAGTAATCACAATAAAGGTCTAAAGCGAGTCAGGGATGGTGGGAGCCTGATGACACTATTGTGATGAATGGGCTTGGGAGCTAATACCTGAACTAGCAGTAGGGTACTTGGGCTAATCACCCTTAAAGGATTAGAGCGGGCAGTATGCCAATAAGAGTGGCACCACGGAAGGAACCCTTTCGTCTCTTTTAAGAGATGGAAGGGTTTTTTAGATACCAGATAAGACAAGGGACGGTTCTCTTGTCTTATTTCATATCCATAGGATAGAATATGAATATACAAAGGAGGTATAAATATGGAGAAAAAAGTAGTATTTAGCGGTGTTCAACCATCTGGGAGTTTGACCATTGGAAATTATATAGGGGCAATAAGGAATTGGGTAGCCCTTCAGGACGAATATGATTGTTATTATTGTATTGTAGATTTACACTCGATTACAGTTCCCCAGGAGCCAAAGGATTTAAGAAAAAATACTCTAGAGTTGTTGGCAGTATATTTAGCTTGCGGCCTAGATCCGGAAAAGTGTACTTTGTTTATCCAATCCCATGTATCTGCCCATGCAGAGCTTTGTTGGGTGCTAAATACTATGAGCTATATGGGGCAGCTTAGTAGAATGACCCAGTATAAAGAAAAATCTCAACGGGCAGGTGAAAAAGTAAATGCAGGATTATTTACTTATCCAGTATTAATGGCTGCCGATATATTATTGTACCAGGCAGATTTAGTACCAGTAGGAGAAGATCAAAAACAGCACTTAGAATTAGCCAGAGATTTGGCAGAAAGATTTAACAATAGATATAGTCCAACTTTTAAGGTACCTGAGCCATTAATTAAAAAAGAAGGGGCAAGAATAATGAGCCTTCAAAATCCTCAAAAGAAAATGTCCAAATCTGATGATAATGAAAATGGATATATATTGATACTAGATAAACCAGATGATATAAGAAGAAAGGTGAAAAGAGCTGTTACTGATTCCATAGGGGTAGTTAGATATAGTGATGAACAGCCAGGAATAAAAAATCTAATTGAGATTTATTCTGCCTTTAGTAAGGATTCTATAGAGGATATAGAGAAAAGATATGAAGGGCTAGGCTATGGTAAATTTAAAGAGGACTTAGCAGAAGTAATTATAGAAGGCCTTAAGCCAATACAGGAAAAATTTGATTCTTATATGAAAAATAAAGATTATCTGGAAAGTGTTTATAAACAAGGGGCAGAAAAAGCAAGATATATATCCAGTAAGACTTTGAGGAAGGTATATAGGAAAATAGGGTTTATAATCAATTAACAATTTACTATGCATAATTGATAATTATTTTTACTGTCTTTAGGGTCAAAAAATAGAGGGAATATTGCTAGGCAATATTCCCTCTTATTAATCATCAATTGCTAGTTACCCTTCTTCCATATGAAAAATGCTTTCTATAGTAATTAGAGTTTAAATCTGATATTACAACGCCTTTCCTACTAGTACTGGCATGGATAAATTTGTTATTCCCTAGATAAATGCCTGTGTGACTGGGCCCAGACCTATATGTATTGCTAAATACCACTATATCCCCAACTTGTAATTCATCTTTACTTACCTTTGTTCCTACACTAGCTTGATCAGATGAGGAACGGGGTAGTTCAAT
>JAAYHM010000188.1 GCA_012735405.1 Tissierellia bacterium | reverse complement strand
AGGAAATTATTGAAAAACTTAATTCAGATGGTAAAACTATTATTACCATAACCCATGACATGGATTTTGTAATAAGAAATTTTAAAAGGGTATTGGTAATGGCAAACAAGAGATTAATAAAAGATGGTATCCCCCATGAAGTATTTTCTGATGAGGAGACATTAAAGAAGGCTAATCTTAAAAAGCCTACCATATCCTAACTTGCAAGTATTTTAGGTTTAGGAAATGAAATAACAACAATAGAAGAATTTATGAATAAAGTAGGTGATTAAAGTGAAAAAGATTCCATTAATAATTGATTGTGACCCAGGAGTTGATGATGCCTTTGCAATTATCTTGGCCAATTCATTAGAAGAACTTGATATAAAGGCTATTACTACAGTCAATGGAAATGTTGGTATTGACTTAACTACCAGAAATGCTCTTTTATTAGCAGATCTGTTAGACTTGGACTGTACTGTAGCCAGAGGGGCAGAAGTGCCTTTAGTAAAGCCTTTAAGAGAAAAATCAAATACCCATGGCTCTGATGGGCTAGGTGGATGTTTAAATTTATTTCCTAAGGAAATAAGGAAAGAGCTATCTAAGGAAGATGCAGTTACTACAATTAAAAATATATTAATGGATTCTGAGGAGAAGGTTACAATTGCAGCAGTAGGACCATTAACAAATATAGCACTTTTATTAAAACTTTATCCACAGGTTAAGGAAAAAATAGAAGTTATTAGCATAATGGGTGGAGCTATTAATAACGGGAATGTTACACCATGCAGTGAATTTAATTTTTACGAGGATCCTGAAGCTGCAAGTATAGTATTTAACAGTGGAGTACCCCTAATAATGTCTGGACTTAATTTAACAGTAAATGCTACATTAACAGAAGAGAATTTAAATGAAATGAAGGCAATAGGAAATAAGCTATCTGAAATAGCAGTTCCCATGATTAGTGACTATATTTCAAAAGATGCGGCAATCCATGACCCTTGTGCCATATTAGCTATTACCCATCCGGAAATGTTTGAATCAGAAGATCTATATGTACAAATTGACACCAGGGAAGGCATTACCCGTGGAATGAGCTATGCTGATTACAGGAGTAAAAACACTAATCCCCCAAATTGTAAAGTGCTAACTAAAATGGATACTACTAAGTTTAGGGAGTTTATTGTTAATTCAATAAAGTTATAAAAGATTGGTGTGATTAAGTTGACTATTAAAAGAATAGCAGAGCTTGCTAATGTTTCAACAGCTACAGTCTCCAAAGTATTAAATGGAAAGGACAAAAATATAAGTGAAGCCACAAGAAGAAGAATATTGGAAATAGTAGAAAGGGAAAATTATAGGCCTAATCGAATAGCAAAGGGCCTGAAATTAAAGAAAACCAATACTATAGGCTTAATTGTTCCTGATATTAAAAACTTGTTTTTTGCAGAAATGGCAAAGGGTATAGAAGATGCGGCTGAGAAAAAAGGTTATTCGGTTATACTATGTAATTCTAACAATAATAGGGATAAGGAAGAAAAATATATTAATATGCTTCAAGATCGGATGGTGGACGGAATTATTTTAACAACATCAGAAAATAATATAGATCTTTATTTTAGAGATGGACAAGTTCCTATTGTTTTATTAGATAGAAATATAGATGCAGATTTAAATATAGGAAGGATACTGACAGATAATGAAGAGGGAGGCTATATTGCCACTAAGCACTTAATAGATAAGGGTTGTAAAAATATTGGCTTTATATCAAGTATTAATAAAAATTTCTCTTCTTACAATAGATTTATTGGATATAAAAAGGCCTTGTTAGAAAGTGGATACAAAATAAATGAGAAACTAATTTATACAGGAAGCTTTAGTATTGAAACAGGATACAATGGCACCTTAGAATTATTAAAAAACAGTGAGCTAGATGGTATTTTCTGTGGTAATGATTACATTGCCATAGGAGCCATAAAGGCCCTTAAGGAAAAAAATATAAAAATACCTGATGAAGTTAAGATAGTTGGATTTGATGACATTTTACTTGCCAAGTATATGGAACCACCCATTACAACCATTAGGCAACCTATATATGATTTAGGTAAGGAAGCTGTTAACATGCTGATTTCAATTATAGACAAAAAGGACACGGAAATGACCAAGATATTAAAGACAGAATTAGTAGAGAGGGGAAGTAGCTAATGGACAAGACCGCTTTAGTAGTAGGTAGTATTAATATGGATTTAGTAGTAAATACAGATGAGATACCAGGTATAGGAGAAACAGTTTTAGGAAATAGCCTTATTCAAAATCCAGGTGGCAAAGGTGCAAATCAAGGAGTAGCTATTTCCAAACTAGGCAAAAAGGTGAATTTTTTAGGGATGGTTGGCAAGGATGGTTTGGGAGAAAAGGCTATTAATTATATGAGGGATGCAGGTGTAAATATTGACTATATAAAAAAAGTGGATGTAACAACAGGTATTGCTATTATTAATGTGGATAAACATGGTAACAACAATATAATAGTTATTCCAGGAGCCAATGAAAAAGTAGACAGGGAATATTTAGAAGAAAATCTATGTGTATTTAAGACGTCAGATATAGTAATCTTTCAATTAGAGATACCGATGGATACTGTAAGGTGCGGGCTGGAAATAGCCAAAAAATTAGGGAAAATTACAATTTTAAATCCTGCGCCTGCTGCAGAATTAGAGGATGATATACTTAAAAATGTGGATATTTTAATACCAAATGAACATGAGCTTAAACGAATTAGCAAAATGGAAATAGATAATGAAGAGTCTATAGTTACAGCTTGCAGGTTATTAATTGAAAAGGGTGTTGACAAGGTTATTGTAACCCTTGGGGAAAATGGAGTATTTTATGTGGATAAAAGTCAATACAGACTATTTCCAAGTTATGATGTTGAAGTAGTTGATACTACTGCTGCTGGAGATAGCTTTATTGGAGGTTTTGTTTCCTCATATATTGAAGATAAAGATGTAGAAAAAGCAATAGAGACAGGCCAAAAAACTGCAGCTATATGTATACAAAGAATGGGTGCTCAAAAGGCAATGCCTACTAAGAAGGAAGTTGAAGGGTTTAATTGTGAAAAGAAAAAAAGTGGGAAAGCAAGCTTTTAAATAATTTATATAAAGTCCTCCTGTTAAAGCAGTAAAAAGCAACTAGTAGCTTAGAGAATAATCTAAGCTACTAGTTAATAGTTTTTAACCGCCGGATATCAAAGGCAACAATTTTATAAAGGCGCCATCCTCAACTATTACAGATTTGATTTCATCTAAGGATAAAACAATGCCATCCACAATTACTATGGTCATCTTGTCTATGGATTGGCCAGCTTCCCGTATAGCATCTGCCACTGTCATCCCTTTTTTATATTCAATTTCTCGCTCGTTTACCCTGACCATTAGAAATCAAATATTGTTCTTAATTCCATATCATGTATATCAAATTTTGATCCAGTGGCAAAGGATCTTTCTTTGTAGAAAAAGTCGGGAAGCCTATCATCAGCGTCTGTCATTCCAGCTCTTCTATTAAATTCTCTTTCTGTTAAAAGAGTCTTTACTCCAATACTTGCAACTCTAGAAAAGTCAGAACTTCCACCATATAGTGCAGCCATCATTTCTGCAAGCAAGGGTACCCCAGGAACCATATTTGCAAAGGTCATAATACACATCATGCTATCAGCAAATGCTATAGCAACTTGTAATTTATTCGAAGCATAAGCTTGTGCTGTTCGTCCACTATCATCAAAGGCTCTACCCATTGTAAGCCCAGCAGTATGATCTGCTCCCATTGGACTTGTGGCATATGTTATACCGGTTCCTTTAGTATTACGTGGGTCATATGCAGCCATTGCCTGATGCTTAACTACTGGAATACGCTCTACACCAAGACTTTTTCCTACAGCTTCACAACCTTGTCCAAGCAAACGTCCAAACTCTGTTCCTTCTGCCATTTCATTCAGTAGGTTCAGTACAGCATCTGCATCTGACCAATTTATTTTTCCAGCTTCCATACACATAGCAATTGCATTTGCTGTTTCTATAGTATCTACCCCTATATCGTCACATATACGGTCCATTTTAGCAATAGCATCTAGATCAGATATGAGACAATTTGGTCCAAACATAGCTATAGTTTCATATTCAAAACCCGATGTTAAGTAGTTTCCATTTTCATCATTATAGCAGTTGGAGCATTGAACTATACAACCTGGTTGGCATGGTATTTTGTTACGACCACCCCGTGTTTTTAAATTTTCCATAAACTTATTGGCTCCTACCTTTTTATAATCTTTAAATAGTTTGCCTGAAAAGTTAGCTACGGGAAGTATTCCATTGGGGGCAGTTACTTCTATTGTTGATATAGTCCCAATATTGTGGAATGGATCTTTTTTGGCACTTTCTGCAATCATTCTATTGAGTTTTAAGCATATTTCTTCAAATTTTTCCTTGTCCTTATAGGGGATTTCGTATTTTTCCTCAGGCTTTTCAATTACTATCCCTTTAATACCTTTACTGCCCATTACAGCTCCAAGCCCGCCTCGACCAGCAGCTCTGGAAGGGTGTCCTGAATTATATTCAGAAACTTGAATAGAAGAACATTTATATAATCTTTCTCCTGCGCTTCCTATGGATATAGTAGCTAAATCTTTACCAAAACGTTCATGAATCTTTTCTACAAATTCGTAATTGTTGATTCCTTTATACTCATTGGCATCTAGCAAATTAGCATTACCATTTTTATCTATGTATAAGATCCGTAGATTGTCATCTTTCGGTAATCCACTTATTGTAATTAGTTTTATTCCATGTTCTGCTAGTAAAGTTGCGGCATAACCACCTACATTGCTCTCTTTTATTCCTCCTGTTAAAGGACTTTTGCCGCCTACAGACAAACGATTTGCTGTAGCAAATCTAGTACCAGCAAATATTCCAGTAGCAAATAATAATACATTTTCCTCTCCTAATGGGTCACAGGTTGGAGGAACGTTTTTAATCAAATATTGGGCAATTAGTGATCTTCCCCCCAGATCTTGAAATTCTTCTTCTAAAGCTACTCTACTTATACTTAAATTATCCATGTTTACAACTAACTTTGACCACATGCTTATATCTCCCCCTTATTTAATACTGTACTTTATTATGCATCATAGGCTGATTTTAACATTTCAGCAACCTTTGATGCTGTGATACGGTATGGCGCTATTGCAAATCCTGAATCTTGAGTAACTAATGGTGCAATATTTAATGTATCTTCAAGGGAAATACCAAGTTCCTTTAGGTTTGGAATACCTACTGATTTAATAAAGGTACGTAAAGTTTTCTTAGCAGTAGCTCCAATTATTTCATAGTCTGCATTTTCATCTATTTCTATACCAAAGCATTCACATATCATTTTTACTTTTTCAGTTTCAGTTTTAGCTGCATATTCAATAACCTCAGGCATTGCAATTGCACAAGCCATTCCATGAGGTATATCAAATTGGGCACCAAGTACATGGGCTATAGAATGGCCTATATGGACAAGAGCATTTGTAAATGCCATACCAGCAAAGGTAGATGCATACATTAAGTTTTCTCTTGCCTTAATATTTGAACCATCATTATAAGCAACTGGCAACCATTTAGCAATAAGTCTAATTGCTTCTCTGGCTAAGGCATCTGAAAGTGGATTTGCCTGTCCTCCAGTTAAAGATTCTACAGCATGGGCTAGTGCATCTAATGCTGTTATGGCAGTCATTCTAGGAGAAAGACCTAAAGTAAGCTCTGGGTCTAATATTGCTAGAGTTGGTAAGCATACAGGGGATAATACACTATCCTTTTTATTTAAAGAAGTGCAAGTTATAACAGTCATAGTTGTTACTTCACTACCAGTACCACTTGTTGTTGGTATACATATTAGAGGAACACCTGGATTTAAATTTTTTTGAACTCCTAAATATTGTATAATTGGAGGTTCATTGTTTATCAGTACATTTATAGCTTTAGCTGTATCCATGGAGCTTCCTCCACCAATTGCTACAATACCATCAATTTTTTCTTTTCGTGCAAATTCTGCTGCTTCTTCAACCATTGTGTCAGGAGGATCTGGTTGTACACCATCAAAACATACAGCTTTAATACCTGCACTTTCCAGATTTTCTACTAGAATGTCTACATAACCAGTTTTTTTAAGATTTTTTCCATGAGTTACAAGTACTTTTTTACATCCAAGTTCTCTTACTTTAAGACCAGTTCTTAGCATTGATCCACAACCCATAACTATAGGGACAAATTGTTCATAAGATGTAATCATGAATTCCATACCCCCTTATTTTAGTAAAAATATTATCGTATTATAGAGATTATACTTTTGAAACAATTGAAAAATCCACTTGTAATCTGTACAAAAATTAGCGATAATATTTTTACATTTTAGACAATTAACAAAATTAAGACACTAGGATTAATTTTGAAAAGTACAACTATAAATGTTATTATGTAGTTAGTACTAAAGATACAATTAATGTATAAATAGAGGTGGATATATGAATTATAATGAATTAATTGAAGAATTAAAAAATAAATTTGAAATAAATAGTATTATTAAGGGGAATTTACCTAAAATTTTAAATATTTATCTTATAGACAATAATATAATTAATTGGGATGAAAATACACTTTACATAGGTAAGGCTTCAGACATTAAAAATATGCCTGATAGACCAATAATGTTAATATCTACCGATATTTATCCTCCTTTGCCCATGGGCAGCAATTGCTCTAAAATAAACGAGAAAGACTTATATAGTATATTCAATTTTGCAAAAGACTTAATTTTTGAGAATTTACAAGTAGAAAGTATCTTATTTTCATTGACAGAAAAAGCCTTAGAGGGAAGAAGCATCGTATATCTAATTAATACTGCAGCTTCAATATTAGGGAATGCTCTTATTCTTGTAGATATTAAAGGGAATATATTAGCTTATTCAACAAATTATGAAATTGTAGACCCACTTTGGATGGAAAACATTAAGAGAGGAAGTTACACTGATGACTTTATAGATAAATTGCATTCTAGTACAGACCTTAGAAGATGGAGTAAAAAAGGAAGCGAAAGCCATTTTATTACTTTTCCAGGGGATAAACAGAGGAAATTAGTGTCACGCATCACTAGGGAAGGACATTTGGCTGGTGCATTAGTAATGATTGAACATCATACACCTATTAATCCTTTGCATACCTTATTGCTTCCTAAAATAAGCAAATTACTTTTCAATATTTTCAGCAAAGATCAGACATCAGTTGAAGCTAGTAAAGCTTTTTACACTACTTTACTTAATAATTTACTGGATGAAAAGGATAGTTTTGATACAACTGAAATTCTGTCTATTTTAAAGGATTATTTTACAGAAGAAATGTATGTAATAGCTGCTAGATTCATTCATCCAGTGAAAAACCGCTACCTTAAACATATTGTTAATATGGAATTAAATCAAATTTTTCCAAGTGGATATATTTTAAGGCATAAGGGATATATGGTTGATTTAGTGCCAAATATATCTCATGGTGATAGAGATAAACTTAAAAAACTTGCAAAAAAAGAAAATATAATTATTGGTATTAGTTGGCCTTTTACAAATATTAGTAAGCTAAAAGGACATTTAGATCAAGCCATAGCATCTATTAAATTTGCACAAACTTTCCAAATGAAAGAAAGGGTTATTGATTATACATATGTTTCCTTCTATGATTTACTTCAAAAGCATAAAGGGAAAATAGATCTGAAACAATTTTCTCATCCTGCCCTAAAAGTACTTCGTGAATATGATAAAAGGAATAATGCTGAATTATACAAAACTTTACGTATCTATTTAGAATGCAATAACAATATTCAACAAACAGCCAATAAACTATTTATACATAGAAATTCCTTAATTTACAGGCTTAATCGTATAAAGGAAATTACAGAGTTAGATATAGAAAACTATAATGTAGCACATTCTCTAATAGACTCTTACAGGATAGAGGATTTTATTACCAATATGGATTTATGATTTCTGTTAGATAATAAGGATGGAAAGTTTAAGGGTTCTAATGAAAACTATTTTCATTAGAACCCTTTTCATTATCGTAGTTCATATCCAGAAATTTTATTTACAATAAGGGCAATGGCACCATCACCTGTAACATTAGTTGCAGTACCAAAACTGTCTTGAGCTACATATAGAGCAATCATCAAGGAAAGCAAAGCTGGAGGGAAACCTAGCATTGCTTCTAACAATCCTAAAGCTGCAATTACAGCACCACCAGGTACTCCAGGAGCAGCTACCATAGTAATACCTAGCATTAATATAAAAGGAAATATTATACTAAAGCTAGTAGACATACCATTTAACATCATAATGGCCATGGAGCAACTAACTAAAGTAATGGTACTTCCTGATAAATGGATAGTAGCACATAAGGGTATAACAAAATCTGCTATACTATCATGAATTCCATTCTTTTTAGCTTGCTCTAAAGTAACAGGAATAGTTGCTGCAGAAGATTGGGTACCTAATGCTGTAAAATAAGCAGGTATCATAGTTTTCAACAACCTAAAAGGATTACCTCCTGCAATAATACCACCAACTACAAATTGAATAATTAAAACTGTTATATGAAGTAATATTATCATTATGAACACTCTAGCAAATACAGATAAAATTGTTGCTACCTGTCCAGCGTGGGTTATGTTGGCAAATATACCTAATATGTGGAAAGGCAATAAAGGAATTACTATATTAGATATTAGTTTTTCAATTATTGATTGAAATTCATTCATAAAGTTTTTTATAGCATTTCCTTTAATTACAGCAATACCAAGTCCTAAAACAAAAGCGATTAGCAAGGCTGTCATTACTCCAAAAATTGGAGGCATTTCTATTTCAAAATAAGGAGCCAATAAGGCTTCTTCCGGATTAGCTGAATCTAAATTTAAAGTGCCAGGTGTTAAAAAAGTTGGTAATACTATGGAAGATGTAAAGTAGGCTAGAAGACCTGAAAAAATAGTAGAACCATAGGCTATACCAGCAGTTATTGCTAAAAGCTTACCTGCACCTTCACCTAAATCTCCAATTCCAGGAGCTACAAAACCTATAATTATTAGTGGAATGACAAATCCAAGGAAATTACCAAATACACCATTAAAAGTTGCCAGTACTCTGACTATCCAAGCTGGTGCAAAACTACCAATAATTATTCCCAGGATAATTGCCATAATTAATTTTGGTAATAATCCTATTTTTCTCATAACACCTTCTCCTTTCATAGCTACTTAATTTATAGCATTAAATAAAAATTAAGGACTCACATCCTCTGAGGTACAATTTTTTCTCAAAAGAAAATATTTTACAGAAAGGATGAGGTCCTATGGAAAAAATTATACCACTTTGGTGTCGAAAATGCAACAATAAAGAATTTTTTTGTCATTCAAAATTTAAAGACAGATGTAGATCAAAAAAGCTTCAATTCTAAAATATATTTTGTGCTAATCCCATCAAAAAAATACTAAATTTATTTAAATTAGGACGAATAATATATTTTACAGAATTATGGGTTATTCTGATATAATACTAATGGATATTATTTTAAGCGAGGTTTTACTATGGAATACAAATATGGTAAGAAGGCTAATTATGAAGATTTTTCAAGTGGACGGGTCTTATACCACATAAGTGGTATGACAAACTTTCCTGTACGACTAGCCCAGGAGATATATGGCAGGTGTTTAGAATATTCACCTAAAAAGAGGGATATTTGTTTATATGATTGTTGTTGTGGAGGTGGATATTTACTCACTGTATTGGGTTTTTTAAATCAGGATACAATTGAATGTATTATTGGCAGTGATATAAATGAGGACTTGCTAAACATTGCAAGGAGGAATCTATCATTACTAAGTAAAGAAGGAATGAATGATAGGATAAAAGAGCTGGAAGGCTTGATAGAAAAATATAAAAAAGAATCCCATATTGAAGCAAAAAATAGTGCCCTAAAATTAAAAAATATGATTAAGAAAAACATTGAATTTGAAGTTTTTTACTCTGATGTGCTAAAGAAAATAGAACAAAAAATAAAGCCAGATATTGTTATTACAGATCTTCCATATGGCCAAAAGGTGGATTGGATAGGAGAGGGAGAAAACTTTGTAGATAAGTTATTAGACTCACTATATGATATTTGCCATCAGGATACTATTATATGCCTTTGTATGGATAAAAAACAAAAAGTTAATAACAAAAAATTTATAAGGATAGAGAAACATAAGGTTGGAAAAAGGAAACTTGAAATTTTAAGGATAGGAAGTGAAAAATAAATGGCTGTAAATATGCTGCAGAAACTTGTAGATTAAACCACAATTTTACTTAAAAGATTTACAGGTATTTAGAGAAAAGGATAAAATTCAACATGAAAGCTATTCTAGAGCTTACAATAAGGGGGAAATGGATATGTTTAGAAGAAATAAAAAAGTACCACTATCTACAAAAGCAAAGAGAAGGATCATTATAAGAATCCTTTTAATAGTTTTTGCAATAATTATAGGAGAAAGGATCTATAATAGCAGGGATGAATTTCAGACTGTTGCCTTAGATGCAGATCATTATGGCATATTGGATGCTGGGTTTACCAGTAGCGAAAAAATGAAGGAGTTTAAATTTATACGAAAGCTTTTAGAGGAAAACTATCCTTTTTTTAAGCTAAATGAAAGGAAAAATGGCATAGACTGGTTTGAAAACATAGGAAAGTATAAGAGAATACTAAGGAATGCCAAGGGTGATGCTGAATATTTTGTGGCTTTAAACAATATATTAGGAGACTTAAATGATAGAAACACTTTTGTGTTGTCAGGGGATGATTATAGACTATATTATAAATATTATTTTCCTGATAAAAGGGAGGTACTTCATTATGAAAGGTCCCTTGCCAGGTATTTGTTTAAAGGGGACTTGGATAATATAGAGGTTGATCCGAAAAAATATCCCTTGTTTTACGAAGGACCAGTTTTAGAGACTAAAGTACTGGTTGAAGATGAAATAGCCTATATGAAAATTATTGCCATGTCTAACTATCGTATAGAAGAAGACTATGATGAAATAAAAAGCTTTCTGCAACAAGTTGAAGATTATGATAAGCTAATTATAGATATTAGGGGTAATACAGGAGGCTCCGATGAATACTGGAAAAGAATAGTGGAGCTTTTAATAGATGAAGTATACAGTGCTGAGTACTATTCTTTTTTTAAGCAAAAAGCAAAAACAGCCCGGGATCCTTTTTTTGTTGATGATTTAACCACAGTTGAGCTATTAGATGATGAGATTTTAGATGACTTCCCTTCAGAAGTAAGAATAGACTTTAACTACTATAAATTAAACAAAATTGAAATACATCCTAATATGAATATAGACTTTAAGGGCAAGGTCTACCTATTAGTAGATGAGGAAGTATTTGGTTCTGCTGAAAAGTTTGCAGCCTTTGCAAAGGATACAGGCTTAGCTACATTAGTAGGAGAGACCACAGCTGGTGGCATGACCTTTGAAGAGGTTCCTATACAAAACATGCCCTATGGTGGCTTTATAATTAGCTACAGTAGGGAGTTGGTACTAAATTCTGATGGAACAATAAACATGGAAACTGGAACTAGTCCCCATATATTAGTAGAGGATGCCAGCTATAATGAAGATATAGAAAAAGACAAGTGTATACAAGCAGTTATAGAGGATTAAATATCCTCTTATTTTGTGGACAGGACAGGTATGAAGTGTACCTAAAAAAGTTAAGCAAAAAACTAATATTTATATAAAAATTTTGTAAGATAATCTTTCCTTGTGAGTCTTATTAGTAGGGAGGTGAAAAGGTGACAGAGCTGGAGAAAATATATGATAGCTATTTTAAGGATGTCTTTTTGTATATTTATAGTTTGTCGGGCAATAAGCATATTGCTGAAGATGTAACTTCAGAGACCTTTGTGAAGGCTATAAAATCTATAGACAGCTTCAAGGGTGATTGTGATATACGGGTATGGCTGTGTCAGATTGCTAAAAACACTTATTATTCCTATTTAAGAAAGAATAAAGGGCTAGTAAGTATGAATTCCATTCCTGAGCAAGAAGATAATTTAGACATAGAGAAAAGAATAAGTATGTCAGAAGAGTCCATGAGAATTCACCAAATTTTACATAACTTAGAGGAGCCTTACAAAGAGGTCTTTACATTACGAGTCTTTGGAGAATTAAGCTTCAAGCAAATAGCCTCACTCTTTGGGAAAAGTGATAATTGGGCTTGTGTTACCTTTCACCGAGCCAAGAATAAGATCAAGGAAAGATTGGAGGGTTATAAATGAAAATAAGCTGTAGTGTAATTAGAGATATTTTGCCCTTATATGTGGAGAATATGGTT
>JAAYHM010000187.1 GCA_012735405.1 Tissierellia bacterium | reverse complement strand
ACAGGTTTTTCCTTCTCTAGACGCATTTTCTTCCTTTCATCAGCTGTTAAGTTCTTAAACTTTCTTTCCCAGTCAAACAACTGGTTACAATATGCTACCCCTGTTGCTGGTAAGGTAGCTTCTGGACCGCTCATATCTTTGGGCAAGGCATCAGTAAAATACCTCCTAACATGGGCCCAGCATAAGCAGTGATGGATATCTTCAACCTTACCATAACCCGAATAAGCATCTGTATGTAGATATCCCCTAAAGTCTTTTAGGAATTCCTTGGCGTTTTCTCCTGATCTTCCAGTGGCATACTTAAATATCCTGATTCCACGCTTTGAATTTTCTGAGGTAGAAAACACCCACATGTAGGATTTGGTGGTATTCTTCTTACCATCTTCATTTAATACTTGTACAGGAGTTTCATCAGCGTGCAGATATTTTTCTTTAAGGAGTTCCTCTCGTAGTTTCTCTACTACTGGAATTAACCACTCTTCGGAGGTTTTTATTATCCAGTTTGATAAGGTGGCACGGCTTAATGGAAAGCCCATTTGCTTCCATTCCTTCTCCTGGCGGTATAGAGGAACTGATTGTACAAATTTTTGATACATAGTCCATGCTACACTTGAAGCTGTAGCATAGGAATGTTGAAGTACAGGCTCTGGTGTATATGGATTAAATACTCCTGGCCTGTTTTCTTTCTTACATCTCTTACATTCATAAGTTTCTTGGTATATGTTAACTATGCTGATTTCAGCTGGAATATATTTGATTTCTGATCTTAAAAATTTCTTTCCTAAGACTGAGAGACTATCACCATCAATTGGACATACTCTTTGAGACTCATCTAACTTGTAGACATGATCTTGTTGTGGAAGATTCTTAAATGCTTCTTTTCTCTTATAACCTTTTCTAGTCCTTTTTATTGGCTCCTCAAATGGAACTGGTTCTAATACGGATAGATCAGCTTCCTTTTCTGCCTCATTAAATAATCCTAATGAAATATCACTGATTACTAATTGACCATCTATTGCAGAAGTTTTTTCAGTTTTTCTTCCATAAAGCTTTTTTATGAGGTATTCAATATTCTCATTGGCCTTTTTCAGCTCTTCCCTTAGGCTTTCAATAGTTTTATTTTTAGATTCAATTGTATCTTGAAGTGTTTTTATCAAGGAGTTTTCATTCATTGGATTTTAGCCTTTCTTCTTATATATCATTGAAATCATTATACCACTACTCCTAGCCAAAAACAACATAAAAATACTTAAAAACCATGTTGTTTTCAATAGTTTTAAGCATTCATATTATTACCCTATTCTCAATTTTTTTAATTACTTTCTTCTGGTCTATACTCAATCCTTCAATTAACCACCTGAATTGCTGGGGAGTTATTTCTCTAACCTCATCAGATGTTCTAGGCCATTGGAAGGCACCATTTTCAAGTCTTTTATACATTAAAAGAAATCCATCTCCCTCCCAGAGGAGGGCCTTTATTCTATCTTTTTTACCACCACAGAACAAAAACAGTGAATTCTCAAATGGATCTAGTTTGAAATTCTGTACAACAATTGCAGCTAATCCATCTATGGATTTTCTCATATCCGTCTTGCCACAAGCAATATATATCTTTAAATCATCAGGCAATTTAATTCTCATAGACTATTTACCGATTAAATTCAGTACTAAAGCCAATGTATTT
>JAAYHM010000186.1 GCA_012735405.1 Tissierellia bacterium | reverse complement strand
CTGCTAATAAAGCAACGGATGTATCCATTATAGGAACTATGGTTGCACTTTGAACTAGATTTTCTTCCTTGCTCAAGTAGCTTGCATAAGTAATCATACAGCCCATACCTAAACTTAAGGAGAAAAATGTCTGGCCTAGGGCTGCCAACATTACTTCTCCAGTAAGCTTAGAAAAGTCCGGAACAAATAAGTACCTTAATCCTTCCATGGCTCCTGGTAATGTTAAGGAACGGATAACCAGTATAATTAAAAGTATAAAGAGTGCAGGCATCATTATTTTTGATGCTTTTTCAATTCCTTCACTAATTCCTCTAATTACAATTACAACATTAATCAACATATACACAACAGTCCAAAAAATGGGTGAAGCTACACCTGTAACCAAATCAACAAACATGCCTTCCATATAGGCTGCATCAGTGGAAAACTGTCCTAATAAGGACTTAATCATATAGGATACTGACCATCCTCCAACTACTGGATAGTATCCCATGATTATAAAGGCAGCTAGTACTCCCATGGCACCTACAAAGGTAAATCTTTTGTCTAACTTTTTAAATGCATCAACTGAAGATAATTGGGTGTGTCTTCCAATTGCAAATTCTGACATCATAAGTCCAAATCCTATAAAAAGTACACATATTAGATAGAACAATACAAAGGCTCCTCCGCCATTACGCCCTGCTAGAAATGGGAAGCGCCAGATATTTCCTAAGCCTATGGCAGATCCAGCCGCAGCAAATATGAACCCTGCTCTTGATACAAACTGATCCCTTGCAGAACCCTTAGCAGGCTTCCCTTCCATTTTAAAAACCCCCTTTAATTTAATCAATTTTTTTATTTTAAATTAAATAATTAAGCTATCATCTATTTACTTATGCCTTTTAATCACCCCCCTATCAATTTTTGAATACTTGGTTAATATGTTGATTATTTGTAATTTACAACATTATATGAAAATATTTTCTTAAAGATACCACAATATAGTTTATTTGTCAATATATTTTGATAATTCTGACATCTGTTATAATTTTAACAAAAAAATAAACCAGCCTTAAGGCTGGTAGCTGTACCCTCTGTAAAAAGCATTTATATTGGCCTCTATGGCCTTTTCAGGTACATTTTCCCTTATAACCTCTTCCCATATTTTAGTATCTATGTCTAAGTACCTGGCCATTATGCCTAAGATAACCGTATTGGCAGCCTTAATATTTCCTGCCTTCTTTGCCTCCTCTACTGCATCTACATTTATAACCTTATAATTATCCTTCATAGCCTCAATTTCCTCTACTGGATACTTTTCCAGCTCTAAAAGCACTGGAGTAGGGTAATCCTCCCTCTCATTTAGAATTATATATCCTCCATCCTTCATCAAATGGCTCCACCTATAGGCTTCCAATGGCTCTAAACCAAGCAGTATATCCCCTTCCTTAGGTGGTATATTTGGTGAATATATTTTTTCCCCAAAGCGGACAGAACCCCAGACCCTGCCTCCCCTTTGGGATAGACCTATGACATCATTGGTCTTTACATCAAAGCCAGCCCTAAAGGCCACCTCTGCTATTAATCTTGTGGCCAGAACCAAACCTTGACCTCCTACACCTGCTAAAATAATATTTTTTATCATAGTATCCCCCTTTCTACTCTGACCTTTTTATGGCCCCTACTGGACAGGTTTGGGCACAAACGCTGCATCCAACACACTTATCCGGATCAATGAAGGATTTCAAATCATCTATGCCTTCATACTTGGCCATTCTAAT
>JAAYHM010000033.1 GCA_012735405.1 Tissierellia bacterium | reverse complement strand
CCTGTCTGCTGGTAGCCTTTCTGGGGGATTAGGGGGTCTTATTGCCTACAATATTGTAAATAGGATAAATAAAAATGAAGTATTAAGGGAACTATTGAACAGGAGAGGATATAATGAATAAAAGGCTGATCTTTATAATACTTCTGCCAATATTTCTATTAATATTGGGCTGCCAAAATAAGGAGGTTGACAATTACACCGGAGAGGACATGCTTATGAATATTATTGACAGTAATGATAATATAAAATCCATAAAAATAGACCAGTTGTCTGGTACCTTTAAGCTAGAAGATATAGTTGATATACCTTTCCAAAGGGCCCTGGTTATGGGAGAGATGGGTGAAGTAGACTACATAGAGGATGGATACTTTAAAAGGGACAAGGATTCATTATATTATATTGGCAAGGACAAGGAAATTGAAAATATTGTAGGGGTAGTCATTGATCCACCAGAAACCAGTATTAAAGATGCTTATTATGATATGGAAAGATACCTGGAAGATGACAAGGTACTGTTTATTTTGTTGGATGGGTTTGGATATCATCAATATGAATATGCAAGGGAAAATGGATTTTTATCTTTTTTGGAGGAGTTTGAAGCCAGGAAGGTCTTATCCGTATATAAGCCTGTAACAAATGCTGGGCTGGCTGCCATTATTACAGGAAAAAGCCCTGAGGAAAATGGTGTATATTCAAGGAAGCAAAGGGAATTAAATGTGGATTCCATATTTAAAGTAGCTAAGGATCTAAATAAAAATATAGCCTATATAGAAGGGAATATTGGCATACTTGATACTGAAGTTGAACCAATATTAAATTTAGATAAAAATAAGGATGGCTATACTGACGATGAAGTATACATGTCAACCTTAAAGGCCATTGAAGAGGGAAAGGATTTTGTATTTACCCATTTTCATGGTATAGATGATGCAGGTCACACATTTGGGCCTTTGGCAGTTGAAACCATGGAAAGGATTAAGCTTATAGATTCCTATATCCAGAACATATTATCTCATTGGGATGGGATAACCATAATAACAGCTGATCATGGAATGCATAGTATAGATGAGGCTGGTGATCATGGAGACTTTAGACATGAAGATTTAATAGTACCTTATATAATTATTAAGTAGGGGGAATAAGGGTGGATAAAAATAAAATAAAAATAACCATTGGTATTTTAATCATAATAATGGGGGTTTTTGCTTTTATGAATAGGGAATTAGTAAAGGAGAAGGGATATGCCCATGAAAATGCACAGCTTATAGTAAAGGATGGAGAAGTGGAGGTGGTATTAGATCATGAAGACATAAAAAGTTTAGGAGAGTTAGATTTTCCTGCAATACTTGATACCAGCACTACTGATCCAGAAGAACAAATATATACTGGTGTCCCTTTGAAGAAGATAATTGAAAAAGCTGGATTTTCCTTAGAGGACAAGGAAATGGTTATAGTAAGGGGAATTGATGGCTATACAGTTGCCGTAAGTAGAGATGAAACAATAGATGAAGAAAATGCACTCCTTGCTTATGCTGTTAATGGCAAGGCCCTAAGGCCTAAAAACCAAGGAGGCAGTGGTCCCTATCAGTTAATTGTTAGAAAGGACCAATTTAGCCAAAGATGGTGTAAATATGTAGTGGAGATAGAGGTAAGATGATGAAGGTTGTTGAAATTAACAATTTATATTTTAAATATAAATCACAGGATGAATACTTGTTAAAGGGCTTAAACCTAGTTGTAAACAAAGGGGAAATATTGGCTGTAATAGGGGAAAGTGGTTGTGGAAAAAGTACCTTACTTAGCATAATCTGTGGAATTATCCCCCATATTAGGAAGGGTTATATAGAAGGTGAGGTAAAGCTATTAGGTAAGGAAGTAAAAAAGACAAAAATTAAGGATATTGCTAAAAAGGTAGGAATAGTATTTCAGGACCCGGATAGTCAGATATTCTTGCCTGCTGTAGAAGATGAAATAGCCTTTGGGCCTGAAAATCTGATGGTTCCAAGGGAGGAAATAGGTTTAAGGATAGAGGATGCCCTTAAAGCTGTTAGTATGGAGGATTATAGACATGAAAATCCAAATAATCTTTCTGGTGGTCAAAAACAGTTAATAGCCCTGGCATCTATATTGGCTATGAAGCCCAGTATTTTGCTTTTTGATGAGATAAGCTCCCAATTGGATGAGGAAAGCAAAAAACAGGTTAAAAAGATTATATTGAATTTAAAGGAAAAAGGGGAAACAGTAGTTTTTGTTGAACATGACCTAAAAACTTTAGATATAGCTGATAGGGTTTTGGAACTTAAAAATGGTGTCTTAAATGAGTTAAAAGGCTGGTGAACTAATGGCTTACATAGAATTAAAAGAAGTTTCTTTTCAATATGAAAATGGAAAAAGGGTTTTTCATAATATTAATTTAAATATAGAAAAAAGTGAAGTAACAGCCTTATTAGGGCCTAATGGAAGTGGTAAAACCACACTGGGAAAGTTAATGGTAGGTATTTTGAAGCCGGATGTGGGACAAGTATATGTATTTAATAAGGATACCAGTGAATTATCATTATCTGAAATAGGTTCAAAAATAGGATACCTATTTCAAAATCCGGAAAAACAATTCTTTACCAATTCAGTATATGAAGAACTTAGCTTTGTTCTAAAAACCAGGAAATATGGTGAAGACTACATAAGAGAAAAAGTTGATAAGGCGCTTAATATGTTTCAATTAAAGGGCCTGGAAAAACACTCCCCTTTTTTAATAAGCCAGGGGGAAAAAAAGCGCCTTGCACTTGCAGCAATACTTATAAATGATCCTGACTACCTTATATTAGATGAACCTACTGCTGGTCTAGATAGTAAAAGAAAGGAAATTTTAATTGACATCCTATCCAGGCTTAATAAGAAGGGAATTGGCATGACAATAATCAGTCATGATGATGAATTTATAAAAAGCATAGCTGACAGGCTTATAGGCCTTAATAGGGGTGAATTAGTATATGACAAAAGAAATTAAACTGGACCCCAGGACAAAGTTTATTATTGTATTATGTTTTTCCACCTTAGCTGTAGGGACAAACAATATATTAGTTTTATTATTTATTGCTTTATTGTCCTTTATAGTAGCAAAACTATTTAAGGTGGATTTAAGTAGAAGTTTTAGAAAAATAAAGGGCTTGTTAAAGATACTTATACTATTGGCCCTAGTCCAAAGCATCTTTTCACCAGGAGAAGCCTTATTGTACATAGGAGATTTTAAAATTCTTACTATAGATGGTATAGAAAAGGCAGCCCAGTTTCTTTTAAGGATGTTTATTGTTATAATCTCTGTTACTATAATCAGCACATCTACCTTCCGCGAAATAATACAGGGTCTGGTACAGTGGAAGCTTCCCTATGATATTGCCTTTATGGTGGCTTTAGGTATAAGGTTCCTGCCTATGATTAGGGATGAAATACAGGATTCTTTAATAGCCATTCAGCTTAGAGGCGTAGACTTAAAAAATATACCCATTAAGGAACGGATCAATATTTATTCCTATATATTTACTCCCATCTTAATAGAAACAATTATTAAAGCCGAAAGGCTATCAGCAGCCATAGAAATGAGAGCTTTTAGAGCCTATGATAGTCGAACAAGCTACCTTCAATTAAGGTTAAATAAGCTAGATTATTTAATCATGATTTTAAGCCTTAGTCTTACCATAATTTTATTTATAAAAATTTATATATAGTGGAGGTGGAATTATGAAGGTTTTAACTGTTGTTGGAATTCATCATACAGGCAAAACTACCATAGTAGAAAAGGTAACAGAGGAGCTGCGAAAAAGAGGATACAGGGTAGGCTCTGTAAAGGAAATACACTTTGAAGATTTTGCAATAGATACAGAAGGAACCAATACCCACAGGCATAAAATGGCTGGATCCCAATTGGTAACTGCAAGGGGCCTGTATGAGACAGATATATTATTTCAGGAAAAACTTAGCATGGATAGAATACTAAAATTTTATGATCATGACTATGTAATACTGGAAGGTGTTACAGATATAAAGGTACCTAAAATTATATCAGCCACTACTGAGGAGGAAGTTTTAGAAAGGCTGGATGAAAATACCATTGCCATTTCAGGAAAGATATCAAATAGGCTGAAGGAATTTAAAGGCTTGCCAGTAATAAACCCCATTGAAAATACAAAAGAATTGGTAGACTTAATAGAGGAAAAGGTAGAAGACTATATTAAAGAACCATACAATATTAAGCTTCAAATAGGAGAAAGGGATATAGAAATGGTGCCTTTTGTTAAAAATATATTAGTAAATGTAGTGCTAGGCCTTGTAAAAGAACTAAAAGGATATGAGGAAGGAAAGGATATAAAGATTCATTTATCAGTTAATAGGGAGTAAAGACAGCAGTAGTCAAAACTTATGTTATAATTTGGTAATGTAGCTGTAAAATAGAGGAGGTAAAATGGATGAAAATTATTATAGACAGTACAACAGACCTACCAAAGGAGCTAATAGAAAAGTATGATATAGAAGTATTGCCCTTAAGAGTTCTAATAGATGACAAGGAATATACAGACAAGGAAACTATTTCTGTAGATCAGGTATACGATGCAATGAAAAGGGGAATTTGCCCAAAAACCTCTCTGCCAAATCCTAAAAAGACCTATGAATTATTTAGAGAGTACGCATCAAAGGGTATAGATTTTATATTTTATTCTATTTCATCAAAAATTTCTGGCACTTTTCAAAATGCATCCCTAATTATAGAAGAGCTTAAAAAGGAATTTCCAAAAGTAAAAATGGAGGCAGTTGATACCTTGGCAGGTTCCATCGGAGCAGGTCTTATTGCTTTACAGGGGGCTAAATTAGCTGAAAGGGGCATAAGCTTTGAAAATATATTAAAAATATCAAAGGACTGCATTAAACATATAGAACACATATTTACTATAGACGATTTAAATTGGCTGCTTAAAGGCGGGAGGATTAAAAAAACCAGTGCTATAATAGGAAGTGCTTTAAATATAAAGCCCATATTGGATGTTAAAAATGGAGAAATGAGGGTTATAAAGAAAATAAGGGGAAGGAAGAAGGCAATACAGGCTATAGTAGATATTTTAGAGGAAAGAATAAAAAACTTTCCCAACCAGATAATTGGCATAGCCCATGCAGATGATTTTCAATCTGCCCTGGAAGTTAAGGACATGATAATTGAAAAATTAGGTAAAAATACAAATATAATAATTGAAAAAATAGGAAGTGTTCTAGGTTCCCATTTAGGAATTGGTGGCGTTGGAATATTTTTCTTTAATCAGGAGCCTATTGAATATATAAATGAGCTATAAAAGAGTTCTTGCAAGCTAAGAACTCTTTTATAATTCATCCTTTTAATAAAGCCTTTTAATTATTCCACAAGCAATTCTCTTTCCTGAATTTCCAGAAGGCTGGCTTCTATAATCATCAGGATTTTGATGAATGATTACAGCTCTACCAATTATATCCTTTGGTTTAAACTTATCAGTAAAAAAACACATCTTGGCATATCCATTGTTAGAAAAAATAACGGGAAAATCACCTGCATGGTTTCCATGGGGCTGGTTTGTTGGATTGTAATGTTCTCCTGCAGATAAAAAGGGCTGGTCAGGGTCTGTTATTTCACATAAGCCATATTCATGAATATGGAATCCAAAGGGACCAATTGGATCTAATCCATCCTTGGCTGGTTCATAATTTGGTAGCCCCCACAGTTCAACATATACTTCGGTGCCACCTGGTACATCGTCAAAAAAAATATTCCCATATATATTTGGGGCCAAATGGCTTCCATATATTTTTGCATAAGCAGTTATTTTATCATAATAGTGCATAACCTATCCTCCCTTCATATATATATTATGCTAGTATGTGTAAAATGTTCATATACTTATTCATACCTGTTCCCAACAGTTAGTATATATTAGTATAGGTTATTGGGAACAGGGGGAGACTTGTGGCATTAAACATTGATTTTGTAACTGCCTTAGTAAAACTATTAGATAAGAATTATTTCAATGAAAAGACATTTAATATATTTATATCAACAAAGGCCGCTAAAGCCTTTATAGAACATGAAAATATAATGGGAAGAAGGGTAAGTATAAGGGATATAAGGGAAGAGTTAAAAAGGCTTTTTAAATATCAATATTATGAGGATAGATTTAATTTTTATATATTAAAAAACAATTTAGAAAGTCTGAAAAGGGATATAGATTATATTCAAAACAATGGTGAAGAAATAGTTAAAGATGCCTTAAATAGGATTTATAAGATGGTATCAGAAAATGTGGAAATAATAACAAATATATACCTTTATGCCGGAGGCCCAGACGGAGGTTTTACAGTTAGCAGAAAAGAGGTATATATAAATATTTTAAATTTCCTAGGCAACAGGGAGGAGCTGATTAAATTACTTAGCCATGAACTATATCATAGCAGAAAAATACCCTTGATATATAAGGCAAGATTTAATACCCGGCTGGTCTTTGCAAGAAAAAGATATGCCTATGGAATATTAGCAAGAATAATAGAAGAAGGTATTGCCTGCTTAATTCAACATGGTCCTATCCTTTTTAAAGATGATGTATCAGGAAGTTTAACCAGAAGAAACCTATCCCTGTCTAAATCCCATTTTAAAATGCTGAATGAAACGCTTGAAAATATTAAGTTTGGTAATTTCCATAAAGTTAAGATTAACAGCTTAAATATATATGCCATTGGATATACAATAGCCGTTACCATATATAATCATAAAGGAACAAATTTATTGGACCAATGGACTTTAACTTTAAACTTTAAAAATATAATTAAGGAATATATGGAACTATGTAAAAGTAATAAAGGCCTTCCTAAAATTGATGGTGGCGCAATAAACTGGATACTACAATAGTTATTTTTAAATAGATGAAATTTATGGTATAATTTTTGCACAAGGATTGGGGTGGTAAAATGATAAGTTTTATACATACTGGTGATTTGCATTTAGGCTTGCAATTTAAAAGTATGAGATTTGATTCCAATGAACGAAGATTTGAACTATGGCATACCTTTGAGAGGATAGTCCATAAAGCAATGGAGGAGAAAGTAGACTTTCTATTTATTGCAGGCGATTTGTATGAAGAAAGCTATTTTACCTATAAGGATATAAAAAGGGTGAAAGATATTCTTTCTAAGGCTGAAGCTGTGCAAATTTTAATAGCTGCAGGCAATCATGATACCTTAAATAAAAACTCCCTGTACTATTCAGTAGAATGGCCGGATAATGTAACCATATTTGGTACAGAAGGAATAGAAAAAAAGGAATTCCCCCATAAAAATACAGCAGTTTATGGATACAGCTGGCCTAAGGGGGAGAGTGATGAAGACCCATTTAAATGCTTTGAAGGAATTGATAAGGGGAAGACAAACATACTACTTATCCATGGTGATGCCATAACAAAGGATGAAAAATACCTTCCTTTGGATGGTGAATATTTACAAAGCCTAGGCTTTGACTATATTGCCTTAGGTCATATACACCAGCCTGCTATAATATCGGAAAACATGGTCTACTGTGGTAGTCCGGAACCTTTAAGTTTTAAGGAAAGTGGAGATCATGGAATAATTAAGGGTTACATAGAAAATAAAAATACTAATATTGACTTTATCCCCTTTAGTAGCAGGACTTTTTTGGAAAAGACCATAGAACTGGACGGGAGTCTTGGATATGCTCAAATATTAGATAAAATGAGAAGTTTGGGCACTAAGGATGAACTTGGCAGAAATTTTTATAAGGTAACCCTAAGGGGCCTTGTTAGCCCAGAAGAAAAAATTATAGCTTCTGATATGGAAAAAGAATTAAGCAATGATTTTTACTATATAGAAATAATTGATGAAACTAAAGTGGATTATGATCTGGATGTTTTGGAAAGGGAAAATAGGGACAATATAATAGGCTTCTTCATAAGGGAGATGAAAAAGAAGGATTTGGAAGACCAAATAAATAGACAAGCCCTTTACTTAGGATTGGAGGCTTTAATGAAAGGCAGGGTGGGACTATGAAATTAAGGGAATTAAACTTAATATCCTTTGGAAAGTTCAAAAATACCATATTTAAGTTAGAAGATGGATTGAATATCCTGTATGGGGGCAATGAATCAGGCAAGACTACAATACATAGCTTTATAGAAGGGATGTTTTATGGGTTTCAAAAACCTCATGTAAGGTATAGAAGGAGTTTTTTTGGAGAAAAGGATAAATATGCACCTTGGCATGGGGACAAGTATGCAGGAATTTTAACATTTGAAAAGGATGATAAAAGGTATAGAATAGAAAGGGATTTTAAAGAAGACAAGTTTAAAGTGTATGATGATTTAACAGGAAAGGATATTACAGATGATATAGATAATGGACAAAAGGTTAAAATCCATCTGCCCGGCCTTCATTTTTTTGATTTTAACTGTCTTGTATATAGGAATACTGTATCCATAAGACAGCTGGAAAATAGAGTAGATGAGGACCTGGCAAAGGAAGTAAAGGACAAGCTGGCCAATATAGCTACTACTTTAGATGATGAAATATCTGTAAAAAATGCCCTTGAAGAATTAGATAATCAATTAGATAAAATAGGTAGCCAAAGAGCCCATAAGCAACCTTATGCCAGGGCCAAAAATAAGCTGGAAGAGTTAAAAGAAAGACAAAAACAAGTCCTTGTGAAAAAGAAAGAGTATGATGTCTTATATGAAGATTTTTTAAAATTAAAGGAAGAGATTGAAAAAAGCAGGAAAGAAGTAGAAGAACTTAAGAGTTTACTGGAAAAAGCAAATATGCTGAAACTTAAAAAGACCTATGAGGAGGCTTTAAATTTACAAAAAAGTATAGAAGATATGGATAAAAAGATAAAAGATTTAGAAGCCTATTCAAACATAAGTGAAGAGGATTACCATAATTCTCTACAGTTTCAGGGAGAATTAGCGGCTTTAAAGGGAAAAATAGATAATATTCATGAAAGGATTAGTGCCATTAACCAAAAGATAGAAGAATTAAATAAAGATATAAGTGGGGAAAATGAAGATTATATAAATGAAATATATAAGGATTATGCAAGGTATAATGGGTTGGAAGAGGAAAAAAGCAAGCTTTTAATGGATAGTGAAGAAAACAGAATTGAGATTTTAAATTCAGAACTAAAAAGGGCTTTGGAAAAAGTCAAAAAGACCAAGATGCAAGGTATTTTCTTTTCCATATTAGCAGTTTTATCTCTAGCTTTAATTTTTGTAAATAAATTCTTTTTAATAAGTGCCCTTATATCTGGTATATTAACAATGTATTCATTACTATCCAACAAAAATATGAAGGAGGAAATCAAGTCCTTAAATGAAAGCATAAATGGACTTAAATCTAAGGAAGAGGAAAGAAAAAGAAATATTGATCAAATTACTCAGTATCAGGAAAGTATTATCAGCAAGTATAATTTATTATCAAAATCTGAATTTTTCATGCTATATGAGGAAATCAGGTTTAAACAGGCAAGTATAAAGGACCTTTCAAGGCAGATAGAGGAGCTTGTTTTGGAAAGGAGCAATTTAAGAGAAAAATTAGAAAAAGGGGAAGCTGCAAGAGAGAGACTGGAAAAGAGCTTAAGTGAAATACTTGCTAGAAATGGTTTAAATAACTTAGAGGATTTTAAGGAAGCTTTGGACAATAAAATTAAGTACGATAAGCTTAAGGGAGAAAGGGATAACAAGATTGAATTATTACAAAGGGTTTTAGGTAATACTAGCCTGGAGGAATTGGAAACCAAAGCAGTGGAAATAAAAGAGGATATGGTACTAGATAGGGATATAGATGAAATAGAAATGGAATTAAAAAACAGGGAAGAACATTTAAATAACTTGAAAAATGAATATTCCAGGCTAGAAGCTAAACTGGATACTTTAAATAACTACATTAAGGAGCTATTAGATATAGAAGAGGAAATTAAAAGAACTGAACTTGAAATAGAGTCAATGGATAAGAAAAAGGAGGCAATAAATATAGCTAAGGAGGTAATCATTAAAATATCTGAGGAAATACATAAAGAATTTGCACCAAAGATAAACAAGGATATAAGCCATTTAATTAGCAATATCACAGATGGCAAATATACCAATGTAAGAATAGATGAAAATTTAGATATTACAGTAGAAAATCCACAGTCAAAGGAGATAATACCTTTAAATAATTTAAGTGGAGGCACCATAGATCAAATGTATTTTGCACTAAGATTTAGCCTTATAAAGTCTATAAAGGAGGGAAATTTACCCCTTATACTGGACGATTGTTTTATACAATATGATAATGACCGTTTAAAGAATATATTGAAGTTTCTACATAAAGCAAGTAAAGAAACACAAATACTTCTTTTTACCTGTCAGGAAAGAGAGATGAAAATACTTGATGAACTAAATTTGAAGTACAATTTAATAAAAATAGCTTAAAGTATTACTTTAACCTTAAGTAAACTGTAAAATAAGCTATTTATTACTTAATGTTAAAGCTTAACTTTAATAGGAGTGGTGTATTTGATATATGCAATAGGTGATTTACACTTGGATTATACTAAGAACAAGGCAATGGATATATTTGGACAAAATTGGATCAATCATGAGGAAAAAATATTCAAAAACTGGTTGGAAATAGTCAAAGAAGATGATTTGGTCCTGCTACCTGGAGATATTTCCTGGGCATTAAAATTAGATGAGGCTTACAAGGACCTAAAAAGGATTAATGAGCTTCCAGGACATAAAATTATAAGTAAGGGGAATCATGATTACTGGTGGCAGGGACCAAAAAAGTTAAAAAGTTTGGGTTTGGATAAAATTTCCTTTATTCAAAATAATAGTTTCATATATAATAATAGTGTTAATAATAGTGTTGCTATTTTTGGGACGAGAGGGTGGCTTTCTAGGGATTGGGATGGCTTTACTGAAAAAGATGAGAAGATTTTTAATAGGGAACTAAACAGGCTTAAACTATCATTAACAAGTTTAAGTCAAGATGTGGAGATAAAAATAGCAATGCTTCATTATCCTCCATTTAATACAGATTCAAGTCCCAATGAGTTTGTAGACCTATTGGCTGAGCATAAGATAGATATATGTGTATATGGTCATTTACATGCAGAAGGTCATAGGTTTGTGGTTGAGGAGGAGATAGCAGGTATTAAATTTTACTGTGTATCATGTGATTACATTGATTTTAAGCCTAGAAAGATACTGTAAAGGAGGATGCTTATATGCCTATGAAGATAATTGTAAAAAAAGATTATGATTCCATGAGTAAGGAAGCGGCTAATATTGTTAGGAAGGAAATGGAAAAGAAGGAGGATCTTGTATTAGGTCTAGCTACCGGCTCTACTCCAATTGGTATGTATAAAGAGTTGATTAGAATGCATAAGGAGGAAGGTTTAGATTTTTCTAAAGTAGTTTCATTTAATTTAGATGAATATATAGGCATAGATTATGACAATCCAAATAGTTATCACTATTATATGAAGGAAAATCTATTTGACCATATAAATATACCTAGTGAACATACCTTTATACCAGATGGAAATAGTGACAATCTGGAAGAAAGCTGCAGAATGTATGATAGGCTAATTGAGGTAAAGGGAGGAATAGATCTACAAATACTAGGAATTGGAGCCAATGGCCATATAGGATTTAATGAGCCAGCAGAGGAGTTAAACTATGGGACTACTGTAGTTGATTTGGATGAAAGAACAATTAAAGATAATGCAAGATTTTTCAATTCAATTGATGAAGTTCCAAGAAAGGCCATAACCATGGGAATTGGAACCATTATGAAGGCCAAAAAGATAATACTTTTAGCTAATGGAAAAAACAAGGCAGAAGCTATATCTAAGTTAGTCAAGGGAACAAAAATTACTACAAAGGTTCCAGCAACCCTACTACTTTTACATCCTGATGTTACAGTTATAGTAGATGAAGAAGCCTATGGTTTAGGCCATTAGGAGGATACACATGTCAAAGGAAATAGAGGTAAAGGTTTTAGGTGTAAGCCTTATGGAAATGGAAAATAAATTAAAAGAACTAGGTGCCGAATTAGTAGCAGAAGAATACCAGATAAATACAGTTATAGATACAAAGGACAGGTATATAGAAAAGCATTTGAACAGCTATTTAAGAATAAGGGAGACAAGCAATTTGCTTACAGGCAAAAGGACTATAAAGCTTACACTAAAAAAGAATATAGGAAAGGAAAAGGCAAGGGAAAACATAGAGATTACTACAGCCATTGACGATAAAAAGGCTATGCTGGAAATACTAAAAAACCTGCAATTTAATGTAGTTCAGGAAGGCTATAAAAAGAGAAAAACATATGTATATGAGAATATAAGATTTGATCTTGATAAGTGGGATGAAAATACCTACCCTTATGAGTATATGGAAATAGAGGTAAAAAAGGAAGAAGATTTGGATAAGGCAATTGAACTACTTGATATAAATAAGGAGCAGATATCAACTAAATCAATAATGGAATTAAGGGAGGAAGAAGATAAAAAGTGCACTTTATAAGGTGCACTTTTTTCTTTTTTATTTGTAACCTAAATATATAAGTTGAATAAGATATATTAAAGTAATTTTTATAAGGGGGGTAATTATGGATACCTCATCTAAATATAGGTATTGGGATGATACAATAATACTCCTGTTATTTTTAATTCTACTCCTTGTTAATGGCAAACATAAAAAGAAATTTGAAGAAGAAATACTACTAATACTATTAATATTTTTACTATTTGAAGGTTATTAAACACAGTAGCTAACTACTGTGTTTTTTCTCTGTCCCTAAAGAGGAAGGTAATGGAATACAGTCCTGCTAAGCCTACTAAGCCATATACTATCCTACTTAAGGCAGCACTTTGACCTCCAAATATGGCTGCCACCAAGTCAAATTGGAAAAGACCAATCAGACCCCAATTTAAGGCTCCAATTATAACTAATACTAATGCTAAAGTATCCATTTACTCAACTCCTTTCATGCTTAGTTTAACTAAAAATCAAATTAATATTCAAAAAATACGGTAACCAAATTAGCATAAAAAACATAGTATGAAATGAGAAAAAAATAAGGGGGTTTTTATTATGGTAGATGAAATAAGAGTAGGAGATAATAGAAAGGAAAGAGGCATATTTGGATTTGGTTCAGATGATGATAGCTTACTATTCTTCTTTTTATTGCTAGTTTTATTATTTAACGATGGCTCCTGGTTCAAAAAAGGTGACGATGCATTGTTATTCTTCTTCCTCTTATTAGTTATATTCTTTACAAATGGTTACTATTAATCCCGTATTTATACGGGATTTTTACTGCTTTAAAATTGGACAAGCCATTAAACCAAGACACATTTTTATAAAAAAATTAAAAAAAATATAAAATAGTATAGCACATTAAAATAATTATGCTATAATATATATATAAAAATCATGAAACAGGAGGGCTAACATGAAGAAGTACAACTATATTAAATGGTTTGATGAAATAAATAAGCAGGATATACCACTTGTAGGAGG
>JAAYHM010000185.1 GCA_012735405.1 Tissierellia bacterium | reverse complement strand
TATTACATATGAATTATCTAAAGTTCTTCCTCTCATATAAGCAAGGGGAGCTACTTCAATGAGGCCTTTTTCAATTAGTTTAGAATATGTTTCTCCGCCTAATATATCAAATAAAGCATCATATATAGGCCTTAAATATGGATCTACTTTTTCCTGTAAATCGCCAGGCAAAAAACCTAAGCTTTCTCCTGCTTCAACAGCAGGTCTAGTTAAAATTATTCTATTAACTTCTTTATTTTTAAAAGCAGTAACTGCCATTGCCATTGCAAGATAGGTTTTTCCTGTTCCAGCTGGACCTATTCCAAACACTATATCATTTTTTCTTATACCATCTATATAAATTTTTTGACCTATTGTCTTGGGTTTAATTGTTTTTCCAGAAGCAGTTATGCAAACTACATCATTCAATAGGTCTTTTAACTGCCCTTCCTTGCCTTTTTTCACTAATTCAATTGTATACCTTAATTCCTGTTTATTTAGCCTCTTTTGAGAATATATAATCTCCATTAAATTATAGATTAGTTTTTCTACAATTTCTGTAGAAACATTGTCCCCTACTATTACAAGATGTCCATTCCTTAATACTAATTCAACCTCAAATTCATCTTCAATTATTTTTACATTTTCATCAAATTTACCAAATAATTCAGTTATTATATTACTGTCTTCTATTAATATTTGCTTTTCTGTTTTATCTTTTGTCAAACTATATCCTCCTTCAATCATTAATTTATAGGCCTTTTTTTACTTATATCCTCAATTACTTCAATTGCCACATAGGTTGTTACAATATTATCTTTAACAAAATGCTTGACATCCTTTGAAATTATGTCTGCTTTCTGAGGTATCTGTTTGTTTAATTCTTCAACTGCCTTTATATGATTTTTTTCTTTTACAAGATCTACATCTTGTTCTATCTCCTTTGTTTCAACCTCTTTATATTTATGGACTAATATTTTTATGGGGAAATTTATGTTGAGGTTTAAAATATTTACTTCTTCAGTACTTTCTACATAGTCATCAAAGGGAATGTCTCCCTTTATAAATTGAATACCCCTATCCCCTATTTTAATCTCCTTCCTCTCAAATATCCTGCCTGTTTCCTCTTTTACAGTTTTAATTATTGGTTCCTCTATTTTATAGCTATACAAGGTCTTGGCCCAAACCTCTCCATCAGCATGAACTAACATAAAACCTTCCGAACCTTCATTAGATATAATTCCTGATATTAGTATATCATCTTTTTCTACAATATCACCTTTTCTTACTACTGCTTTTCCATTTCTTGCAATAACTTTCTCTATAACCCCTTTTTTAGCAGCAATAATATGACTTGGAGTATTTTCATCTATTTCTTCATTCAAAAGTTCTATTTCCTTTAATTCAATTATAAGCTTAGTTCCTTTAATTTCAACCGATACAAAAGAAAAATTTTCAAATTTATTTAAAAGTAGATATTCAATATAATCTTTGTCTACTTTATACTTAATTATACCACTCTTTATACCCTCTGTTTCCAAAAATTTAAGAATATCTTCATTCTTTACTTTTTCATTACCAACAATATCTATATCCCATATTATTGAAGATAAAAAAATAATTATTATAAAAAAAAGAATAAATCCTATTCCTAAAGCCTTTCTATTTTTTATTCTATATAATAAAAAGGGTAAGCCTTTTTTTTCAACTATTTCAACCCTACAGCCTACCTTGTTAACAATTTCTTTAAGTGCTCTAAAACCTTCTATAGTCGCCTTCATTTCAAGTTCAGTATAGTCTATCCTTCTAATATCCCAAAGATAGATATCGTTAGTAGCTGCTAAGTTTAAAAAACGCTCCAGTGTCAATCCTTTGACCTTTATAATAACATAACCCTTAAAAAAATTCCACGCTTTTACTACCCCCATTGCAACACCCCTAACTTATTAATTCTATTTTATCAATTATTCCATTTACTATTATCTCTTCAGAAAGGATGGTTTTTAATTTTAAATCATTACCGGTTATTTTTATTACACCTATATTTGAATTAACTCTTAATATTTCTTGGCTATATTCAATTATTCCTTTATGATTTAAAATATTAATTTGGATATTGCCTATTATTGTTATTTTAGGTAAATCAAGTACTATGTCCTTAGGTAGTTCTAGGGCTTCTGAGATATTGTATTTTATATTTTCCACTTTTTTATCCATAAGAAAACCTCCCCTGTATAATATTATGCTATCTGTAATTTCAGTATTACAGGGCAAAAGTAAAGAGAAGCATAAACTTATATGCTTCTCTTTACATTCCTAAGGCTCTTTGGTTCTGAAAGAATTTCAGAAAATATAATACCTCTTAAAATATCTTTTTTAATTCTGTTTTTCCTGCTTTTCCTATTACTTATATTATCCCTATCTTTAATAAGGATATCTTTTACTTTCTCTTCATTAACTTCTTTTATTTCCTCTACAACCTCTTTATCTACTATATTACTAGAAAATTTACTAACCTCAGATTTAACTTCTACCATATATTCAGGTAATTTTTCTTCAAAAATGTTTTTTTCTAAATTTTTGCCTTTACTTAAACTTTCTGATCTTTTCTTTCTTGATTCCTCAATTTTTTTCTTATCTTTAATACTTTTTGTTATTATATCTATTGCCAATATAATAATAAATATTAATAATCCTCTTGGGAACATTTAAAGGCCCCCTATTCGTTATTTTTATCTTCATCTTCAGCCATTTTTGATATGGAGTCTCTCATCTTAGTATCAGCTAATATGTTTCTCATAGCGTAATAATCCATGTAGCCAATATTTCCATCCCTTAAAGCCTTTGCAAGTGCTAGTGGAACTTCTGCCTCTGCTTCTACTACCTTAGCCTTCATTGCTTGGACTTCTGCTATCATTTCTTGCTCTCTAGCAACTGCCATAGCTCTTCTTTCCTCAGCTTTAGCCTGGGCTATACGCTTATCAGCCTCAGCTTGTTCCGTTTGAAGTTTTGCCCCAATATTTC
>JAAYHM010000184.1 GCA_012735405.1 Tissierellia bacterium | reverse complement strand
TTCCCTCTTCTCCTGCTCTTGCCGCTTCTATTGCAGCATTTAATGCAAGTAAATTTGTTTGATCAGCTATTTCTTTTACAATATTTATAATGTCATTGATTAGGCTTGTTTTTTCTTTAACACTTTGCATTTGTTTGTTTACAATATGAATTTCATCAAAGGACCTTTTAACAAAATCAATAGAGTCGGATATATTCTTTGCACCTGTTTCTGTAATTTTATAAGCTTCATTCGAACTTTCAGATACCGTCTGGGACATACTAGCTATATCTTCTATAGAGGCTGTTAATTCTTCACTGCTTGCTGACATAGAATGCAATGCTTCAGTTTGCCCATGAACACTACTTATCATATCCTTTATTGAATCCATTTTAGTTACCATATGTAATAAATCATTTAAATCCAAAATAATTTTTCTTCGGTCTTCGCATAATGTATCTACCATATCATTCCATTTATCCACTACACTTTTGCATTCTATAATATTAGTATCAATCTTTTTCATTTTTCCTTCTATGACGTCAGAAAAGATTTCAACAAGTATGTCCTTATGTACATATTCAGAATCTTGTTTATCAATTTTTTTAGGTTTTGATTTTTTTAAAAAAACTCTACCTATACTATCCCTCCAGTTTACAATTCTTCAAATTATTACATATAACTTGAAGTTCTTGTAAAACAGTAAAAATATTTACATATTTTAGCATATTATACCATATTTTTTTGTAATAATCTATATTATTGTCTTTTTTTTAACTAATTAATGGCTACATAAATATTTGAATATTAGAGTAAAAGCATAATTTTTAGCTAAACTATATAAAAAACAAATTAATTAAAAGGAGTTGATTCAGATTAATAAGGCCTTAATAAACATACTTTTGAATCATAAATCTATTAGAAAATTTAAAGATAAAAAGATAGATAAAGAAATCTTGGATATAATAATCGAATGTGGACAAAAAGCCCCTACTTCTAACAATTTGCAAGCCTATACCATTATCCATGTACAAGATAATATGAAAAAAGAAAAGTTAGCACAGATATCAGGAGACCAGAAATGGGTAGTAGAAGCACCCGTAGTTTTACTATTTTGTGCAGACCTCTATAGAATTAAAAATTATTCCAATATAGAAAGCTTAAGCCTATTTGGCAGTCCAGAATTATATACAGTGGCAGTCATAGATACTGCCTTAGCAGCTGAAAAATCCTTAATAGCCGCCCAAAGCCTTGGCCTTGGCGGAGTAATTGTAGGGGGCATAAGAAATGATATGGAAAAAGTTCATAATATGTTTAATTTACCTAATTTAGTAGCACCTTTGTTTTTGTTATGTTTAGGATATCCAGATGATGATCCAGGCCTAAAGCCCAGACTGCCAAAGGAGGTAATTTACAAGGTAGACAATTATGATACAGAAAAGGATACTCAGCTAATAGAGGAATATAATAAAATCATGGAAGATTATTATAGGGAAAGAAGTAGTATAAAAGCTAAAAGCAATTGGTCACAAAAATGTAGGCAAGCATTAACTAAACAGCCAAGGCAGGATGTTGGTCACTTTTTAAGATCTATAGGTTTCTTAACATAAGCTAATAAATAAAGTGGCAAGCTTTGCCACTTTAAAATTTATTCCTTGGTATGTGCAATTCTGCTGGCTGCTGCAGCTGCAATGGCAGCTACTAAATCATCAATAAATGTATTTACCACCTTTCCTTTTTCTGTATCCAACTTCCTAATAATTCCTTTTTTCTCCTTGTCAAGATATCCATAATTTGTAAGTCCTATGGTTCCATAAACATTAACTATAGAGAGTGGTATAATTTCATCTATACCATATAATCCTAAATCTGATTCAACAATATCCTGCAATGGCTGAGGTAAAAGGCCTTTTTCAGCCAATTCATCTAAAGCAATACCTGTCAATATGGCATGAATTGTTTCCCTTTTGGAAAGTACAGCATCTATATTATTAATACAAATTTCCAATGTCAAATCCGGATAAAAATCTTTTTGTAAATCATATACTAATTCCCCTATATCCTCAATTTTAACCCCTCTTCTATTTAACATTTCTATAGCTTTATCCTTCAATTCCTTCATATTATATTGAGCCATGATATTCTCCTTCCTTTTTATTATGTTATATTATATTGATTTTGTGATAAAATTATTATGTATATATTTATTGAAAAAAAACTATATTTATGGTATTATATACTATGCTACGGGCGATTGGTTCAGCTGGTCAAGAGCGCCACGTTGACATCGTGGAGATCGTTGGTTCGAATCCAACATCGCCCACCATAAAAGCATCTACAAAATGTAGATGCTTTTTAATTTATACCATATATATCAGAAAATTCAATATTTACCCTATCTATTCCCATATAGGTATCAACATAGACTTGCTTATTATCCTCTTTTTCAATATATACTGGTAATTCTATTATAAACTCACTTCCCTTATTCACCTGACTTTTTACAGAAATACTACCTCCATGCATTTCAACTATTGATTTTACAATTGATAGCCCTATACCTGTCCCTTCATTCATTCTCCTAAGTGATGTATCAACCTGTTTTAGCCTTTCAAAAACCTTATCTAGCATATGATTAGGAATTCCAATTCCATTATCCTTAACCTTGATTATTATAGACTCCTCCTTGTTTTTAACACTTACTAAAATATGACCATCAGGTTTTGTAAATTTAACTGCATTAGATAGTAAGTTCAATAATACCCTTTCTATTTTTTTCTCATCACAGGCCATAATCCTTTCTTCCATATCTGTTTTAAATGTTATAGAAATATTAGTATTTTTAATATATTCTGCTACAGAGTAAGTGGTATTCCTAATAATAGATATAATATCATGATTACCAAGATTTAAATGCATGTAGCCAGAATCAATTTTTGTTATGTCCATTAGGTTATCAGCAAGTTTTATCAATCTAAAAGTATTTTTTTCCAAGGCTTTAAAACTTTCCTTTGACAACTTATAATACTCTTTGTCTTCATCTACCTCTTTATAACTTAGTAGTTGGATAACTCCTAAAATAATATTTAAAGGGGTTCTTATTTCATGGGCTATGGTTGTAAGAAAGTTACTTTTCATTTCATCTATTTTTTTTGCCTCTTCAAGCAGTTGGTTTCTCATCTCTATATTTGTTTTCAAATCCTCTATCACTTTCCTATCAGTTATATCTCTAAAGTTTATTACTACCCCTGCTTTCTTACCGCCATCAATATAAGGTAGACTTGTTACTTCATAAATTTTATTATTTTTATGCCTTAAATAATAAGTATAAGCCCTTTTAGTATTTAGGGCCTCTTTTAAATATGTATCAAAATCTAGGGGATCCTTTGAATTACCTATTATATATTTTATTATCTCTTTTGTATCTCTATTTAAAATAATTTCATCAGGAATATCCATCATCTTCACAAAGGGACTGTTGATATGTATCAAGTTTTTATCATTATCTATTACCAATATACCGTCTATGGTAGATTCCAATACCCCATCCAATATTTGCCTCTTCCTTAAATTTGCTCTTTCTACTTTCTTTCTGTGTTCTGTTTCTATTTTCAATTTTTCCACCAAACTTTCTAGTCTGTTATTTTTCCTCCTTAAGCTATCATTTAAATTTCTAAGGACAAGATAAGGCTCTTGCAAACTTGTTTTAACAAAAGCTATGTATATATAATAATAAGAAATTAACTTAAAAACAAGCCCATAGCAGGTTAGTATTTCCAATTGTATGTAAAAGGAGCAAAATATTTCAGAAATTGCACTTATTGTTAAAGATATTAATATAAAAAGATGGCTCTTTTCTATATTGCCTTTTCTATGCCTTATAAAATATATGATATCAAGAATAAAAATCCCTATAATAATATATTCACTTATTAGCTTGAACAAAGTTACTTTATCACCATCAGCAATGCAAAGGGGAAATATTTTTAAATAAAATATTGAAACTAAAAGGGATATTGTTGCAAACAAATAGCTAAAAAAAACCTTTTTTAAATTAATATTTATCTTTTTTTCCCACAGTACAAATGAAATGAGGTATGATAAACTTTCCATGTATCCGGCAACAATCCACAATTGAGCAGCCAAATTACCCGTACTGTCCGCAAATGGTCCCATTCCTTTATAAGTAAAAACATGAATTAAACCAAAAATACCAATAAAACCATAAGCCATACCTAAAACAATAATACTTCTGTTTGTATTAGCCCAATAGGTGGATAAAGATATAGCCCCCATTATAAAAGCTATTATTACAGTAAATAATTCTGCTATAGTATGAAAGAGCAAAAAATTTCTACGGAATAAAATAAAAGAAATAACTATCATTATAATGAGCACTAACAATTCTTTATAAATATTTTTGTTATAATTTAAACTAAAATATTTCCCATCATACACTTAAATTTACCTCCCTACCCCAAAGACATACCATTGAATATTATAATAAATTAGGCTGTTTCATTTTGTCATAATCTGTCATTATTAAAATATTTTTTGCAACAAAAAAAGCACTCAAATTGAGTCCGCTACATTCTAAAAGTGGTATGGTCATTGCCTAAATAGTGAATATTTGCTTTAATTCTCACAATATCATACTCATCGTCGTATTCAATTTCTACATCAGAAGGTCTACCGTCATCACCTCTGTATTGTAAATAACTATCTAGAATATTCATAGCATAATCCTTATTTAATTCATCATAATCATCATAGTATTCATGGGCTGCCATTTCTAAAACCAACTTATAAAGTCCATTTTTTCTATCCTTGTATCTATAAAATTGTCAAAATTCAATGCAAAACCTCCTTTCATCTATTTTTATTATTATCATTTCACATAATAGTTGTTTTATAACCATCAAAATAAGAATAATTAACAAGTTTAGTGTAAAAATAATATGAAAAATCATTAATAAATTGGAGGTAACACATGTCATCAAAAAATAAAAATATTTCTAAATCCTACTGGCTTGATTCTACTCCCGGTACAAACTATCCTATTTTAAAAGAAGATTTTGATACAGATATATTAATAGTAGGAGGAGGATTGGCTGGATTATCCTGTGCATACCTTCTTCAGAAAGAAGGTTTTAAAATAACAGTTTTAGAAGCAGATAGAATTTGTCAAGGGGCTTCAGGCCATACAACTGCAAAGATAACCTCCCAACACGGTCTAATATACAACAAGATTAAAAATAGTTTAGGAGAGGAACTTGCACAACAATATGCCCAAGCCAATGAAAAGGCAATATATGAAATAGAGAAAATAATAAGGGAAAATAATATAGAATGTGATTATAAAAAGCAGTCTGCATATATTTTTACCCAGCAAGATAAATACATAAATAAAATTGAAGATGAAGTAGATACTGCTTCAAGCTTAGGTATTAAAGCTTCATATGTTGATAAACTTCCATTACCTTTACCAATAAAGGCAGCTGTAAAATTTGACAATCAAGCACAATTTCATCCGAGAAAATATGTATTGTCCTTAGCCCAAATTATGGAAAATAAAGTTAAAATATTCGAAAAATCTAGAGCAGTAGGTATAGAAGAGGAAAATAATAAGTATATTGTTATCACTGAAGAAGGGTACAAAATTAGGACAAATAAAGTGATAATAGCAACACAGTACCCTTTCTATAATAAACAGGGAATGTATTTTACAAGGCTTTACCCTAAACGCTCCTATATAATTGGTATTTATGCAAATGAAAAATATCCTGGTGGAATGTATATAAATGCTGAAGACCCAACTAGGTCCCTCAGACAACAGGATACTAAAGATGGTGAACTTATACTGGTGGTAGGCTCAAACCATACTACTGGACAAAGTCCAAACACTAATATTCATTATGAAGAACTAGAGGAATTTGCAAAACATATATTTACTATCAAGGATATTCCTTATAGATGGTCTACACAGGACTACGATACTCCTGATGGCATCCCATATATAGGGTATTTTACTTCTAATACTCCAAATCTATATGTAGCCACAGGTTTTCAAAAATGGGGTATGACAAATAGTATGGTTGCTGCCATGATCATAAAAGATTTAATAGTAAAGGGAGAAAGTCCATGGCAAGACGTATACAATCCATCAAGGAAGAACATAATTTCATCAGCAAAGAGTTTCATAATAGAAAATTTAAAAGTAGCTGAACATTTAATTGATGGTAAAATTTCTCCTTTACCAAAGGAAATTAACTTAAATACTGACGAAGCCAAGGTTGTTAAAATTAAGGGAGAAAGAATAGGTGCATATAAAGATGCAAATGGAAAAATTCATTTAGTTAATACAACCTGTACCCATATGGGATGTGAACTTAATTGGAATTCGGCTGAAAAATCCTGGGATTGTCCATGTCATGGTTCAAGATTTACTTATACAGGAGAAATAATTGAAGGACCAGCCGTTAAACCTTTAAAATTTACAGATGATGTAAATACAATTGAAAAATTGCTAAAAGAAGATTTCTAATATTTTAGTATATTAATATTGGCTTAGATTAAAATAATAAACGCAATGACAGTTCTTAAACTTTCCATTCATTTCTAAAAGTAAAGAATCTAATATACGAAAGGATTGATATAATGAAAAATCACAAAAAGAGGGATAATTTAACTGTTAATCATATATCTGCACCAAATAATATAATATCTTCATCCAAAAATTATGTTGGAAATGCAGATAAAGCTCCCTTTTGTGTTTATGCAGGAAAAAGGCATGCAGTTGGTTCAATTATAGAAAAAGAAGATGGCTCCAAATTAATTTGCACCGAAGATGGTTCATGGCAAAATATACAATAGTATAAAAATAAGGTTAATAATGATAAAAAGCTCTTATATTAGAGCCTTTTTGTTGAATTTTACTGATAAATTGTTGTATAATATATACGCTTAATGTACTATACTGATAAAAAGAAGGAATACAAATGTATAAGGTAATAGAATATGAAGACATTGATAAAAACATCATAGATGGGCCTTATTGTCTTATAGATGTTAGAAGCCCCAGTGAGTATAAACTATATACAATACCAAATTCAATTAATATTCCCATTTTAGATGACCAAGAAAGGAAAATAGTTGGCACAGCCTATGTTCAAGAAGGCCCTGAAAAGGCAATAAGATTGGGGATGAAAATAGTATCAAAAAAACTTCCAGATATATACGACAAGGTTGTAGAGCTAAATAAGGAATATAAGAAACTAATATTCTTTTGTGCAAGGGGTGGATTTAGAAGCAAACCCTTAGTAGCACTTTTAAGTAGCCTTGGTATAAGTGCAATAAAGCTTTCAGGGGGATACAAAAAGTACAGAAAATATATTATCAAAGTACTTCCTGAAATAGTAAAAGAAATAAAGTTTGTTGTACTATATGGAAATACCGGAGTAGGCAAAACAGAACTGTTATACTTCCTCAAGAAAGAAGGAATGGATGTACTTGATTTAGAAGCTTGTGCAAACCACAGAGGTTCATTTTTTGGAAGTGTTGGTCTAGGCCAACAAAACAGTCAAAAGATGTTTGAAAGTTTATTATATGAAGCGTTGAAAAATAGAAAAACCAATCTGGTATTTATAGAAGGGGAAAGCAAGAAAATAGGTAAAATTTTTATCCCCGACTATATATTCCAGGCCATGGAAGATGGAATTCATATAAGAATAGATGCAAGCCTTGAAACCAGAGTTAACAACATATATAAGGATTATGTAAAGAACAATGATTGGGAGCTTATATTAGCTTTAGAAAAACTTAGAAAGCATATAGGCGATAGAAATATCGATGAATATGAAGAATTAATAAAGCAATCTAAATACAAAAAAGTAATAGAAGATCTAATGGTTAAGTATTATGACCCACTTTACGGCCATAAAAAGAAAAATTATCAAGCAGTTTTTAAAAATGAAAATCCTGCTAAAACTGCTAAGGAAATAATTAAATGGGCAAACAGTCTTAAATAAAGGGGATGGCTAATCAACCATCCCCTTTATCTATCATATTTTATTAATGAATTAACATAGTAGTCTGATAGTTTCTCCCTACCCTTTAGATTTTCAAGTTCAATTAAAAATTCCATTGCTACAACCTTACCACCAATTGATTCAATTAGCTTGGCTGCAGCTAACATGGTTCCACCTGTAGCTAAAAGATCATCTACAATAGCAACCCTTTTACCCTTTTCAATGGCATCCTTGTGTATTTCCAGTATATTGTTTCCATATTCCAATTGATATTCATAGCTTATGGTATCGGCGGGTAACTTTCCAGGCTTTCTGACAGGTACAAAACCTACCCCTAAAGCATAAGCAACAGTTGCACCAAATAAGAAACCTCTAGCTTCAGGCCCTGCAATATAATCAATATTTTTATCCTTTAAATCGTCAACTATTCTAGCAACTGCAGTACCGAAAGCCTCCTTATCTTTAATAAGTGGAGTTATATCCTTGAAACTGATACCTTTCTCTGGAAAATCTTCTATTACTCTTATTTTTGCTTTTAAATCCAAATTCTTCTCCCCCTATTATTATGAAGTTTACTACTTAAGTTTATCACATTTTTAAAATTTTAATAGATTTTTTTATAAATTTTTATTAAAAGAGAAAAAATAATGTTAAATTTTCACAATATCAAGCTTTTGTAAATTATATTGTTCAATGATTCTTATAAGTTTAGTTGCATATTCAGGGTCAGTTGCATATCCAGAACGCTTCAAGGCCCAAGCACCTTGAACACTATTATACATAACTTCTCTAAAGGGCTCGTATCTACTTGATTCAATTAATAACCTTTTGTGATCCTCCCAGCTTTCCTCAATATTATTATAGGCTTTAAATTCTGCATCAACATAATAAGAAATACCATTATATACTTCTCTTGTATTTATAGTTACAGACCCTTTTGGTCCCTTGCCCTTTATGCCAAATAGGTTATAGGATACCTTGCCGCTATATTTGTCTACTGGCACATGCCTACCCCATCCAGTTTCAAGGATAGATTGGGCTACCTGCAAGGAAGCCGATATACCTGTCTTTTCCCATGAATCTAAAGCTAAAGTTGATGCTAATTGTATAAATTCATTTATATAGTTATCCTTACTTACTATGGATACTGGGCCATATATTGGGCCTAAATAAACCCTAAATGGGATTTCTTCACTTTCTATTTCTTTATTCTTATATTTGGCAACAGCTTTTATAGTCCAATACCCATCATCCCCTTTATTAGGCTTAAATGCTTCTTCAAAGTAGGGTCTAGATGTGCTTTCTATAACCTTTTCCTCTCCAGAGTTATTGTTTTTAATAATATACTTTACACTTTCAACTTCTACATTGCTCCTTACTTTAATATTTTTAGCTTCCCTTAAAACTTCATTGGGCCCTATCCCATCAAGTAGCAAAATAGGTTCTCCCTTTATGTTAACTTCAACTGGCTCACTTCTAAAAATAATACCCCTTGAATCCTCTACTTCTACTAAAACTGCCTTCTTACCCTCTAATTCAGGTCCTGGGAACCATGTATACCCACCATAAGGTCTTTCATCTATGACAGTTTCTTTTCCAGTATATAAGTCTTTTACAATAAACCTGGTATTTTTTACATCAAAATTCCTTGAAGCCAGTAAAGTAACAGGCCTGGTAATAGTTTGTCCATGGGATACCCCTGATAAGGTAATTTGTGGCTCTACTTGTATTCTTACATTAACAGTTTCGCTTTCATGACCATTTCCTTCTGTATCAAATACAGTTGCCTTTATGGAGTAATTACCGCCATCGCTTACCTTTGGTTCCCATGTATAAATTCCGTAAGGATCCTGAGGTGTTTCCTTTCCAACTATAGTTGTTATTCCTTTATCTAGATTCCTTATCTCATATTCAACCCTGGTTGCTAAAAAATTAATATCTACACCTATGGATAAAGTATCTAATATGTCTCCGTCTTTAATACCAGTAATTTTAACTTTTGGATTTACATCTATATTAACCCCGGCTACATCCCCTGCAACAAAATTACCATCCTCATCATAAATTAGGGCTGCTAAAACTTTATGCCCCTTATCCTTTATATCGGGAAGATAGGTATATTCTCTATCTATTTCATCCCCCATAGCTACTACAAATCCTTCTGCAGTCTCAGGAGATACAAGTAGATACTTTATATCTTGTCCATCTTTAGGATAATTTTCTGGAATTTTAATACTAAGTTTAGTTTTCCCAGATATTCTTTGGCCATGTTCCACTGATAACTTAACATCAAAAAATGGGATTATTTCTGACCTTTCATTGGAATTTACATAGGCAGTCCTTGTAGGCTGATCCCACTCAATCCCGACTCCCAGAGCATTGCTAACTAATCTTAAGGGGACAAAGGTTCTGTTTTCAACTACTTTAGGGGCCACATCCGACAATCCGTATTTTGTCTCCTCACCATCATATATAACTAAAAGGCTGTCTATCCTTAATATAACCTTGTTGTTTCCCTTTGTTATAGTGACTAATCTTTCTTCATCATTCCAATCTACCTTGGCACCTAATTTTTCCGAAATAAAACGAATAGGGACAAAAGTCCTACCCTTTTCAATAAAGGGTTTTGGAGTTGTTTGAAAATCTTCACCATCTATTATAATTCTTACATCATTAGAAGCAAAACATATATTGGTTGAAATATAGATAAAACTAACTACTATAACTAGTATTAAAAATAAATACTTACCTTTGTTTACCATTGAAGCCATTTCCTATCCCCCTTTGTTATATGACATA
>JAAYHM010000183.1 GCA_012735405.1 Tissierellia bacterium | reverse complement strand
TTGGACTGAACTATGACATTGGCAAAGGAAATTACAGAGTTTTGAACTCCAGTTGGTATACCCATCTTCATTAGTCTTTTAAGCATATTAAAGTTAATTTTTATTTGCTTTATATGTATTTTATAACAATCATTAATCCTTGTAAGCTTAACAAATGCAAGAAAAGCACTGACAAATTGAGAAATTACTGTGGCTATGGCTGCTCCAGCTATACCAAAGTCATATACTGCTATAAAGAGTATGTCTAATACCACATTTATAATTGCAGCTACAATTAGATAATAGAGTGGACGTTTGCTGTCACCTATTGCCTGAAATATACTCATACAGGCATTGTACATTACAATGGCAAGGCCTCCAGCAAAATACAGGCGCAGGTATGTTACTGCATTGCCAAATACATCAGCAGGTGTTTTCATTAACCTTAAAAAGAAGGGTGTCAGTCCTACTCCAACTAGGGTGATTAAAATTCCAGCCATAAAACCAAAGGCAATGGTAGTGTGAACAGCAATGGAAAGTTTTTCCTCATCTTCTGCCCCAAAGTAATGGGAGATTACAACTGATGCTCCAACAAATATTCCATTTATAAAGCCTACAATTAAAAATATTAGGCTGCCAGTAGAGCTAACAGCAGCAAGGGCTTCCTTGCCCAGTACATTACCAACTACCAGGGAGTCTACAATATTGTAAAGCTGTTGAAATAGTGCACCTAGAAAGATTGGTAATGCAAACAATATTATCTTTTTTGAAATTTTTCCTTCAGTCAAATTATTTTTCCCCCTTAATGTCTACTATATATCCTCTACCTTATTGACATATACTTATAAGCCTGTAAAGACTCCATACATATATTAGCATAAAAAAAGTCCCCTTACCAAATTTAAATTATGAGTTCCAGACAGAGAAAGTAAAAACTTTCTTCCAAGGCTTGTCACAGCTTATCCTTTAAGGAATATATTATTATTGAACAAGCCTATTATATTTTATGAAGGGAAGTGGATTTATGGCAGTAATTGAGGTAACACCCCAGACAAACATTTCTGCTCTTATTGCCTCTGGCGATGTAAATGAAGGGGATGTGCTTCTATTGGAGGAAGGTATATACTTTCAAACTGTTACTATTAGAAAAAATAACATCCGCCTTGTAGCCAAGGGACCAGGGGCCATCTTTGATGGTAAGGCCACCCTCTTTACAGCCTTTAGCCTGTTAAATGTAGTGGGAGTGGTCATAGAGGGCATTCATATAAGGCACTATAGGGATGACGGCATATTTATTCAGGCCGGTTCAGCTAACAGAATCCTAAATAATAGGATTAATAATATGGTGGATTTTGCCATAGACATTATAGGCTCTACTGCCAATTTAATTTGGAAAAATCATATACAAGATTGCCGTAGTGGTATAAGATTAGGTTCTGGTAGCATAAGCAACTGGATTATAGACAATACTGTCAGGGAATGCTTTTCTACTGCCTTTTCAATATTCCAGGCTACTGCAGTTAACAATGCCTTTATATCCAACAAGGCCATAGGAAGTAGGGGCAATGGCTTTACTATGATTGGTTCCAACAATCTATTAATGGATAATCTGTCAATTGATAATGATCAAGGGGTATCAGTATTTGATGGCAGCCATTCCCTGGCCATAGGAAATAGGATACAGGCTACTAGATTAAATGCCTTTACAGTATTTAATGAATACCAAAATTATTTTGCAGGAGAAAACCAGCTTGAGTGTAATGGAAGAATAGGCATAAATATTATTGGGGAATTTGGTATCTTCTTAAACAATGAATCATCCTATAATGCAGATACTGGCATGACCCTGGCTTCAGCCTCCAGGGCAAATCTAGTTAAGGGCAGTAAGCTGGTATGCAATATTCCCCAAAATATGGTGGACAGTGGTTCAGACAATAATCTTATAGACAATACAGATAGGCCTTGTGAACCTTGCCAATCTCCAGAGGATATTTGTGGCCATTGTCAAGATAAGGAAAGGAAGTGTGGTCGTGGCAGTAATTAAGGTAAATCCCCACATGGATATTACAAGCCTAATAGCCTCAGATAGGGTAGGAGAAGGGGATGTAGTCCTGCTAGAGGAAGGCATATACTTTCAAAGTGTAAATGTTATGAAGGATAATATTAGGATTGTAGCCCAGGGGCCAGGAGTAATCTTTGATGGTA
>JAAYHM010000032.1 GCA_012735405.1 Tissierellia bacterium | reverse complement strand
TTATTGCAAAATTTTCATCCCAAAACTAATAACATAAAGATACTATGGAATACTAAGTAATAAAGCACTAAGGGGGGAATCATATGATTTCTAAAAGGATAAAAGACAATAAACAACTTTTTACAAGTCTCTTTAACAATTCTTCTGACTTTGTAGCCTATGAATTTGAAAGCTTATCTAAAATAAGGATGATGGTATGTTATATTGAAGGGCTTGTTGATAGGGATATACTTGATAGGGATATAATAGAGTCTTTAATATTAAATGTAAAAAAAACAAAGGATATTAAATATTTTATAATGGCCTCCAATATTAAGGAAATTTATACAGTAGATGAAATAGTAAATGAAATTGTATACGGAAAAGTAATCATTTTTGCAGAAGGCTTAAAAAAAGTCTATACGGTTAAATTAAGCAAGTGGGATAAAAGACAGGTAGATCAACCTCAGGCTGAATCTGTAATCAGAGGACCTAAAGAAGGTTTTATTGAAGATATAGCTGTAAATAAGGTTTTGTTAAGGCGTAGATTGAGAAATAACAATCTTGTTTATGAAGATATGAGACTAGGCAAACAGACTAAAACCATGGTAAGCTTAGCCTATATTAAAGGAATAGTAAATGAGGATGTACTGAGGGAATTAAAAAATAGATTAAGCAAAATAAATATAGATTCAATACTGGAAAGTGGTTATATAGAGGAATTAATAGAAGATAGTCCCAAGATTATATTTTCTACAATAACTGTTACAGAGAAACCAGATATTGCTGCTGCAAAACTTTTAGAGGGAAGGGTAGCAATATTTACAGATGGAACTCCCCATGTGCTTATTGTGCCTAGATTGTTTGTTGAAGGCCTTATGATCAGTGAAGATTATTATTTGAGACCATTCTATGCTTCCTTTTTAAGAGCTTTAAGAATTATGGCTTTTATAGTTACAATATACTTGCCGGGAGCATATGTTGCATTACAACTTTATCATCAAGAGATGATTCCTACAGTTCTTTTAGTAAGTGCAGCTGCATCCAGGGAAGGGGTACCTTTGCACATTACAATTGAGACTATTTTACTAATTATAGCTTTAGAGTTAACAAAGGAATCAGGTCTTAGGCTACCTAAAAATATAGGTTCAACAGTAACCATATTTGGAGCCTTGGTAATAGGTCAGGCTGCAGTCCAAGCAGGTTTAGTAAGTGCTCCAACAATAATTTTAGTATCTGTAACTGCCTTGGCTGAATTTATAATACCCCAACTATCAGAGGGAATTGTTGTATATAGGCTGCTAGTAACCATGTTAGGAGGATTATTTGGAATTTATGGTGTTGTATGTTCCTTTCTGGTTATTACTACCCAGATTGTATCCCTTGAATCCTTTGGAATTCCATATGCATGGACCTTGGCTCCTTTAAACCTGTTGGCACTTAAGGACGGTACAATAAGATGGCATGAAAGGAAATTTATATATAGGCCTTTGGCTATAGCTAGAAAAAATATTAAAAGGCAGGTACCTCCAAGAGGTGAATGAGATGAAAGGCAAGATGTTCCTATTATGCATATATATGTTGTGTATCAGCATTTTATCAGGCTGTTTTGATGCTACAGAATTAGATGAATTAGCAATTGCTCTACTAATAGGAATAGATTTAGAAGATAATAAAATATTGATTACAGCAGAAGTAATTGATATAGAGTATTCTTCAGATAGCTCTGGTACGGGAAATGTATCTGTTAAATATGTTCAAGGAACTGGAAATACAATACTGGAAGCCCTTAGAGATATTACATTAAAATTTGGTTACAGAATTTATGGTGCCCATACTAAAGCTATTATATTTGGAGAAGACATAGCAAAAAAAGGTGTTATGCAGTATATGGACCAGCTATTTAGAGCCAGGGAGCTGAGGGAAAGTGCCTATGTAATAGTTGCAAAAGAAGATAAAGCTTATGAAGTAATGGGTATAAGCAGCGGTATTGAACCAATACCTGCAAATTATATAGTAACTTTAATTGATAGTATTAAATACAATCCAAAAACCATAGATACTAATATGATGGATTTTGTAAAACATTATTATCATATGGGGCGGCATCCTGTTGTAGCTGTATTGGAAGCAAGACAAAAAAAGGGCATAAATCATACAGAAAATGAAACAGGAACTGAAAATTTTGAGTTATCTTCCATAGGCTCAGCCGTATTTAAAAATGATACCTTGGTAGGTTACTTAAGTGGTAATGATACAAAGGCTTTAAATTATATTTTAAATAATGTTAAAGGAGGAATTATAACATTTCCTACACCAGTGGATGGAAATAAAACACTATTTAGTTCCCTGTCTACTATAAAGGTTAGCACAAAAAATGATGTGGAACTAAAAGATGGAAGATTAATATTAAAAACTAAGATTACTATAACTGGTTTTATAGGAGAAGTAGGTGGGAATATAGATATTACTAATTATGCAAATCTAGAAAAGATGGCACAAGCTTGTTCCCGCACAGTAGAAGAAGGGATTAAAATGACTGTTAAGAAGGTGCAGAAAGAGTTTGGCTTTGATATATTTGGTTTTGGCCATGTATTTCATAAAAAACACACTGAGCAGTGGAGAAGAATAGAAGGAAAATGGGATGAGTTTTTTGCAAATGCTGATTTTCAAATAGAAGTTATTACCAATATAATAAGTAGTGGCCTTTTAAATAAACCATTAACAGTTAAGGAGAAGTAATATGAGAGAAGTTAAGGTTAAAGATAAAATATATACTTATCAAGCCATATTTTTAATTACAATTAATAGAATGATGGTTCCACTAACTTATGCTCCATTAATAAAAAGTGAATATGCTAATCAGGATACATGGTTTATCATTCTGTTATCAATTCCTTACACTATAATGATCAGCTTTCCATTGTTATATTTAAGTAGAAGGTTTTATGGAAAGAATCTGTTGGAATTTACAGAAATAATCATGGGAAAATATATAGGAAGAATTTTAGCAATAATTTATGGAATAGTTTTTCTATTCTTTTTGATTTTTTTAACAGGTACATTTATAGAAATACTGGAATCCGTCTTATATCCAAATACCCCTACTTGGGTAAACTTATCAATTGTAACAGTTACTACTCTCTACATTGTAAATAAAGGCTCAATTAATATAGCTAGATTATCAGAAGTAGTATTTCCAATTATATTATTCATATTTTTCATGCTGTTGTTATTGGGATTGGAAAATTACGATTTTGATGTGTTTCTTCCAATTCTTAAGGATTCAAATTTTAAACAGTTAAATTTAGGGGCAATTTTTAATTCATTGGTCCACATGGATATATTGATTTTAGCAATGTTAGCATCCAATTTAGAAAAAAAGAAAGATGTAAATAAGGTTTTTACATATTCAGTGTTGTTTTCATCAATTATTACAGTACTGTCTACAGTAGTTGTACAGTCAACCTTAGGTATTGCCTATACAAAACATGCAAATTTCCCTTTTTATACTTATGCCCGGCTAATAAAAATTGGAGATACTATGGGATTTGACCTATTATATGTAATTTCATGGATAATAGGAAGCATATTGAGATTATGTGTGTATTTTCACACATGCACAGTAGTCTTTGGAAAAGTTTTCAATACAAGAAATCAAAGAACCTATATTCCAATCATTATTGTAATGACCATTATAGTTTTATATATAAAAGGCAGAAGAACAATAGTAACAAAAATAGTACTTCCCCAGGTATTTATTATAACAGTTACAATTATCAGTATAATTATTATTCCTGCAATAGTTTTAATAACCTACTTTTTTAGAAGAAATAGCTTGCAAAAGTCAGGTATGTTGAAAAGATAATATAATAAAAAAGAAAACATGGGATTATTTGTTATAAACATCTTCATATTTTTGTAACTAAATCTTAACTTGTTGATGGAAAATTTAGGATATAATTCTGGTAGAACAATATCATTATGAAGCAATGAAAAGGACGAGCCTATTATGAAGCATTTAAAAGTTATTGTTTTAATTACAATGGTCATAATTTCTATCTTTTTAATATATAAGGTCAACTCAGATTTGGGAACTATGGTTTACAATAGTGAAAATTACCACATAAGAAAGTATAAGGATCTTGTAAATATTTATGATGGCAAAGGGGAGGAAATTGAATCTTTTAAAATCAAAGGTACAGTTATGGATTGTGCCATAGGAGACATTAATGGCGATGATTTTGAAGAACTAATAATACTGACAAAAAGAAGATTCAATAGCTATGGTAGAGAGATTATTATATTTAAACTAGCTTCTCCTATTAAGGAAGTATACAGAAAGGATTTGTCGGATTTAAAACCATGGAAGGTAACAATAGGGGATGTTGATGGAGATGGAAGGGATGAAATATCCATAGGAGTCTATAAGAAAACTCCCTTACATCAGGTAATGGCCAAAAGGCCCTTTATATATTATTTTGAAGGTAATAGGCTATTACCTAAATGGAGAGGTTCAAGGCTTTCAAAACCCTTTGATGATTATGATTTCTATGACATTGATAAAGATGGGGTAGATGAGTTAGTATCCATTGAGCTACTGGAAAGTGGAGAAAAGGTAATTAATACATATAAATGGAAGGGATTTGGCTTTGAAGGTTTTTTGCAAACTGAAGGCTTTTATAATATTGAGGACTTAAGAGTAGATGGTGCATATTTGTTTATTACAGTTGTTGAAAAGGAGGGTAGATATCAGGGAAAAGTTAAGTTGAAAGATAATAGGTTAAAAATAGAAAGGGTGTATAAGGAGTGAAAAGGGGTAGTAGGTTACTTATTTTATTTTTTACTATGCTATTTTTTATAGCAGCATGTGGTGACAGTAAAGTTGACAGGATAAGTGATGAAGAAAATGACTTTGAAACCACAATGGAAGTTATAGCGGTACCTTATGAGCCAATTAAGTTCGAGGCAAATGTAGAACCATATAGGGTAAAGGAGGATTTATCAAACATTGAGAATTTAGATCAGTTTGGAGATTTTACCGAGGAACAGTTAAAGCTGTTGAAAGAGAACAACTTCTTTGTAAATCCAACTGATGTGGAACAGCTTTTTTACATCTATGAGGACAATGAGTATAAGAGTATCCCATCCTTTATAACTACAGATTCAGTTTTACATATATACCATATATTCTACGACTATACATTAAGAAATATTGAAGAGCAAAAGTTGCTTGGAATGCTAGAAGAACTTACTGAAAGAATTCTTAATGACTCAATTTCTATCTATGGGGAAATTACAGATGAAGATGTTAAAAATATACAGCTTAAGAATATAGCCTTTTTCTCAGTAGCACAGCTTTGTTTTAATAATGAACTTCCACAGGGAATACCTCAAGAGGCTAAGGATATTGCCTTAGAAGAAATAGAAAAGATTGATGAACATGCTGGCTTTCAAAAATCCAGTCTCTTTCCCTACGACTTAGACTATAGTCAGTTTACTCCCAGAGGACATTATACTAGAAGCAAGGATTTTGAAAGGTATTTTAAGGCCATGATGTGGTATGGCCAGGCACCATTTCCTCTGTATTTTAATGACAATGAAGAGAGAAATATTGAGCAGACTGTTCAGGCACTTTTGATTACTTATAGCTTATACTCTGATGAAGAAAATTTTAGGCTATGGAAGGATATTTATGAGCCAACAAATTTCTTTGTAGGCAGTGCAGATGATTTAGGACCTTATGAGTATAAACAATTGTTGGATTTATATGGAGAGGAAATAGATTTAAACAAATTAATGGAGGAAGCAAAACTAAATGAGGTATATGAAAAGGCTAAAGAGTTTCCAGAACCTAAAATAAAGGCTAAATACACCTCTGTTACTACTCCAGTTGGAAAGCAGTTTAGATTCATGGGTCAAAGATATGTACTAGATGCAGAAATAATACAGGAATTAGTGGAGCCAATCATACGACCTATACCATCAGGGCTAGATGTAATGGGAGTTTTGGGTTCTGATAGGGCAGAAGAAATACAGATGGGAAAATCTATAAATCAGTATTGGGAAGATTATCCAAAGGAATTTAATAGGCTTAAAGATGAAGTTAAGAAAATTGAAGATGCAGAGTGGAGAAGAAATATGTATACGGGATGGCTGTGGACCTTAAAAGGACTGCTAAAGCCTTATGATGAAGGTTATCCATCCTTTATGACAAATGTAGCCTGGACAGATAAGAATTTAACTACAGCCTTAGCAAGCTGGACTCAGTTAAAGCATGATACTATTTTGTATGGAAAGCAATCTGGGGCAGAAATGGGAGGAGGCGGATATATTACACCAGTAGGATATGTGGAGCCAAACATGGAAGTATATGAAAAATTGCTATGGTTGACAAGATATTCTAAAGAAAATTTAAAGGCAAGGGATATGCTAACGGATAATATTGAGTATAAGATTGAAGAATTTGAAGATCTCCTTGAATTCCTTATAAATTGTTCGATAAAGGAATTGAATAATGAAGTATTAACGGAAGAGGAGTATACTTATATAATGTATTATGGAGGAAGGTTAGAACGATTAGCATCTTCCTTTGCAGGAGATATACACCGTTGGAGTGAAATAAGCTCTGCTACTGACAGAAATATGGGCCTAATTGCTGATTTCCACACAATAGCACCAAACCAATTCAGCTCTGGAGGTTATATGGAGGCTGCAGTAGGGGCTGCAAGTGAGATATATGTGGTAGTGCCTATAGGTGACAAACTTTACTTAACCAGGGGAGCTGTATTTAGTTATTATGAATTCATATCTACTGAAAGGCTAACAGATGAAAAATGGCAGCAAATGTTAAATGAAGGTACTGCACCTGAAATGTTAGAGTGGACAAATTCATATATTAGAGGAGGAAAAGCTGAAATACCTTTCCCAGATTACTATTAGGAAAGAAGAGTATTTGTAGGGCAAGTTTTGCTTGCCCTAAATTTTTGTATTCAGTGATATAATAATAGCAACATTTTAACTATTTTGTTCGTTTAATATATAGAGGCCAATTTATTGATGCAAAATAGAAGCAAAATAAAAAACCTTAAATATATTAATCAATAAATAAATAAAATTAAAATAAAAATTAAAAATATCAAGGTTGATATTGACAATTTTAATATTTTAATATAATATGATTAATAACTGAGCAGATAAAAAGGGGTAGAGTATAATGAAAGAATTGCTTCTAAAAAGAAAAGGAAGGTTTACCTTATATATAATTGCTTGCATGCTACCTATTATAACTTCCCTTCTTGTGAATATATCTATTGCACTAATACTGGGGAGTATTGAAAGAGGGGATATAAATTACTTCAAAAAGGTAATGATTATAGCAATTTCTTCTACAGTTATTGGTACACTATTATTTGTCATTTCCAGATTTATGAGGATAAGTTTTATGAGGGATACCATTTTAGATGTTAGAATTAAAGCCTTCGATAAAATTATGAATTATTCTTATAAGGAGTATAACAAAAGATCAAAGGATGTATATGTATCAAATTTAATTAATGACATTAATTTATTTGAACAAAACTTTTTCCTTAAATTAATTAATGTTATATATTCAGGTGGTTATTATATTGCATCCTTATTTATACTTGCATTTATAGATTTTAAATATACCATAGCAATATTTATAGTTTCAGTTTTGGTATTTGCCATCAGCAAGGCTTTTCAAAATAAAACGGTAAAACTGCAGGAAGCTGTTTCAGACAGAAATGAAAAATTTACTACAAATGTTTCAAATACATTTAAAGGTTTGGAAATATTGAAACTTAATAATGTAGAAGATAGATTTTTGTACAATACTTTAAAATCCATAGATAAAGTAGAAAGAAAGAAATTGCACTATACCATATTTGCAGAAGGACAGGGCTATTTTTTAGGTTTCTTTGGTTTTATAATTATGATAGGAATAATGATCTATGCAATGAATCTCTTTTTACAGGGTACATCTGTGACTAAAATTTTATTTTTGGTTCAACTATCCAATGGTTGTATATGGCCAATAGTTAGAATACTCCCCCTTTTTAACGAGCTAAAGGCCTCTGCCAATATATATGAAAAGATAACTGGCAATGGAGAAAAAAGGATTGTAAATAATAATAGGACTAAAGATTTTACCTTTGAATCATTAATAGAAGTAAAGGATTTAAAATTTTCATATGAAGATAAGGAAATATTTAAAGGGGCTTGTTTTACTATTGAAAAAGGAAAAAAATATCTTATAAGAGGGCCCAGTGGTGTGGGAAAATCAACCCTTATCAAGCTTTTATCCATGTCTTTGGAGGACTATGAAGGGACTATACAGGTAGATGGAGTAGATTATAGGGATATAAAAGAGGAAAGCTTCAATGACAATATATCCTTTGTATACCAAGATGTATTCCTGTTTGAGGATACAGTATACAACAATATAACACTGTATAAAGATATACCAAAGGAAAAGGTACTAAAAGCTTGTGAAGATGCAGGACTTATGGAGCTTATAGAAGAGAAGAAAAATGGATTAAATGAAATGCTACTAGAAAATGGTAAAAACCTGTCAGGAGGGCAAAGGCAGAGAATTTCCATAGCTAGAGCCTTAGTTAAGGATGTTGATATTTTATTTGTAGATGAGGCTACTTCAAGTTTAAATGAAGAACTAGGCAGTCTAATTGAAAGTACAATATTATCCTTAGATAGTACCGTTGTAGCCATATCCCATAGATATTATGAAGGTATAACAGAAAATTATGATTACGTTTTGGAAATAAGGGATGGATTAGTAAGACAATACCCCAGTAAGGACTACTTTGCAAGGGAGGAACTTGCAGTATGAGAAAGGCTATATTAAAATCCTGGCCCTATTTAATATTGCTCTTAATAATAACAACTTGTGCAGCTATTTTAGAAGGATTAGTCCATATATACTTGATGAATGTAATAGATATAGTTTTTTCTGGAAATAAAAGCTTATTTAAAAGTGAAGCAATTAAACTGATACTGCTTGCTATATTACTATTGCCAACAGGTGTACTAATGGCTTTTGGAAAGGGCTTATTTAAGAAGAAGGCCTTAGTTTTAGCCAAGGAATACTATGTAAATAGTGTTTTTAAAAAGAATATAAATGAATTTCAAAAAGAAAATACTGCCAAATATATATCAGCTATTACCAATGATATTAATACAATAGAAAACAACTATATAACTGGTATTTATGAGATCCTAATAAACATAATATATTTTATAGTTGTTATTGCAATAATAGTCTACGTAAGTCCTATGGCTTTACTACTAGGTTTGAGTATTGGAATTGCAAGTTCCATTATTTCTGTAGCCCTTAACAAGCCAATCCAGAAGCACCATATACAAAGATCTGAACTGTACGAGAAGTACACAACATATATTAAGGAAGTACTATCAGCCTTCCATATAATTAAGTCTAACAATTTAAATTCAAAGGTAAAAAAGGACTTTTATGACAAGAGTAATAGTATACAAGAAAAGGGATATGTAATAGATAAATTAGAAACCTATATAACTGCATTGCAAAATATAACAATATATCTTGCCCTCTTTATCCTGCTGGGAATAACATCCTATATGGCAATTAAAGGCAGTATAAGCTTTGGTGGCGTTGTATTGGTAATTAACAATATAGACAGGATAATAAATCCTGTTATGGTAATAGGGGAAAGGCTTCCAAAGCTCTTATCAACTAAAAGGCTTTTTGAGAAAATTGATAAGACCTTGGAAAATCAAGATGACTACATTGAGACTGTTGAGCTGGAAGCCTTTAAGGATGGCATTGAATTTAAGGATGTTTCCTTCGCCTATGATGATGGGTATATATTAAGTGATGTAAATATTTCCTTTAAAAAGGGTGAAAAATACCTTATTATAGGACCAAGCGGAGGAGGTAAATCAACCTTTTTAAAATTATTGAGAAAATACTTTGTGCCAAACAAGGGAAAAATATTAATAGATGGGAAAGATTTAAAAGATATAACAAAGGAAAGCTATTTTAAGCATATATCAAATGTTGAACAGGAGGTTTTTCTGTTTGAGGATACAATAAGGAATAATCTAACCTTGTATAAGGATTATAGTGAAGCAGAAATACAAGATGCTATAGAAAAAACAGGATTAAATGATTTTATAAAGTCCCTTCCCCAAGGATTGGATACAATGATATATGATAATGGGAAAAATATTTCAGGTGGAGAAAGGAGCAGAATTGCCATAGCAAGAAGTCTACTGCAAAAAGCAGATATTTTATTTTTGGACGAAGCCTTTGCAAGCCTGGATTCAAAAACTGCTAAGGAAATAGAAAATACTTTGCTTAATCTAAAGGATATAACAGTTGTGAATGTAAGCCATGTTATTTTTAGGGAAAATAAGGCTAAATATGACAATGTGTATTTAGTAAAAAATAAAGGTATAAAAGCTTTATTCAATTAATTTAATATATTTACCTTTCTCATTATCCGCTAAGGAGCATTCTATTGGAATGCTCTAATTTTTTTGATGTTTATTTAATTCAGTATTTTATTGGTCTGCTATTGAATAAAATATATTCATATTATAGAATATTATCTAGCAACTCGAAACATATACTTGTGTAAATGGAGGAATCAATATGGAGAATGGCAGGCTTACAGAAGGCAGCATAACGGATAAACTGATTAAACTTGCTTTACCCATTATGGCCACATCCTTTGTCCAAGTGGCATATAATATGACAGATATGATTTGGCTTGGAAGGGTGGGGACAAAAGCAGTTGCAGCATCAGGTACTGCTGGCTTTTTTACATGGTTTGCTTCAGCCCTATTTATGATACCTAAAATTGGAGCAGAAGTTAGTATAGCCCAGGCCTATGGAAGGGAAGATATGGAATCTGCTAAAAAATTTGCTTCAAATACTTTGAAGCTATCTATTGTCATTGCATTAATATATGGATTAATTCTTATACTTTTTAGGCATGAAATTATAGGTTTTTTTAATTTGAGGGATGCTGAAGTTGTTGGTATGGCAATAGATTACTTGGTAATTGTTTCTTTAGGCTTTATATTTTATTTTATAAATCCTGTTTTTTCTGGAATTTTTAATGGTTCAGGAAATAGTACCACTCCCTTTAAAATAAATTCAGTAGGACTAATCACCAATATGATACTAGATCCATTGATGATAATGGGTATTGGGCCCTTTCCTGAAATGGGAATAAGGGGTGCAGCCATAGCTACTGTTATTGCTCAAGCTATAGTGACTACAATATTTATTATAATTAGCAGGAAGAGGAGTAAAATATTTAAGGATTTAAATTTTTTCACAATCCCCTTTGATAAGGAGTGTATAAGGCTCATATTTAAGCTAGGTTTTCCCGCATCTGTTCAACAGGGTATTTTTGCAGGTATTGGAATGATATTAGCGAGGATAATAGCCCAATGGGGACCTGTTCCAGTTGCAGCACAAAAGGTAGGAAATCAAATTGAATCCATCTCTTGGATGACTGCTGGAGGTTTTTCTACTGCCATATCTGCCTTTGTAGGTCAAAACTATGGGGCAGGAAAATGGGAAAGAATAAAAGAAGGCTATAAAAAAGGCTTGCAAATAGTCGGAACTTTAGGAGTATTTGTTACTATATTATTTGTATTTGGTGCAAATCCACTATTTAAAATTTTTATACCTGATGATCCAGAAGCATTAAAAATTGGTGCAAAATATCTTAGAATACTAGCAATATCAGAAATACTAATGACCTTTGAAATTGCAAGTAGGGGTGCCTTCAATGGCTTGGGCAAGACAATTCCACCCTCCGTTGTAGGTGTGGTTTTTAATGCTTTACGTATACCTATGGCACTGATACTATCCTCCACCTCCCTTGGATTAGACGGGGTATGGTGGTCCATAACAATAAGCAGCATGTTAAAGGGGCTAGTCTTAACAAGCTGGTACATTATTGTACTTAATAAGCTGACATGCAGGAAGACCAATAGCGATATTGTTGTGGAATAAGGCAGGGGACAGTTATCTGTCTTACCTTGAAGGGGGGTTGATTTAAGTAATGGAATATAAAAAGGGAAGGTTAAAAATCCAAAGTGATTTTGAAATCAGGCCTTTTATGGAAGATGGGCCTGATATAGATTTGATTATTCCATTAGAATATAGAACTTTAAATTTGTACATAGACGGTATGCCGGATTATTTTAATAGTAGAATACAACTGTTGGGTGTAAAAAATATTCTTATTAGATTTTCAACCTTGGAGGATAATACTCTTTGTACCATTCACTTTTTAAGAAATATAGATCTACAGTCTGCTGTTATGAATTTTATATTTGATTATAAGGAACACTTTATTAAACTGAAGGAGCAGGAATATAGTGCTGAAATATATATAGAAAGGTTGTAGGGATTCTAGGATTTAAGGGGAAAATATAAGGACATATTTATAAGGCTTTAAGGCCATATGAATATGTCCTATTTTATTAAAAGACTTTTATTTAGCCAGGTACTCATCATTAACCCTGTCCTGCAAATATACATTTGTATACTTATTTAAGGCATATTTATATAATCTGTATCCTTCATCCATGCAGCTAGAGCAGGCATCCCTTGGAATGGTGATTCCAAATATATGGTAGCCTGTATCACTTCTAGAATCAATAGTATTTACTCCGGAGCAATTTTTACACACCTTAAAATTCTGAGTCTGATATTCCATTATTCCATCTGTATCATAGTATACCTGCCTTTGCCTTTGAACATAATCCTTACCCTTTATATCCTTAATATATAAGTTGTCCTTATCCTTCCAACGTCTATATACTACTTCTGATACTTTTTTTACATATTCAGTTATATCCTTTGGCTGTTTTAGTCTTTCCTTGTCATAGTCTGGTTCATGCACTTTGGAATAGTCAATGCCAGCCATGGCCAATATTATGCCAAGATTTATATAAGGAAGGGCTCCCTCTATGGAATAACCTCCTTCCAGTACTGCAATATCTGGATTTAATCTTTTGTTAAGCTCTGCATAGCCCTGAGCTGTAAAGTTCATATGAGTTATGGGATCTGTGTAGTGGTTGTCTTGACCTGCAGAATTTATTATTATATCTGGTTTATATTCATCTAATATAGGCTGTACCACATTGTCTAATACATATAAAAAGCCTTCTTCGCCTGTACCTGGTGGCAGTGGTATGTTTATATTGTATCCATATGCGGCTGGGCCACCAAATTCATCTAAAAATCCTGTTCCAGGATATAGGGTTCGTCCATCCTGATGGAAGGAAATAAAAAGGGTGTCCTTGTCATTCCAGTATATATCCTGGGTACCATCACCATGGTGACAATCTGTATCTACAATAGCCACCCTTAAATTTCCATATTCCTGCCTAATCCTTTCAAGCATAACAGCCTCAACATTTATAATGCAGAAACCCCTATCTCCATAGACAACCCTTTGGGCATGATGGCCTGGAGGGCGTATTAGTGCAAAGGACTTATGAACCCTTTTATCCATTAAGACTTGAAAAGCTTTTATGGCTCCACCTGCAGAAATAAGATGGGACTGTGTTACTCTGGATTTTACATCTGGTACACAAAAATGTACCCTTTCCACATCCTTTTCATCAGCCACTATAGGATTAAAAAATTCAATACCTTCAATATCCTCAATACCTTCTTCAAATAATTGGTCCTGGGTATATAGAAGCCTTTCTTCCCTTTCAGGATGAGTAGGACTTATGGCCCAGTCAAAGGCTGGGAAAAATACAAGACCTAATTTATTTTTAGCTCTTATCATTTTTATCACTCCTAATTTGGTGAATAAGGCCAGGTTTTATCTGTGCTTTTACCCTAATATCCTTACCTGTAGTGTAAAAGCCCCTTACCATGTTGAAGCTACTTTCTTCAGTAATTTCTGCATCCAGTTCATATTCTGTAGCTCCTGCAGTTTTGGCACTTTCTTTTACTAATTCTAAGGCCTTATCCCTTGCTTGATTCAAGTCAAATCTTGAGCTTATTTTTTCATAAAGTTCTAATTCAGGTACAGAAAGCTTTCTTTTTGAAGTGTCAGCATGTAATGTGATTTCTGTAGTAGGACGGGCTAAGGCTGCCCCTACAGCATTGGCCACTTCATATTTTTCCGGATAGTGGGAGGGAAGATTAAACTTTTCTTCAAGTATAGAAGCTAGTACCTTAGCTGGTCCCCCTATTATATTTATTACTTTTGGTTCAATTTTTTTGCCATATAAAAGCTCCTTAATAGTGTAGACAGGTTTAGAATTTATTTCTTCTAAAATATTATCTACCTTATTCTTAATCATATCTGCCATCTTGTCCAATATAAGCCTAGCCATATCTCTAGCTTCTAAATCAATTTCTTTTCCCAATAAGGTCATAGCTTTCTTGGCTCTTTCCTTTATTTTTTTAATATCATTAGTGCCATCCTGATGGTAGTTTAGAATCTGGTCATCCATTAATTCTAAATAAATCATTGCATCAGTAGGAGTAGGTTTTGGACCACCAAGGGCATAGGGTTTTCCTTCCCTTTTTGGACCTATTTTAATGTTACCATTTTCTATATTTATGGCACTATCTCCCCCTAGTCCCATGGAAATGGTGTATATGGCTCTGACTAAGGTTTTGTACTTATCAATTTTTATGCCTAGAGGTTCAAAAAGGGGGACTCCATCTGCCAGGAAGAATATATCTGTAGTAGTTCCGCCTATATCTAAAAGTACTGCATCTTCCCCTGTTGGAAGTAGGGCAGAAATTCCCATAAAGCTGGCAGCAGGTCCAGAAAGAATTGTTTCTACAGGCTTTTCCTGGGCCTTATCTAAGTTCATAGTACCTCCATCAGCCTTAAGTATGAAAAGGGGTGCGTATATTCCTTCCTTTTCCATGGAATTTTTGATGTTTATGGCGAATTCTTCAAAGGTTTTATGTACTGCAGAATTTAGATAGGATGTATATACTCTGCGAGGGAAATTAAGCTTACCTGACATTGTATGACCCATGGTAATAACAGGAGGTTTATCATTTATAAATACTTTTTCTAATATTTCTTTAATCCTTCTTTCATGTTCCGGGTTTCTAGTTGAAAATTTGCTTACAACTGCAAAGGCTTGAATATCTTTTTCTTTAAAAAATTCACATCCTTTTTTTATTTCAGATAGATCTAAATCCCTGACTATATTACCCCTATGGTCAATATATCCAGATACAAACAGGTTTTCTTCTCCACAGGCTAAAAAATCATAGGGCATGCCTGGACCTGGTTCAATTATCATGCCTACCCTGGATGTTTTTCCTTCTATAATGGCATTGGTACATATGGTAGTGCTTAAATTAATCCTTTTTATTTTAGCCTTATCATAATCCTTTAAAAGTTCCTTAAGGGTAGTCCAAACAGTTCCCAAGAGATCACTTCTATCAGTTGGTTTTTTTATAGTATTTATAATTTTCCCATCATCTATAACAACCCCATCTATATTGGTACCACCCATATCAATACCAACAATCAAGATAAATCCTCCTTTTTCCTAGATTTACTATCTAATACTATTATAGTCCTTAGGATAAAATTTTATCAAGTATGCTACTAAAGAGACTATATGTTTATTTAATTCCTTTGAAAAAAAGTAAACCTATGGCAATCTTGTTTTACCATAGGTTCATTTGTACATGAGAGAGGGATTATTCTTATATGGTTTTTATTTTAAATATAAAGTACCAATATTTAATAATTACTACAACTGCTATGAATATCCTTACATATATATTATTAACTTTAATTAGGGGAATTAGAAGCATTATATCTGATAATGCCATTATTTGTGCCTTTCTTTTAAAGGTCATGGCTCTGTACTTTACAAAATCCTCTGCATAATCCTTGTATATTCTTGTACTTTTTAGCCAACTATCAAACTTGCTGGAACCTTTAACAAAACTGGCTGAAGCAAGTAATAAAAAGGGTGTAGTTGGCAGTACAGGTACTAAAACGCCTACTAATCCTATTGCCAGGAAGAGAAATCCAAGCATGACCAATGCTGTGTTAATAAGCTTCATATATTCCTCCTGTATTTGTACCGTTTAAAATATATATACCGCATTTTATAGAATTTATTCAAAAATTTTGTGGACAAGGAGCAGGTAATTTGTTTAAGCAAGTATTATGCTATATTTTAAGGGTAGTAAAATTAATTGTAAATATTAAAGAGAGGAGTTATATCTTCACTAAGCGTGTTTTCTCTTTAGAAGAAGAAAATAGAAGTGGAAAGAGATATTAAATTAAGGTTGATTTTGGGATCTATTTTGAAGATGATTCTTATATTATATATAAACTTCTATAAAATGGAAATTTTTATATCCAAAAGTCAATAGATATCCAAGTTATTAAATAGCTCTGTCATTTTTTTAATTAATAATTTCATTTCTAATTTATCTAATTGCAGCCCTTATGAGATGGAACTATTACTGCTAAGAAGGCATTCATAGGAGATGTTAGTTTGTCCTTGAGCTTACAAATATATTAACTAATATCAAAAAATATACCAAATTTATGAAAATAAGGAACTTATTTATATACATAAATATTTAAATTTATATATTTCTACAAAAAAACTTTTTAATTTTGTATATTTTTATACTTGTCCAAAAAAACTAAAATTTATTTATTTAACCCACAAAGAAAATTATCGAATTTTGTAGTAGAATGAAGGCAACAAAATCAAAAGGAATCATAAGGAGGTAATAAGATGAGTGATTATTTAAAGATTGCAAATGACCCCTGGCTATGGGTAATGTGTGCACCAGTAATTATTTTATCAGCAATACAGGCAATGCTATTTGCAAGAAGGGCAGTTAAAAGTGGCTCTGTAGCAAATATGACAAGAAAGGAAGCGACTTCAGCCTTTAGAATAGGAGCTATATCAGCAATAGGGCCTGCTATGGCTGTATTTATAGTCATGCTAGGTATGATGGCTGTAGTAGGAGGTCCAATAACTTGGATGAGATTATCCATAATTGGATCAGCTTCAACAGAGCTTACTGCATCAACTATGGGTGCCCAGGCAATGGGGGTAGAATTTGGTGGACCGGATTATGGAGTTGTGGAATATGCTAACTCAGTTTGGGTAATGGCCTTAAATGGTTCAGGATGGTTATTATTTTCTGCATTATTTACCCATAAATTAGATGGCTTACAAAATAAAATTTCAAAGGGCGATCCAAAACTAATAGGTTTAATTGGTGGAGCTGCCATGCTAGGTGCTATGTCTTATTTAGTAAGTGATCATATACTAGCAGGTGGCGGAAGACTTGTAGCAGCATTAATTTCCGGTTTTGCAATGATTGGGTTAATAAAATTATCTGAAAAAATGCCTAAACTGGCAGAATACAATCTTGGAATAGCTATGATAATTGGTATGATAGCTGGTTCCATATTCCCAGCATAATAAGCATAATTAAGGAGGTCATAAATATGGATGCAAAATTAAATATAGGTACTACTTTTAAAAAATCTGAGGATAAAAGTAATCTTTCTTATGATGAAGTCTTTACAAAACCAATTATTAAAACAGGAAGGTGGACCTTATTATTAGCAATTCCATTAAGCTTTTTACCAGCTATATATTTATGGCTTAGATATGGTGCTATTCCACCTGTAGGAGCAATTTTAACTGGTTGGTTTTTAATAGCTTCAATATTTGG
>JAAYHM010000182.1 GCA_012735405.1 Tissierellia bacterium | reverse complement strand
TTAAGGTCTTAGGAGATTGGTGGACAAATTGGACCATAATGGTTATGCCTCCATCAGCCTTCTTCATACTGGGAGTTATTGTATGGTGGGCTAGAAGCAAAACAGAGAAGGAAGAAAAAGAAAAAGAAGGAGGTACTGCATTATCATGATTGATATAAATCCAATGGTCATATTTTTAGCAGCCATTTTTACTAATAATATGATTTTTAGCTACTTTCTAGGCATGTGTTCCTTCATAACTGTATCCAACGAAATACCTACAGCCTTAGGCTTAGGCCAAGCTGTAACCTTTGTAACAACAGCTACAGCTCTTATTAACTACTTGTTATACAAATATGTACTTGTACCTTTAAATTTAGAGTATTTAAGATTTATAGTTTTCATCATAACCATAGCTGCCTTTGTACAGCTATTGGAAATGATAGTTGAAAGATATTTTCCAAGCCTTTATTATTCATTGGGTATATTTTTACCCTTAATTACAGTTAACTGTATAGTATTTGCAGTATCACTATTTATGGTAATAAGAAACTATACCTTCCTTCAATCTGTAGGATATGCAGCAGGATCAGGACTTGGCTGGACCCTGGCAATAGTTGCCATGGCAGGGGCAAAGCAAAGAATAAAGAACAACAATCTGCCCAAGGGATTGGAAGGACCAGGTATAACCTTAATCATAACTGGCTTAATGGCCATAGCTTTTGTTGGATTCTCAGGTATTGTACAGATACAATAGGGGGGATTATATGGAAACCATATTAATAACTACAGCTGTTGTAACAGGTTTTACTGGTATATTGGCAGTTTTACTAACTTTAGCCGACAGGACCATAGCAAACTATGGAGAAAAGAAACTTGTAATAAATGATGATAAGGAATACATAGTAAATGGAGGAAGAAGCCTTTTATCAACCTTAATAGAACAGAAAATATTTATACCCTCAGCCTGTGGAGGAAAGGGAACCTGTGGCTACTGTAAAGTAAAGGTACTTGAAGGAGGAGGCCAGGTTCTCCCTACCGAATTGCCATGGTTAACAGAGGAAGAGCTAAAGAACAATATAAGGCTTTCATGCCAATGTAAGGTCAAAGAGGATATGAAAATATATATACCGGAAGAATTATTTAATGTTAGAGAATATGAGGCCACTGTAGAGCTTATAGAAGATATGACACCGGTAATTAAGAAGGTAAGGATAAGATTAAAAGAAGAGGATGAAATTGAATTTAAGCCAGGCCAGTATATACAGTTGAAGATACCAGTCTATGATGGAAATGAGGAAGAAGATTATAGGGCTTATTCCATTGCATCCAGTCCTAAAGCTAAAGATTTCATAGACCTTTATATAGGCTACACAGGAGGTCCAGCTACTACCTATGTTCATAAATTCTTAAATGTAGGGGACACAGTTTATATAAACGGTCCTTATGGAGATTTCTACTACAGGGATAACAGGGATAAGGAAATGATATTGGTAGCAGTAGGAACAGGAATTGCACCTATTCTTTCCATACTTCACTATATGGCAGAGCATGAAATAGACAGGAAGGTAACCTTCTATTTTGGAGCCAGAACACCAGAGGACTTATTTGAAATGGATTTAATCAAATACTTTGAAGAAAAAATTCCAAGATTTAAATTTATACCAACCCTATCCAGGGTAACAGAAGAACACAATTGGACCGGTGCCAGGGGCAGGGTAAATGTTCATCTGGAAAAGGATATAGAAAATGCTGATAACAAGGAAGCCTATCTGTGCGGAAGTCCAGCAATGATAGATACTGTAGTTGAAATTCTAAAGAAAAAAGGTTTTACTGATGAAAATATATTCTACGATAAATTCTAATAAAAATACTGCTTATAATGGCATACTAAATATGGTAATATCTATGTAACAAATAAAGATAAGAGGTGTAGGAATGATATTTCTAGGAGAGATACAAAAGTTAAAAGTTAAAAGAAAAACTTCCTTTGGTGTTTATCTAACAGACAGGGAAGGAAATGGCAAGGAAGAAGTTTTACTGCCTAAAAGGGAGGTACCAAAGGATATAAAGGTTGGAGATGCAGTAGAAGTCTTTGTATATAGGGACTCTGAAGATAGGCTGATTGCAACCACCAGAAGACCTAAACTTACTCTGGGAGAAGTAGGCTTGTTGAAGGTAAAGGATATAACTAAAATTGGGGCCTTTTTAGACTGGGGACTGGAAAAGGATCTATTTTTACCCTTTAAGGAACAAACAAGCAAATTAGAGAAAGGGAATAAATACCTGGTAGCCCTTTATATTGATAAATCTGACAGGCTTTGTGCAACAATGAAAATTAAGGATTTCCTTAGAACAGATTCACCCTATAAGGAAAATGATTGGGTAATGGGAACTATCTATAGCATACATGAGGATATAGGAGCCTTTGTAGCAGTAGACAATAAATACGAAGGCTTGATTCCAAAAAAGGAGTTAATAGGGGTTTATGCTCCAGGGGATGAAGTAAAGGCAAGGGTTACAAGGGTAAAGGAAGATGGAAAACTAGATTTAAGTTTAAGGGAGAAATCCTATATACAAATAGAAAAGGATGCAGAAAAAATACTGGCAAAACTAAAGGAAGAGGGAGGATTTCTCCCCTTAAATGACAGTTCTTCCCCTGAAGATATAAAAAAAGAACTTAATATGAGCAAGTCTGCCTTCAAGAAAGCTGCTGGAAGGCTTCTTAAAGAGAGGAAAATAGAATTTGTAGAAAAGGGTATTAAATTATCTGGTAATTAAGGCCTCTTAATAGAATATATATAAAGTAAAAAACATCTATTAAGAGGTGATTTCATGAAACATGTGTCATTTCTGGAGATGGGTGGTGACGGTTCAGTAGTAGAAGAAAAGGTGAACCAATGGATATTGGAAAATGAAGAATCAATATTAGAAATAATAGACATTGAATACATTGAAAACAATGGTATGTATGTGGCAACCATTACATACGAAGAAAGAAAGTAAAAGTGACCTAATTAGGTCACTTTTACTTTTGAAAATTAACTATTCTTGATTTTTCCAGGATATTAATAATACCGTAGGATATAATTCCATCTGCAAAATGATGTAGCACTGTACCCAAGCCAGTAATAATAAGTATATTATATACATCCATGCCTATAAAGGGCATTACTACAAGCATTTCAAGAAGTCCATGCAAGGGAGCTGTAATTATGACTGCCTTTCCAAAAGATGCACCCTTCCTAATTAAAAAAGCACCTAAAAGTCCAACAAATACATGCATTAGAGCCCTTAAACCCACAATGGAACCAAGATTCAGGAAAAAACCCAGGGCAGAACCTAATCCCACCATTACTGCAACTTTAGGACCCAGTAGTATGGATATAAACATTGGAACATGAGCTCCCAGTGTTGCTGTAAAGGGAGGAATAATCACCTTAAAAATGACTATAAAGGGAATTATAATTGCAAGGGCAGTAAGTAGGGCTGAAATTGCTAATCTTCTATTGTCCATACAGATTCCTCCTTCATTTAATATCTAGAATAACAGATGTATATACAGCTGTCAATGCTTTTGTAAATAATTCACTTTATATACTATACTCTTAGTTTTACAAATTATAAAAATAATAGTACTATATTTCCTATCCTTTAAGCAAAAGGCCTAACAATTTAATAGTTGGGCCCCAAGAAGGACCTTTAGATCAAAAAATTTGTCACATACCCGCTATATTTAAAAATACATGCCAATTAGTTGGTAATTTAATACTAAAATAGGGAAATGATATATATTTTGTCAATTGACAATATTCTGAAATTTTACTATAATAAACCTGTAGTGAAAATTTCCTCTCCAACATATTCACATCTTGTTTTTGCATTAAATATCAGCTAATTTCCAATTTAACTGACATCCTGTTGTACACCTGTGCTTAAGGAGGTGAATTCTATAGGATAGCCTTATTCCATTCTTAAATTTTGTCCAAGCCACTAATAAAATTTATTTATGGAGGGATGAGCATGGGTAAAATTGTATATCCTTATATTCCTAATTCAGTGCCAGAAATAAAGGAACAGATGTTAAAGGAGCTGGGTATAGAAAGTGTAGAAGAGATATATAAGGAAATTCCTAAACGCTTGCGCTTCAAAGGTAAAATGAACTTACCAGAACCTCTTTTATCAGAATATGAGCTAAGGAGGCATGTAGAGGAGCTCCTTGCAAATGATAAGGATTGTAAAAAGTTCTTAAGCTTTTTAGGAGGAGGAACCTGGCAGCATTATGTGCCAGAGGTATGCGACACCATAAATACAAGGGATGAATTTTTAACAGCCTATGTAGGAGCAGCCTATGCAGACCATGGAAAATACCAGGCCATATTTGAATTTGCCAGTATGCTGGGAGAACTACTGGATTTTGATGTAGTAAGTACTCCTACCTATGACTGGGGCATGGCAGCAGGCTTTGCAGTAAGAATGGCAGCCAGGATAACTGGTAGAAATCAGGTACTTATTCCTAAGACAGTGTCACCGGATAGACTGCTATGTATAAAGAACCTATGCAAACCATACATTGAAGTTAAGCTAATTGACTATGATAAGGATACAGGCCTAATGGATTTAGAGGATCTTAAGAAGAATATTTCAGACAAAACAGCAGCAGTTTATTTTGAAAACCCATCCTACTTAGGATTTATAGAAAGCCAGGGGGAAGAAATATCTAAAATAGCCCATGATGCAGGTGCTCTACTTGTTGTAGGAGTAGATCCAAGTTCCTTAGGTGTACTAGCCCCACCAAGCCATTATGGAGCAGACATTGCATGTGGAGATTTGCAGCCTCTAGGAATACACATGAATGCTGGAGGAGGCTTGGCAGGCTTTATATCTTCCAGGGATGAGGAAGAATTTGTTGCTGAATATCCTACTCAACTGTGGGGAATAACAGAAACTACTAAAGAAGGAGAATACGGATTTGGAGATGTAAGCTTTGAAAGAACCTCCTATGCATCCAGGGAAAATGCCAAGGACTTTCTAGGTACCCAAACAGCTCTCTGGGGAATAACTGCAGGAGTTTATCTTGCCCTTATGGGACCAAAGGGAATGCAGGAGCTAGGAGAAGGCATCATGCAAAGGGTAGCCTATGCACAAAAGAAACTAAATGAAATTCCTGGAGTTAAAACACCACTATTTAATTCAGCCCACTTTAAAGAATTTATAGTCAACTTCGACGACACAGGCAAGACTGTAGCAGAAATAAATAGAAAGCTACTAGACTTTGAAATATTTGGAGGAAAGGATCTGTCCAAGGAGTTTCCAGAACTAGGCAACAGTGCTCTCTACTGCATTACAGAAATACACATGAAGTCTGATATAGATAGATTAGTAGATGCTCTTAAGAAGATATTGTCTTAAGAGTAGAAAGGATAAAGGAGGTATGGTTATGGCAAAGGTAAAAATACGTGAAAATTACCATCAGGCCAGATGGGACGAGCCTATTATATATGAGCTTTCAACTCCCGGAGAAAGGGGAATTCTAGTTCCTCAGCCAGAAAGAGAAATAAGGGAGGAAGCAGGAGATATTTTATCCAAGCTACCGGAAAATATGCTTAGAAAGGAAAAACCAAACTTGCCAGAAATCTCTCAAAAACATGTTTTAGCCCACTATCTACACCTTTCCCAAGAAACTCTAGGCTCTAACTTAAACAATGATATAAGCCAGGGTACCTGTACTATGAAATACAATCCCAGAATTAATGAAAAACTAGCCACCCTAATCCATGAGGTACATCCATTGCAGGATGAAAGTACCATTCAGGGACTATTGAGCATTTACTATAGATTTGAACACATGTTAAAAGAAATATCAGGCATGGATAAATTTACCTTCCAACCCGGTGGAGGATCCCATGCAGTATATACAGCCGCATCCATAATCAGGGCCTACCATGAATCCAGGGGAGAATTAGAACAAAGAAATGAAGTTATAACCACAATCTTTTCCCACCCATGTGATGCTGCAACTCCATCTACTGCAGGCTTTAAGATAATCACCCTATATCCCAATGAAGAAACTGGAGTACCAGATGTAGAGGCTCTTAAGGAAGCTGTATCTGAACGAACAGCAGCCCTCTTTATTACCAATCCAGAGGATACGGGAATATACAATCCAATAATAGATGAATTTGTAAAGATAGTCCAAGAAGCAGGAGGCCTCTGTTTCTATGACCAGGCCAATGCCAATGGTATGCTAGGCATAGCCAGGGCTAGGGAAGCCGGATTTGACATGTGCCACTTCAATGTTCACAAGACCTTTGGTACACCACATGGCTGTTCTGGACCTGGAACGGGAGCCTTGGGAGTAAGGAGTCATTTAGCTAAGTTTTTACCAGTTCCCACTGTAGAATATGATGGAGAAAAATACTATCTAGACTATGATAGGCCAGAAAGCATTGGTAAGGTAAGGGGCTTCTTTGGAGTTGCACCAGTAATCCTTAAGGCCTACTGCTGGACCATGATGATGGGAGCCGATGGCCTAAGAGAAGTAGCGGAAATATCAGTATTAAACAACAACTATCTGCAGAAGAAGATAGAAGCAATTGATGGAGTAGAAACCTGGTATGCTGAAGGCCGCCGCAGGCTGGAGCAGGTAAGGTACAACTGGAGGAAGCTATATGAAGAAACTGGCGTAGGTACCGATGACATAATGCGTAGAATAGGAGACTATGGTATACAGCACTACTGGACCAGCCACCATCCATGGGTAGTACCAGAACCCTTCACCCTAGAACCATGTGAAACCTATTCTAAGGCAGATCTGGATGAATATGCAGCAGTACTGGAAAGAATAGCAGAGGAGGCAAGGAAGGATCCAGACTTTGTAAAGGCTTCACCACATAAATGTGCAAGCCATGTAATAGCAAAACCAGAAGAGTTAAATGATCCAAGCAAGTGGGCACTAACCTGGAGGGCATACTTAAAGAAGCATAAAAAAGAAGAGCCTAGTCTAGGTTAATATAAAGCCTGCAAGGGCCTGAGGCCTTTGCAGGCAAAAATTAATAAAAGGGGGTAAAAATTTGAAGCTAGGATTTATAGTAAACCCTATAGCAGGTATGGGGGGAAAGGTTGGCCTAAAGGGTACTGATGGAAAAGAGGTTTTGGAAAAGGCCATTAGGTTAGGAGCCAAGCCCGAATCACCCATAAAGGCCAAAAAGGCTTTAGAAGTACTCAAGCCTTATATGGATGAAATTGAACTTATAACCTGCCATGGAAGCATGGGTGAGGAGGAAGCCACTGACTTAGGCTTTAAGCCCAGGGTAATTGGGGAAAGAAAGGATAAGGTAGGACCAGAAGACACAGAGGAAGCAGCTAAGCTTATGCTGGATATGGGAGTAGATTTATTACTTTTTGCCGGAGGAGATGGTACCGCCAGGAATGTCTACAATGCTATTGGAGACAAATTGCCTGTCATAGGCATACCTGCAGGAGTAAAGATACATTCAGCCGTCTATGCCAACCACCCTAGAAGTGCCGGAGAGGTGGCCTTAAAATACCTTAGGGGAGAGATAAAAACCATCAGGGAAGCAGAGGTAATGGATATAGATGAGGAGGCCTTTAGAAAGGGGCAGGTAACAGCCAAGCTATATGGCTATATGAGGGTGCCCTATGAAAGGCAGTTGGTACAGAGTCTAAAGGCAGGAAGACCAGAGCAGGAAGAGGCAGCCCAGGATGCAGTGGCAGACAGGATAATAGATGAAATGGAACCGGATGTCTTTTATATAATAGGCTCAGGAACCTCTACCAGGCCTATTATGGAAAAACTGGGCCTACCCAATACCCTCTTAGGCATAGATATAGTTAAAAATAAGGAGCTGGTAGCTTCAGATGTAGGTGAAAAGGACATATTGAGGATAATAAATGGTCAAAAAGCTAAAATCATAGTTACAATTATAGGAGGTCAAGGATATATATTTGGCAGGGGCAATCAGCAGCTAAGTGGAGAAGTAATCAAGATGGTAGGAAAGGAAAACATCCGCATCATAGCTACCAAGGGTAAAATAGTCTCCCTGGGAGGCCAGCCAATTTTAGTAGACACTGGAGATGATGAGGTAAACAGGATGTTTAATGGCTATATGAGGGTAATAACCAGCTATAATGAAGAAATAATGTACAGGGTCAAGGGCTTGTAAAAATAAGGCTTGTGTTCATATGAACATGAGCCTTTTTGTAATAATTGTTAACAAAATGAAAGTTATATTTTGTTATAATAATATAATGGAATATAAAAAGGGTAAATAAATTATAAAATATTAAGATTAAAACTCTAAATAGAAAGGAGCATTAATTTGCAGAATTTACTAAAGTACCTTTCAGGAATTTCAGGAAATAAAAGACCTATTAAACTGGCTGCCCTCCTGCTTATTATTACAATACTTGCAGTAGGCCTGGCAGGCTGTACTGATGTTTTGGAGCTGGATGTAGATGAAGCAGATCCAGTTGAAGATGGGCATGAGGAAGAAACTAGTACAGAAGTAGATGAAATAGAAGGAATTTTAAAGGTCCACTACATAGATATAGGACAAGGGGATTCCATATTTATTGAACTGCCAAATGGGGAAAAGGCCTTAATTGATGGAGGACCAAGAAGCAGTGAGGAGACCTTGTTGAATTACCTAGATGAACAAGGGGTGGAAAGGATAGACTATCTGGTAGCAACCCATCCCCATGAGGATCATATTGGTGGGTTAGTTGGAGTTATAAAGAATTATGACATAGGAAAAATATATATGCCAGATGTAGTCCATACTACTAAAACCTTTGAAAACCTGCTACTGGCCATACAGGATAAGGGATATAAGATTACCAGGGCCATGGCAGGGGATACAATTGTAGATATGGAAGGGTTAGGCCTATATATTTTAGCCCCTGAAGAAGATGCAGACTGGGAGGATCTAAATAACTATAGTGTAGTGGTAAGGCTGGAGTACAAAAACAACAGCTTTCTCTTTACTGGAGATGCAGAAAAGGATTCTGAAGATATAATGATATCCAAGGGCTATGATTTAAAGGCAGAAGTACTAAAGGTAGGCCATCATGGTAGTACAACATCAACAACAGATGAATTCTTGGACAGGGTGGATCCCAAATATGCCATCATAAGCTGTGGAGCAGACAACAAATATGGCCATCCCCACAAGGAAATTCTAGCCAAGCTGGAGGAAAAAAATATAGAAATTTATAGGACAGATATAGATGGAACCATAGTAGTCAAATCTGATGGGAAAAGTATTAGTTTTAAGTAAAGTGGAATGGAGGTTTAGAATGAAGGTAATTGTAGATAGGTTTGAAGGGTCATATGCAGTCTGTGAAGATGAGGAACAAAAGATGATCAATATAGAAATAGACAAACTTCCTCAAGGGGTTAAGGAAGGAGATGTATTAATAATTGAAGGAGATAATATCAAAGTAGATAAGGAAGAAACAGAAATAAGAAGGGAAAGAATAAGAAGACTAATGGAAGATTTGTGGGAGGATTAAATTAGGACCAGGGATACCTGGTCTTTTTTATAAACTTGGCAATAAGTTTCCTAAATTATATAAGTAAGGGTGAATTGTCAGAAAATATTTGATATAATTTCACTAGTTT
>JAAYHM010000008.1 GCA_012735405.1 Tissierellia bacterium | reverse complement strand
TGATATAATTATACATCATATATTCAAAAATTACAATGTTTTTTGTATCAATTGATACAAAATTTCCCCTTAATTGGCATACATTGATTAAAAGAAAATTTTGCAAGTTGAAAACAAGGCAAAGAACCGTCCCCTGTCTGGTTGAGATTCTTCCCTGGGCTCAGAATGACCTTATTAATTGTCCTTGTCAACTGTCATTTATCAATTTATATAGTCTATATAACATAGTCACTCCTTCTTCTCTTGTCATATAAGCCTTTGGGTTGGTGCCATCGGTTATGCCCATCTCCTTAGCCCAGTTCCAGGCATCAACTGCCCAAGAGCTAATGGGCTTTATAAGGGTATCGTATTGGTATAGTTTCCTGGCCTCAATAATATCTATTAGTTTGTTGGCATATTGAGGATCTGTGGCATAGCCTGCTTCATAAACAAGCCTGGCAGCCTCCTTATAGTCCCCTGCCCCCTTTACCCTTTCATAGCGTTTAGCCCTGCCTACCAGATTTAAATAGTCCATAATGCTATCTTCAATAGAATCATAGGCCCTAAATTTTGCTTCTACAGTTATAAACTTTTTTCCATCCCATTCCCTGGTCTTCCTTATGGCCACTCTCCCTTTCCAGCTGGAAGTGGCCTTTATGCCAAATATATTGTTTTCTATGGCCTTTTCTCCCCAGCCTGATTCCAGGATGGCCTGGGCTATGACCAGACTGGGCAGTATTTTATACTTATCATAGTTTTCCACTGCCACCCTGGCTACCCTTTCAATGAATATATTTTTATCCAAAAAAATCAACTCCCTTCTAATTACTAAATAGTAATCAGAAGGGAGTTTTACTATTGTTGAATTATATCCTTAACCTTCATCAGTCTCGTAATGGTGCTTCTTTCACTTTCATCCAGCTTCATTCTTATAAACCTTATGGTTTCTTCCAGGTCTGGTATAGTTCTGTATTCTAGAGCATTTACTCTTCTTCTTGTCTTTTCTATTTCATCTGCCATAAGCTGGGTGGCCTTTTCTACTTCAGCCAATTCCAACAGCTTTGACATGGTTCTGTATAGTTTGGTAATTGCATCGTCTAATTCTGAAGAAGTTTGGGCAAAGCCATAAGGATATATGCTGCCTTCATCACCTTCTAATTTTCTGATGAAGTTCATTTGAGGCACATTAACACTCATTACATTTTGAATTTTGATATCAACTGAAATACTTTCCTTAGGATAGGATACTGCCTGTTCCAGTATTTCAGGAGACATGGTTGCACTGGCTAGAAGGAATTCCTTGAAGGACTCATGCAGTTCCTTCTCTACTTCCTCCCTTAAGGCCTTGTTTTTCTTAACCAGCTCAATAAACCTTCTCATAAGCTCATCCTGCTTATCCTTGAGAAGCTTATGTCCCCTTATGGCAATATCCAGCCTTTTCCTAAGCTTGGAAAGCTCCATACGAGTAGGTTTTACATTTAGCTTAGCCACTATTTTTCAACTCCTTCAGAATCATCAGACTCCAATGGCAGATATTTATCAAGATATTCATCTCTAATTCTCTTAAGCTCAACTCTTGGTAGAAGCTTAAGTAGTTCCCAGCCCAGGTCCAGAGTATCTGTAATTGATCTATTAGTATAGTAGCCTTGATTTACATATCTACTTTCAAATTCCTCTGCAAATTTTGCAAAGGCCTTGTCAGTTTCTGAAAGGGCTGCCTCTCCCAGGATAACTGCCAATTCCCTTGCTTCAACACCAGCTGCATAGGCTGCAAATAGCTGGTTCATAGTGTCAGCATGGTCTTCCCTGGTTTTTCCTTCCCCTATACCCTTATCCTTAAGCCTGGATAGTGAAGGAAGAACATTTATAGGTGGTTGTATACCCTTCTTGTAAAGGTCCCTTGATAGTATTATCTGTCCTTCTGTAATATATCCAGTTAAGTCAGGTATTGGGTGGGTAATGTCATCCTCAGGCATTGTCAGAATAGGGATTTGAGTTATGGAACCCTTTCTACCCTTAATTCTTCCTGCCCTTTCATATATAGTTGAAAGGTCAGTATATAGATATCCTGGATATCCTCTTCTGCCTGGAACTTCCTTTCTGGCTGCTGAAGTTTCCCTTAGGGCTTCTGCATAGTTAGTCATGTCTGTTAGGATAACCAGTACGTGCATATCCATTTCAAAGGCTAGATACTCAGCACAGGTTAAGGCCATACGGGGTGTTGCAATTCTTTCAATAGCTGGGTCGTCAGCCAGGTTGATGAATAGCACCGCCCTGTCTATGGCACCTGTTTTGGTGAAGTCATCTATGAAGAACTGAGCTTCCTCAAAGGTAATACCCATAGCAGCAAATACTACGGCGAACTTTTCACCTTCACCTAATACTCTAGCCTGTCTAGCAATCTGAGCAGCTAATTGGGAGTGGGGAAGTCCAGAACCAGAGAATATTGGAAGCTTTTGTCCCCTTACCAGAGTATTTAGTCCATCTATGGCAGATACTCCTGTTTGGATAAACTCTGATGGATAGTCTCTGGCTACTGGGTTTATAGGTACCCCGTTTATATCCATTCTCTTTTCTGGAATAATCTTGGGACCATCGTCTATTGGATTTCCCAGTCCGTCAAATATTCTACCTATCATATCAGAGGATACTCCAAGCTCAAGAGGTCTGCCTAGGAATCTTACCTTGGTGTTTTTCAAGTTTATTCCTGATGAACCTTCGAATAGCTGTACTAGGGCCTTGTCTCCGTCAACTTCCAGTACTCTACCTCTTCTCTTTTCTCCTGTTTGTATTTCTATTTCAACCAGTTCTTCGAACTTGATGCCTTCTACCCCTTCTACCAGCATCAGTGGTCCTACTACTTCTGTAACTGTTTGGTACTCCTTAAGCATCTATGGCACCTCCCTTGCTTATAAGCTCATCAACACTGTCCTTTAGCTCCTTCATTATATCATTAATTTCTGATGCCCTCTCGTTTGGTATATATTTAGCCCTTGCAATTCTATCACGAACAGGAAGAGCCAAGAATTCATTTAGATATACTCCATTGTCTAATGCTCTTCTACCTTCGTCATAGAAGGCTAGAACCATCTTAAGCATTAGATTTTGTTTTTCCAGTGAAGCATAGGTATCCACATCATGGAAAGCATTTTGTTGTAGGAAGTCTTCCCTTATAGTTCTGGCAGCTTCCAACTTCAATTGGTCGCCTTCAGATAGGGTGTCCCTACCTACCAGTCTTACAATTTCTTGTAAGGATGACTCTTCTTGTAGAAGGGTCATAGCCTTTATTCTATTTTGAGAAAACTCCTTATCCAGATTTTGATCCATCCACTCATCTACCTTGTCTTGGTATAGAGAGTATGAATTCAACCAGTTTATAGCTGGGAAGTGTCTTGCATATGCCAAGCTTGCATCCAATCCCCAGAATACCTTTACTATCCTCAAGGTAGACTGAGTAACTGGTTCAGACAAGTCTCCTCCTGGAGGTGAAACTGCACCAATTACAGTTAAAGCTCCTGTTCTTTCATCAGAGCCTAAGCATACTACCTTTCCAGCCCTTTCATAGAAGTCTGCAATTCTTGATGCCAGATAAGCTGGATAACCTTCGTCTCCAGGCATCTCTTCAAGCCTACCGGACATTTCCCTTAAGGCCTCTGCCCATCTGGATGTGGAGTCGGCCATTATGGCTACTGAATAACCCATGTCTCTAAAGTATTCAGCTATAGTTATACCTGTATAAATACTTGCTTCACGAGCAGCTACAGGCATGTTGGATGTATTGGCAATAAGAACTGTTCTTTCCATCAATGATTTGCCTGTTTTGGGGTCAACAAGCTCTGGGAATTCCATTAGTACGTCTGTCATCTCATTACCACGTTCACCGCATCCAACATAAACAATTATTTCAGCATCTGCCCATTTTGCCAGCTGGTGTTGAACTACAGTTTTTCCTGAACCGAAAGGTCCTGGAACTGCAGCTGTTCCACCCTTGGCAACTGGGAAGAAGGTATCTATTACCCTTTGACCTGTTAACATTGGTTCTGTTGGGTTTAGTTTGTGAGCATAAGGTCTACCCCTTCTAACAGGCCATTTTTGCATCATAGTTACCTTGTGTTCCTTGTCTCCTTCTACAACACAAACTGTATCTTCTACTGTATATTCTCCTTCTTTTATAGATTTTACCTTACCAGATACGCCCATCGGTACCATTATCTTATGAACAACTACTTCTGTCTCCTGCACTGTACCTATAATGTCTCCTGGCTGAACCTGATCTCCAACCTTTACTGTTGGTACAAAGTGCCATTTTTTCTTCCTGTCCAAGGCAGGTAATTCCAGTCCCCTTGTTAGGAAATCTCCTGCCATGTCCTTAATGTCATCCAGTGGTCTTTGAATACCGTCAAACATTGATTTTATAAGACCTGGTCCCAGTTCAACTGAAAGTGGTTCTCCAGTTGAATATACTGGCTCTCCAGGACCAATACCAGTAGTTTCTTCATATACCTGAATAGAGGCCCTATCGCCTCTCATTTCTATAATTTCACCGATGAGCTTATTTTCTGAAACTTGAACAACGTCATATACGTTCGCTTCATCCATACCTTCAGCAATAACCAATGGTCCTGATACCTTAATTATTCTACCTACTTTCAAGATAAGCCCTCTCCTTCTATAAAATATTTGTACCTACAGCTTTCTCAACATTCTTATTAATTCTTTCCATTCCAATATTAAGTGTCCCTTGATTGCTAGGGATTAAAATGATTGAAGGAATAATTTTATCATTATACCTTTCAATAGTCTCAGGTATGAGACTGGCAATCTGTTCTGTTATGAAAATGATACCATATCCATTTGCTGCAATTCTATCTACTACCTTCCTAGCCTCTGCCTTGTCTATAACTGAAAATACATCTACACCTAAGGCCTTAAAGGCTAGGATAGAATCCTTATCTCCCACTACTCCTACTTTATACATATAAATCACGCAACCTTTCACGAATTCTATCCGGTGGGATATTGTTAAGCTTCGATACCATAATAATTCTTAGTACCTTTATTTCTGTTTCCTTTGCCACAATATATGAAAATATGGGTTCAGGTCCAAAGTGTACATATTTGGATTGTTTATTTAGCTCGATAATATAATTGTCCATTAGTTTTTCAAATTCTGACAATCTACCTGTATCCTTGTATGCTTCCAATCCCTTTATAACTTCAGGACTTATATCATAATTTCTAAACTTATTTATGATTTCTTCCACTGGGTCATTCAAAGACATAATTATATCCCCAGCTTCTATTTTACCATTAGGAAGTACCACATCCTCTAAAAACTTCATATCCTTATTTTGCTTTTTAACCCTTATAAGGGTTCTGATATTGGTAAAGTCAATTAAGTCCTGAACATAATCTATAAAAAGTGGTATTTCTGTTTTCTTTGCTAATTCATAAAGATGTATATAGTAGTATTTGTCCAGCAATATATCTATTCTCTGTGGGTCCTTGTTTCTTTCAAAATCTTCCTCTACTGCAAGCAATACTCCCTTTATTTTATCATCTACATCTTTAAAATTGTCTGACAAATAGTTTTGTCTTAAAGATTCTATATCCATCATACCTACTGGTATATACAGGTTCTCAACATTGCTGTTTCCTAGAATCTTTTCCTTAACCAGTACCTTTAAATTATGATAATCATATTTTAAGGCAAGTAGGTCTACTACAGTTTTGTCATTTACCATATCATAGGTTAAATCGTAGACCCTCTTTAATTCTTTGGAAAGAATATTTTCATATTCTTCCGGCCTATTTAGGCCTTCCAATGAAGAAACATATTCTGTTTCTCCCAATACTTTTATAACTTCTTCTATATTTTTTGCTTCCACCATTCTTTCAATAGTCGCCCTTGAAAGGAGCCTAGTTTCAAGGACCCTGGTTCTGGTTACAGCTTGGAGAAAATCCATCCTGTCCATGAAATCACTCCTATTCCTTGAAGAGACTCTGTGCTATTTCTGCTTCTAGTTCATCTCTATAATAATCTATTAGAGATTCAAAGGTATAGTTTAGTATAATCCCTTTGTCCTTTATTAGAAAACCAGAGTCCACAGTCTCTTCCTCTGAAACTTGCAGGTTAAGCTTTAAGCTCTTAACCTTCTTCCTCATTTTTTCAGGAACTATTATTGTTTCTCCACCCTTTAAATTAAGATTCTTCAGGGTAGCCTGTAAATATGAAACATATTTATCTTCATCTAAATCCTTAAGCCTTTCCTTGGCCATGCTAAATACTTTTTCTATAATTTCCTGTTTAGCCCTTAATTTTTCATTCCTAACCTTTAGCTCTGCATTGGAAATAGTCCTTTCCTTTAAAAGGTTAGCTTCTTGTTCTGCCCTTTCAAGAATTCTTCTTTTCCTTTCCTCTGCCTCTTTAGTCCTGGTATTTATTATATCTTCCTTGATCTTATTAGCTTCATCTACTATTGCACTGGCTTGTGTTTTGGCATCATCTAGTATCTTCTGTACTAGATTATCTAAATTTGACATTCCGTCACCTCCATAGGTAAAGCTAGAAACTAACTGCGTTAACTAATATTAGGGATATAACGAAGGCCAATAGCGCGTAAGTCTCAACCATTACCGCATAGATTATACCTTTTGTAGAATGCTCTTCATTTTTTGCAAGTATTGAAATACCTGCTGCTGCTACCTTACCTTGTGCTATAGCTGATAGCCATCCTACTATACCTACTGGTATACAAGAGAATAGTATATACATACCATTAGCTA
>JAAYHM010000181.1 GCA_012735405.1 Tissierellia bacterium | reverse complement strand
TCCATCAGGCTTAAATAATTCTTATAGCTTATCTTTTCAATGTCTTCCTGGGAAAAGCCCCTTTCCTTAAGCTTATTTATCAAATTAGGAGCCTTAGATATGTCTTCTATGCCTGGTGTTCCCCTATAGGGGTCTTGAATGAAGGAATTGGATGTATCCTCCTCCAAATATTCAAAGAAATCAAATCCAAAGGCCACATGATCAATGCCTATTAAATTGACTATATGTTCAATATGGTTAATTAAGTAGTCCACATTCCTCTTGTCCCTGTCTACATGAATAAACTCATTAAAGGCATTGATACCAACCAGACCCTTGCTTTCTCCTATGGCTTTGATCTGTTCATCTGTAAGATTTCTGGGTACATTACAAAGGGCCCTTGCATTGGAATGGGAAGCTATAATAGGCTTTGTTGCCATATCATATATATCCCAGAAGGTATTGTCATTGGCATGGGATACATCCAGTATAATTCCCAAATCCTCTATTATCCTTACAGCCTTTTTGCCAAGCTGAGTTAAACCTCTACCATTATTCCCTCTGGCACCTGTAGCAAAGGCATTTTCTTCATTCCAGGTAAGGCTTATCTGCCTGAATCCTAGCTGATATAGGGCATATAGGCCTTCAATATCCTGTCCAAGGGGACTAAGTCCTTCCAAACCCAGCAATACTGCCAGCCTTCCTTCATCCACTGCCTTATAAAAGTCCTCTGTATTGTAGATAACCTTTAGTATATCTTGATTTTCCCAAATTTCAGCAAACATATACTTGACACTTTCCTCAAACCTTTCCTTAGGCCTTTCATCATGGGGAGGATCAATCCATACTATGAAGGTTCCTCCAACCATATTGCCCCTTTTAAATCTATCTAAATGGTATCTCTTAATTATATCCCTTTCCCCCAAACTTCTCTTTACTGTCACATCTGTCCATATATCAGCATGTATGTCTACTACCATAGTACACCTCCAAATTTAAAGGGCACAGCATGTGCCCTTAAAGTAGTTTTAAGAAGTTGCCCATGAATATTCCTAAATAGTTACCTATTATATAGCCAAATATACCTGCCAATATAATTGGTCCTATTAATTTATTCCAGCCCTTGGCAATGGCCATGGCAGCTGCTGTAGTAGGCCCGCCTATATTGGCATTGGAAGCCAACAGTATTTCTTCCAGTGTAAATTTAAATAATTTACCCAATACTAAAGATACTATCATATTTATGGCCACAATTATACCTGTAAATAATAGAAGCAATGGTGCCTTTGTAAGTATTAATTGAAGGGATGCTGGTACTCCAATAACAACCAGGAATATATATATTAGGAAGGTTCCAATTTCCTGAGCTCCATTAATGTTGCCCATAAAGTTTGGTGCATAGGTGGCTAATAGCATAGTTATTGTAGTTATCATTAAGTACTCATTGCCCAGGAAGCCATTAATTAGATCCAGGAAAAAGTTTCCTGTAGGAATTACCCTTCCCAGGAAGCCTGCTATCTCCTTGGATACCCATACTATAACAAAGGAAAGGGCTACTCCAAAGGCAATATCCCTTAAGGATATTTCTTTTCTGCCCCAATACTGGGCTGCCAAGGTTTCACCTTCATTGACATCTACTTGGCCTTCTATCTCATCAATATGAGGGTGAAGAAAATGTTTTCTGAAAAAGCTTATGGAAGGTATTGCCAGTAGTACAAAGAAATAAAGTGCCATTAAAAGGTTGTCAGCCACTACCAGGGCAGATACCCACTCTGCATCTGTATTGAAGGACTGGGTCATAGCCACAAAGTTAACACCGCCACCAATATATGAGCCTGTCATCATTGCAGCCATTTTATA
>JAAYHM010000180.1 GCA_012735405.1 Tissierellia bacterium | reverse complement strand
TTACAAGCCAATTTTCTTAAGGTACTGTTTACATTTTCCATACCTACCATTTTTATCAGTATATTAGTTGCCGTATTATCGGAATGAATTATCATAAGGGTGTATAAGTCTTCAACTGTTACTCTTAGTCCATCGTGCATATAAGTTAAGGCTCCGAAGGAGGGCATTTTATCTTCACTTTTAATTTCTATTAGATCCTCCTTCTTAATTTGCCCTTCTTCAATTTGCCTTAGTACCTCAATAAGGACTGGTATTTTAATAACACTGGCAGCTATAAAGGCTTCATTTTCATTAAATCCTATTCTTGTACCTGTTATTAAATCTTTATAGTAAAAGCCCACCTTGCCCGGAACTTTGTCTAAAATAGATTTTAGTCCAGCTTCTAACATAGTAAATCACCTTATGGCAGATTATTTTCATTTCATGATTCTATCAATACTTTATCCTGCATAGCTACAATCTTTTGTTGGGGATTATCCTTAATTTTGACTAATATCTTTGATATTCTAAGGGAATCCAGTTCTAATACCTTTATAACAAGATTATGATATTTAATAGATTCATTTACCTTAGGATACCTATTAAAAAGACCTACTAGCCACCCACCAATAGTACTATATTGGCTTTCAAAGTATTTATAATCCAAATCAAAGTAATCTGCAAATTCTCTGATACTAACATTTCCACTTACTTCGTATGTGTCCTGGTCTATTTTTACAAAATCGTTAAATATTTCATCATTTTCATCCCATATCTCTCCTACCAGCTCCTCCAGTATATCCTCCATGGTAACACAACCCATGGTACCACCATATTCATCAGTCACTATAGCCATTTGCAGCTTTCCACTGTTTAACTTTTTAAATACTTCTGGTAGTTTCATAGTCTGATGTACAAAGCATCCATCAATAAGAATAGACCTTATGTCCGATTTGTCTATTTCCTGGATGCTTTCAACATCTGTTAACATATCCAATAATTTGCCCACATATATAACCCCTATTATATTGTCAATATTTTTCTCATATACTGGAATACGGGAATAAGGAGTATTTAGTATAATGTCTATAATCTCATTAATATCATCTTCTATATCTACTGCAACCATATCAGTCCTGGGCGTTATAATTTCTGAAACTGGTATATTAGAAAACTCTAATGTTGATTGAAGTAGATTTGAAGTATCCTTGTTTATGATACCCTCATCTTCAACATTTTCAATAATTGCAACCAATTCTTCCTCTGTTATTAAAGGCTCTTCTTCATCTTTTTGCCAAAGCCTGGAAACTATATCAACAATAAAGACAACAACCCTTACCAGAGGTTTTAAAAGCATCATAATAAATCTTAGGGGATAAGCTGCTATAAGCACAAATCTATCAGCAAATTTATTTGCTATTATCTTGGGGGTAATTTCTCCAAAGATTAAGATGATTATGGTCATTACCAGGGTTGATACTATGGTTCCGCTGCTGCCCATTATATTAATGATTATAACTGTGGATATGGAAGTTGCAGCTATATTAACAAAGTTATTGCCTATTAGGATTGTGGACAGCATATCATTAAAATTTTCCGATATATTTAAGGCAACCTTGGCTACAGGATCGCTAGATTCAGCCTTTTTCCTTAATCTAATTTTATTAGCTGATGCAAAAGCAATTTCAGATCCTGAAAAGAAAGCAGAAAATACAATACAAATTATAATCCCTATATAGGGCAGGACATCCATATAATTCAATCAACTCCTATTTATTATTCATCATTATAAATTGCATCTTGTCTTTAATCTATTATATCGTCTTCATCCCATATATCACCCACCAGTTCTTCAAGTATATCCTCCACTGTTATGATACCTAAAGTTTCCTTTGCATCATTTACTACAATGGAAAGGTGAATTTTGTGATGACTCATGTCCTTCAACAGATCATCAATTGGAAAATCTTTTTTGGAAAAATGAGGCTTTAATAATAAGCTTCGGATATCAATAGGTTCTTTTTTAATATATTTTTTTAGAAATTCTCTACTGGGCAATATACCTGCTATATTGTCCAGGCTTTCCTCATATACAGGTAACCTTGAAAATTTTGTATTCTTTATTTTATTTAAAATATCTTCATTGCTAGAACTTATATCAAGAGCAACAACATTCTCTTTAGGCACATATACATCCCCTACTGTTCTTGTATCAAATTCTAAGGCTGAATATATTAGTTCCTTTTCTTCCTGGTCAAGTACGTCTTCTTCAGCCCTTTTTATTATTTCATAAAATTCCTCCCTGTTTATTTCAGGTTCATCCTCTGTTTCAGGAAGTAGTTCAATTATTTTATTTGTTATTTTGGTAAAAAAATAATTAATAGGCCAAAGTAGCTTCATTAAAAAAGATAATGAAGCAGAAACAGTAAGGGCATATTTTAAATTTGATTTACCAAAACTTTTTGGTATCATTTCACTAAAAAGAAATATAAGAATTGTAGAAACAAAAGTTGCATACTTAACGGCCTCCACACCCCACAACTGGCTGGCTACTAAAGTTACCAGGGCTGCAAATCCAATATGGGTAATGTTATTTCCTATAAGTATGGTAGTCAAAGCCCTGTCAAAATTATCTGAAATATACAAGGCTCTGGCTGCACGCTTATCTCCATTTTCTGCATAATTTTTTACCCGAATTCTATTAAGGGATGCATAGGCTATCTCTGAGGATGCAAAATATGCTGCACCCATTAGCATGAGGAACA
>JAAYHM010000179.1 GCA_012735405.1 Tissierellia bacterium | reverse complement strand
TTATTATATCTCCCCTTTCAGGCTCAATATTTAATATCCTTAGATTTTTAAGTTCCAGTGTAATGTCTCCATTTTCCAGTGTATGGGACATGGAGATGCCATTACCCCTACTAATGGTGAAAAAGCACGATAGGAACAAGGATGTTGAAATTATTAATATAAGGACAAATAGGTATAATTTAAATATCCTTTTGCTGCCTTCCATAGTTCTCTCCTTTAAATTCTTCTTATATTCATTATATAATAGTCTGAATATTTTTCCAAAAGAAAAAGAAGCTTTGAACTTTAATGAAATAAATTGTGTTTATATTTAAAAAATACAAATACCAGGAAAACAATGGTATAATGTAAACAATGATTATTTAATATAAGTTAATAAATATAAATAAAGCTTTAAAAAAGACAATTTATCAGGAATAATTATATTATGAGGTGAGGCTATGAAGAATAAAAGCTTATTTATATTTGTTTTAATATCTGTAATGTTAACTATGGTTGCCTGTTCAAAAAGTACAACATGGGTGGATACAAGCAAGACTTCAGAAAAATTAGGGGGGCAGATTTATCTGTATGGTGAATATCATGGCGTTGAAAAGATATTGGAAAAAGAATTAGAATTGTGGAATAAGTATTATCATGAGGACAATATGCGCCATTTATTTGTTGAACTTCCCTACTATACTGCCGAGTTTTTAAATATATGGATGCAGGCAGATAATGATGATATTTTAAATGAGCTGTTTGAAGATTGGAAAAATACAGCATTACACAAGGATATTATTAAGGAATTTTATAAAAAAATAAAGGAAAACTGTCCAGAAACTATTTTTCATGGTACTGATGTAGGTCACCAGTACCATAGTACTGGAAAGCGATTTTTGAAGTATCTTGAAGAAAATAATATGAAGAATACAGAAAAATATATATTGTCAAAGGAAGCAATAGAACAGGGTAAATACTATTATAGATACAATGATAATGTATACCGTGAAAACAAAATGGTAGAGAATTTTATCCGTGAATTTGACAAACTGGAGGGTGAGAGCATTATGGGGATTTATGGCTCAGCCCACACAGATCTTAATGGTATGGAGTATATGACTCAATCTGTTCCCTGCATGGCAAAACAATTGAAAGAACACTATGGGGATATAGTACATTCAGAGGATCTATCATACCTGGCAAAAATAGTTGAACCAATTAGGGTAGATACATTTACTATCAATAATAAGGATTATGAGGCAAGCTATTTTGGAAAGCAGGACTTAAATGGATTTAAGGATTATGCTTATAGGGAATATTGGCGCTTGGAAAATGCCTATGATGATTTTAAAAATATGAAAAAAACAGGACAAGTATTGCCTTATAATAATTACATAGTTCCAGTAGAAGAAGGGCAGGTTTTTGTCATAGACTATGTAAAAATGGACGGTTCCATAGAAAGAAAGTACTATAGATCTGATGGATATATATGGAATGGTCTGCCTTCAACAGAAGAATTTATCATAGAATAGTATTCCTTATTTACTATATAATTCAGTATATTATATCTCGTATAAGTCGAATTATGTTCATTATAATTTAATTAAGGAGGTGGAATGTGAATATCAAAGGTATAATTGTTGTAACTATTAGTATAGCTGTTTTTGATTTGCTATTAATGCAATTAAAGAAACTGGACTCAAAGGCACTATGGCTATTTTATAGAATTCCTGAAAAGTGGAAAGGGAAGTGGCAAATAAAGTGGATATCCATTTTAATATTATTATTAGGTAATGCATACATAAAAGTTTATTTTAGACTTAATGATATATTTGCTTATATTATTGCAGGTTTCATAGTAAGTTTATGCGATTTTGCATTAATAAAAACACAAGAAAAATATAATTAATAACAAATAAACTTGGTAAATTAGATGGATTATTTAATAGGGAATTGGGAGCATATTTTTCATAAAATATATATCAGGTATTGCAGAAGTTAATTTAAAATTGTACTTTAAAGCATATAATGGGACATACTATACACATATAATATGTCCCTTTTAATATGTTTTTTCAATCATAAAATAATATTCTCACAATAGTTCCTATCCCTTCCATTGATCTAAGTTCTAGACCATGGCCTAATCTGTCGCATACTTCCCTTACAAGATAAAGCCCCATGCCTATTGATTTATAATCCCTTCCCTTTTCCCCTGTAAAGAAGGGGTTAAATACCTTATCCAGATCCTTATTTGCTATGCCTATACCATTGTCTTCTATGGAAAGCACTGACCTTTCTTCTTCCCTGTATATGCTAATATGTATATACTTCTTTTCTACATCCTTTATTTTAGTATACTTTATGGAATTAGATATTACTTGGCTTATTATGAACTTGAGCCAGTATTTATTGCTTTTAACCAATAAATTCCCTTTAGATTTTATAGTTGGATGAATAGAGTTAGTAACAAGAGCATCCTTATTTTCATCAATAACTTCCCTTACCATATCTTCTACATTAATTTTCTCCATCTGCAAATCCAATTTAATGCCCATTATCCTTAGAAAACAAAGATCCATTTCAAGGCTGCGGGATAATTTTTCTATTTCTTCTTCTATATTTTCATAATTCTTTGTATCCCCATTATTTTTTAGATAAAGTTTAATATCAGCTATTGAAGTATTCATATTGTTTATCCATTTATTCTTTAAATCCAAATATGATTTGTATTCTTCCCTATATTTGTCCAATAAATATTCATACTTCCTATGAGCTCTACTAAGCAACTCCTTAAAGGCCTTATGCTCCCTGTTGGTTCTAGCCGGCATATTGGATATATAATAAAATCCATCACTTTCTAATCCCCTGTTTACAGCCCTGTATACCTTTCTTTTACTTAAATAATCTATAGATAAAAATGCAAGCAGTAAAAGACCGGATATCAAAAGGGCATAAAGTATATTTCTAATATTAAAGCCACTACCCAGGCCCATAATATATACTACTAGGCTTATACTTAACAGATAAACTAATATATAAAAAAGTCTGTCCACTATATAATTGAATAGATTCATAATATCACCTATATATATTATCACCGGGCCTATTCAATTGTATGAGATTTAAAAATCAAAAGAATCCTTCAAAAATTCTATTATGTCCTTGGCCTTAGGAGGACAGCCTGGCAGATACTTTTCAAAGCCCCTGGTACAGGAGCCTATTCCTATGCCTTTTCCCTCCTTGCCCTTAAAACCCTGTCCAATATGTATTTTTCCATCATAATGATAACCCAGATCATTCAATCTATCCAAGGCATGGACCAAACTGCCATAGCAGGCTGAACAGGCCATATTTTCCTCTACATTTTTTGTAAGCTCCTTAACCAGCCTGGTCTTTGGGATGGTCATAGGGGTTGAATCCTTATTTAATTCCCTTATGTTATCGTCAGATGAAATTGTTCTGCCTACCCCTATTTCCTCTGCCATCCCTATATATGGAATATCCTCTATATCATAGCCTAGCAGCTGTGCAACAAAGCTGTCTATAAGTACTGGATCCTTACCAACTAGTACCCTGTTCATCTGAACAGGATTGCCTCCCTCTTCAAAGTTTAAATCCCCTATTATGCCGTCCACTATTATAAGGTCCTGTTTGATAACCTTATTGAGATAGGCAATAGGCTTGTGTAAACCCATGGTATGGAAACGCCTTTTTTCCTTATTTGGAATACAGCCCTTCATATTCTTTAGGGCACAGGTTATATTGGTTTGGCAGTGGCCTTTTAATACTGGCATATTAATCAGATAATCAAGCTCCATTATACTATCGCAAACCGAAAGGGTCATACCTTCTACCTCATAATCACTGTAGCTATCCTTTTGCAAGTCTATCAAGGGTATATTATACTTTTTAGATAAATCCTCATATCCACAAACCTTAAAGGCCAGTTGGGTTTTATCCCCTATCCAGGCCCCTTCCAATATGGCTATATTATTATAGCCCTTGGACTTCAGATACTCTATCAGTCCTTCAACCAATTGAGGGCAGGTTGTAGCTCCGGAAGAGGAAGGTTTGGCAAGGACTAAATTGGGCTTGATGCCTATTAAGGAATCCTTACTGCTTATATCCCCTTCCAGATCTATCTCCTCTAATATCCTTTTTATCATGGATTTAGGCTCATCCCCATATATGATATATATTAAATTAGCATCCATACTTTTCACCCCTCCAAAGTAATATCTTCTATTTATTATACCATCCTTTATGGCGGGCAGAATATGTGGAATGTAAATGAATGATATCCTACATTGAAAATTTATATTTTAATTTTTACAACAAGAGTTTATTTTTCCAAAATATAGGAACTAGTTTATATTTTATTTAGAATTAAAGTAAACACATTCAAATAAAAATACAGTCGATTACTGTTTCGTCTCCGGATAACTTTTACAGCTCTTTAAATAAAAAATCCTAAAATTTGCAAACTCGCTTCGCTCAAACATGCAAATTTTTTAACGGATTTTTTATTTAAATTCGCTGAAAGTTATAACCGGAGACTGCAAATGTAATCTCCTTGTATTTTTATTTGAATCTATACTTGCCTGTCTATATCTATGTTAAAATATAAGTAAATTCAGATAGAAAGGGGTTTTACTATGAAATTTATATCCTATATATATGATGGCAAGGAAGGCTATGGAATAGTAGATGAAAACTCAATTGTCCCCATGAATGCCCTCCTAAAGGTTCTAGGCAAAAATACACCTGAAAGCCTGTTGGACTTTATTTGTACTTATTCTGATTCCCTCCTTGGGGATTTAAAAGCTGTATTATCCAAGGAAAATATAGAAAAAATCCCTTATGACAGGGTAAAGATAACTGCACCCATTCCCCATCCAAGAAGAAATATATTCTGTTTAGGCAAAAACTACAGGGAGCATGCCCTGGAAATAAAAAGCCTGCCTGGTGGAAAGACTGCCATTCCAGATTATCCAATTTATTTTACCAAGGTGGCAGACCCATGTATAGGTCATATGGACAAGGTTATAATTCCAAAAGAATACAGTGAAAACATTGATTATGAAGTGGAACTGGCCCTTGTAATTGGCAAGGATGGAAGGGACATACCCATGGAAAAGGCTGAAGAATATATATTTGGTTATACCATTGCCAACGATATAACAGCCAGGGATATACAAAAAAAGCATGTCCAGTGGTTTAAAGGAAAGAGTTTAGACACCTTTACACCCCTAGGCCCCTATATTGTACACAAGTCTCTCATAGACTTTCCAGTTGAGTTGGATATAAGCTGCAGTGTAAATGGGGAAATAAGGCAAAAATCTAACACTAAACATATGATATTTGACATACCCTATATAATCTCAGACCTGTCCAAGGGACTTACCCTAAGGGCTGGGGATATAATACTTACAGGCACACCTGCGGGGGTAGGTATGGGCTTTGATCCGCCAAGGTTTTTAAAAGCCGGTGATGTTGTGGAATGCTATATAGAAAAGATTGGAACCTTGGTTAATATTGTTGAATAAGTATAAAAAGCACGGTTTTATGGGAAAACCGTGCTTTCTATTTACTTAAATATGGCCTTTACTTCCAGAAATTCTTCTATACCAAATACTCCAC